>NZ_AYWP01000052.1:0-49138 GCF_000502435.1 Mesorhizobium sp. LNHC232B00
TCGCTGCGCCGCCGCCAGCATGCGGCTCGCCGGCCGCGCCGAGGACGGGGCCGCCCTACGCGACGCCTGGTATCTGCGCCAAGCCGGGTCCGACCCCGGACCCGCCGGCACCATCTTTGGCGCCTGGCGGCAGTTGGCCGGGGAGCCGCCCGTCGCTACCCCTGACCGGCTCGGGAAGATACTCGACCAGCTTGGCCTCCATTGGGACGGCGCAGCGATCGCCGCGCTTTGCGTGGAGGTCGATACCCTAGCAGAGTCGCGGCGGCCGGCCCCGTTCGCTGCCGCGGCGATCGCCGCTGAGGTCGTGGCCATGCGCCCCGATGCCGAGCTTTTGGCCTGGTGGCTGGCCGACCTGGTGCTGGCAAAGAACCTGCGCTGGCCGCGGCCGCTGCCGCTGCTGATGGCGCAAGCCTTTGGCCCGGCCTTCCGCGGCGAGGCCGGCGGCAAGCGCATCCGACCCGGCGAAAACCGTTTTGAGCGCGCCGTCTGCGTTGCGCTGGTACAAGCGGCGGCGGAGTCCTGCCGGCTGGCTGCCGAGTTGTCGCGCCGCGCCGAAAGACTCCTGGCGGTAGCGCCAAAGCTGCGCGCGAAAGGCGCTGGCGACGTAATCTTTCTGCTGCTCAGTGAAGACGCCGTCTCCGGTTCGCTGACGACCAAAAACCTGTCCCGTTTTGCGGCGCGGCGCTTGTTCGAGCGGCTGCAGCAATCGGATGCCGTGCGCGAGCTCTCTGGCCGCACCAGCTTCCGGCTGTTTGGGCTGTAGCGATGAACGAACCCTTCGCCCGCCGCAAGCCGAACGAACAGCCTGTGCTGCTCGACACCGAATTGGACCACCTGCCGCCAGAGCTGCGCTGGCGCGAATGGATGGGCCGCGTCGAAGCGGTGATCTTTGCGGCAAATGAACCGGTGACACGCAGTGTCCTCGCGCGGGTGGTGGGAAGAAACTGCAACATCGAGCTGATCATCGACGACATTCGCGCCGAGCTCGCCGGGCGCCCCTACGAGCTGGTCGCGGTCGCCGGCGGCTGGCAGCACCGGACCAAGAAGATTTTTGGCGACGCCATCCGCGCCGCCTTCGGCACGGCAGCGGGCGAGGGGGCAAAAGAGGCAAAAGAGGCAAAAGAACTGTCGCAGGCGGAGGCGCTCGTGCTGATGTGCATCGCCTATTTCCAGCCGATCACCCGGGGCGAGCTGTCGAGCTTTTTCGGCAAGGAGGTGTCGCGTGACCTGATCGGCGTGCTGCGCGCGCAAGACCTGATCGCCTCGGGGCCGCGCTCGCCGCAGCCAGGGGCGCCCTATACCTATGTGACCACGAAAAACTTCCTGTCGCAGTTCGGGCTCGACACGCTGCGCCAGCTGCCGGATTTCGAGGCGCTCGAGGATGCTGGCCTGCTGTCGAAGGAGAAGCTGCTGGCGGGAGATATTCCGGTGGGGCTTGTTGGGGAGAGGGGCGCCGAAGAGGGAGAAGGCTAGGGGCCATAATCTTGAGGACCAGGTATTTTGATCGGGCGTTGCCCGAGTCATGCCCTCAGCCGAACGATTGGCCGGAAAGACCACTAGGTTGGTGCCGCCTGCGTGGCGCAGCGAGGAAAACAGGATGCCCCGAAGTTCGGCCGTGATAGCCAAATCCGCAAGCTTCCACGATGGGGAACGCCCGGGAACCATCCCGATACATCCGAGAGCTCTCCGAGATCGCTGGTGACAACCTCCGCTTCGAGACTGTCGCCGGCGACCTTCTGCGCCAGTGTCCGGGGTGTCGGGCCGGTTACTTGGTCGAGCGGACCGGAACCGCCAATCGCCGTTTTCTGGGCTGCAGCCAGCTCCCCAACTACGAGGATACGGCACGCCTGAAATAGCAGAGCGCCGCGCCCATCTCATTCGAGTTCACGCTCGAAGGTCTCGAGCAACCACGTCGCCAACTTGGGTACCCTCAAGATAGAGGCCGATTTCATCGAGCGGGTTGTCCTCGAGTCCTGACTGGGACCCCCAATTCAGACTGCTGACGACGACGTGGTCGGAGTCCCAGGCCAGAAACTTCGCATGCAACTGCGGTTCGGGCACACCTGTGAGGTCCACGATGCCGTGGAGCCGTTCGCGATGCTTTGTGACGTTGGCTGCGCTTCACTGGTCCGGTCCGGCGCGAATAATAGATGCGCACGTCGCTGAGCCGCCGGCCGGCGACCTCGGCGGGATCGAACAGCGCCGGGACCATGTTCGCGCCGACCTTGTTGGTACAGCAGACGAAGCGCTGCAGCGCATCGTGGGCCGCAGCGCGCAGCAGGCGCTCAGCTACTACCTTGCCCGAGGCTGCGGGATCCAGCAGAAGCCGATACGCGCGAACCCGATCGGCGATGTTCTTGAGGCGCTGTTCGCCAAGACGGCAAAGCCGACATCCACCTTGTGGACGGCATGATCGAATGCGGTTCCGGAGATGCAGACTCCGCCTGGCTCGGCCATAGCCTCTATCCGCTGGCGGCGGCTGCAGATGTCTCGATTGCGCGGATGACCTCAACGGCCTTTTGTGCAAACGGGTGATCTGCAGTTACACGCCGCAGCCTGCCAAGATCGCTGCGGTCGCCGTGTTTCGCAATCACGCCAAAGGCGAAATGCAGGTCCCGATCACGAAAGCCTACCCGGTGGTACGATGTCGGGGGCACGCCCTCGTCAACCAACTTCCGGCTGACCGCGAGCAGGTCGACCGGAAACACGCAGTGGTGCTCCTGCCAGCCAAAACGGCGGCCGCATTTGGGTTGTCGCCCGCTGAATGGCTCTATTAACTCTCCAGATTCAGGTTTGTTCCCTGTCAGGCGACGCGACAGGCATTCTGCTCTTCGCCGACGAAATGCCTTTGAATTTTTGGGGGAGACCGTGAATCAACTCCGACGTCGAAAGAGAAGAACCCCGCAAGCCAAGCCTACAGCAATCAGTGCTGTCGGGGTCTGGGTTGCACGATTCTGGTATCGACTCTATCGGGCAGAGGGGGATGCGTCGGCGCGCTGATGGAAGCCGTCGCGATTGCGTCCGGTGGCAGCACTATGACCATCTTGGCCTCGCGAATTGGCCATAGCGGCTTTCCGGCTACGAGGAATATGGCTGCGATCGCGCATATCAACAGAACGGCGGCTAATAGGTTTGCGATAATTTCGCCGATCTGCATCGCTCGCTCCGTGGCAAATGAACACCCGCCGCCGATGCGGCGGGTGTTCGACCAAACTGACGACGAAGGGACTCATGGTCGCCAGTCCGTATGGCAAATGCGCTCGGCGGGTGTTTGTTGCGCGCTGGGACCAATGGCTACGGCGACATCGGACTTCGGTCCCAATTGCTTAGGATGTTGCAGGTCGGACATTCTTCAGACGCCTCGGCTGAAGAGCCGAATCCCACTCCGCCATCGAGGCAAGCCGGGCATCATCCCTTCGGGTTCTGCGACGGTGCACCCGGAGCGGCCCGGAGCGGCCCCGCTTTGAACAGCTTCGGACTTCGCTCAGGTGGCATCACGGCCAGTGGCAAGCCTGCCTCTCTGTCATTCCTGACAAACAACGGTCAGGATGCAATCGTCTAAAATGCTCAAAGACAGAGGCGTAACGGCTGAGTCGGGTTCCTGGAGCGACGGGCGTTATGAAGCCAGCGGAGTGGTTCAAAGTATGCTCTCCTGACGAAGGTTACTTGCAGATGGCGCGCAGAGAATATTAGCGATTGGGAACATACGGCCCCTGCGGAGGTTTACTGGGTGATCGGCTCTCTGGGAGGTTGCTATGAGAAACCTGCTACTTGCTTCGGTGATTGCCGTCGCCTCGGCCGCAGTCACGGTCATGCCTGCGGATGCGCAGTTCTTCGGCCCCGGCATGGGCTTTTTTGGTCCGTTCGGCGGCATCGGCCCATTCGGCGGTGGCCCCTTCTACGGCGGCGGCCCGTTTTACGACTATGGCGGCCGCTATTACGGCCCCCGCTATCGCGATTACTATCCCGGCTACGTTGCCCGCTACCCGCATCGCTACTACTACCGGCATCGGCACTATGGCCGTTGCCACGTGAGGTGGGTGAGGCATTGGCGTCATCACCACCGGGTGCAGGAACGCGTTCGGGTTTGCCCGTACTGACAAGGTCGGACATTGGACCTGACGCGCTAGGAAATCCCGCGCAGCAACGGCTCGGTTAAGCTCGCCGAGCGGCGTTGCGCGCCAGATCGTTTCCTCGCGGGTGATTTTGCCAAGCTTCATCAGAAATTCGAATTCATGCTTTGGGACGGACGAGGCGAGCCGATCCAGCTTCGTCCTCCTGCTTTCACTGCCACCGACCATGGAAATCTCCGTCAGCGGCCAACCGGTCGCGGCTGAGCGACTTTGACATCAACACTGTGTGGCAAATCAGATGCATGGTCTTGACGGCACCGGTTTGCATTGCATCCGCAGGCAGGACAATCGGACAATCACCATGAGGCCCATCCGTTCCGGCCAAATCGGTTTCCCGAACAGTAGGAACACGATTGCCGCAAGGCTCAGTAGGAAAACGGTTGCGCACAAATTCGCGACGATCTCACCAAACTGCATGGGCGGCTCCGGCAACACAGTGCCCGCCATTTCGCGAGAGCGGCGGGCACCTACTCTCAACCGACTGACAACTCCGGTTCCAGTAGATGGAGCCTTCGCTGGCAAACGCCTGTGGTGGCAAGGCCAGCGACGCTGATGGCCTCGACTCCAAGGTCTTCAAGGGACACGGCCCTTTCGCTCATGGTGGCGACACAAGAGACCGCTACCCCTCATTTGAGGAGTACGAGTCACGCGGCGTTCCTCATGTCCGCGTAGTTGGCAGGAATTTCCTGTCGCGACAGGTCAGGCCGCCTAGCCCAGTTCCTCTCAGCGTCGAGCAGTTCGCTCTCCGCGGTCATGCCATTCATAAAAAGCCGGAGTACGTGTGCAGCTATGCGCTCTCCGTTCTGCGAAGCAAGCGCTACGCCGCGCTCATTGCAGACCGTCTCACACACGTGGGCAAGCTTCACGATATCGCTCGGCCCCAAAAATCGACCCGGATACAACATACGGTCCTCTCTCGGAAGCTACTGTGAGCTGTCCATTACGCAGCGTCACCCGCAGGCACAATCACCTATGATAGTCATGCACCTCGAGTCTGCCTAAAAATACAGAGTGGCCACGGCATGCGTTTGCGCTCGGTCCCCATTCCCGGATGCATAGGTACTGAACCGGAATATCTACTGGCAGCCGGAACTGACCCGCGCCGGACCTGTCGGTGTCTGCCATCAGGCGACTCTCCCTTGCGACAAACGACGCTTGAGGTCTTCTGAATTCAGGAGGGCTGCCAAATCCTCGGCGTAGCCCTGATTAAGGTATTCTGCCGGTGCCCCCCATGCATCCGCTGGCTGCCCGGTAAACACGTCGAACACCGTCCAGCTCCCGTTAGGGTCGTAATGCCGACCACTGGCTGTCCTCTCTTCGGGCTGGGCAGCGGGGGAACATTAGTGCCCACTGTAAGTTGGGCACCAACCCAATCAGGTTCTTGATGACAAAAATTCCCTCCTCAAACATTTTGATCCGCAAGCTCCAGACGATCTCTGACCTCGGACCATCAGACACTGCGATCTTGGGAAACGTGGCAATTCAGGAGAAGGAATATCAGGCCAACGCAGACATTCTGCGCGAGGGCGACCGTCCGACGCTTTCGTTTGTTGTTCTGGACGGCTTGATAGGGTCGACAAAAATGACAGGCGACGGCAAACGCCAAATCACCTCCTTTTTTGTTCCCGGCGACATTCCCGACCTTCATGGACTGCACCTGTCCGTTATGGATTGCAGTTTTACGCCTCTGATGGCCTCTCAGGTGGGCTTCATGAGGCATGACGCTCTTCGCGCTATTTGCGACCAGCATCCTTCGATAACGACCGTCCTTTGGCGCTCGACAGTAGTTGACGCGGCGATCTATCGAGAGTGGGTCACCAACGTCGGAAGACGCGACGGCTATGCTCGCATGGCTCACATTTTGTGCGAACTCATTGTCCGCCTCCGCGCGGTCGGCCGCATCGAAGATCATGTGGCCCGCCTTCCGATAACGCAGGCTGCGCTTGGCGATGCGCTTGGCCTTTCCACCGTGCACGTCAACCGAATCCTTCAGGATCTTAGACGCGACGGTCTGATATCCACTGTGGGCTCGCGTTTTCATGCAACCGACTGGGCTGGGCTCGTTCGCGCCGGGGATTTTGATGGCACCTATCTGCACCAAAGGGCCGCTGAAGCGTTGTGGTAATAGAGGTGTTCCATGGCGAGATATTTCTTTGACAGCAGTGTCCGCGACGAGGTCATGAAAGATGATGAGGGGATCGAATGTGATGGGATAGAGGCAGCATGCCGAGAGGGCATGGAGGGGCTCAGAGATTTGGCGCGAGAATTCCTTAAGGACCTCGATGGCCAGCAATTAGCGATCTTTGTCAGGGACGAGACTGGTGAACGGCTGCTTAGCTTGAGCATCACCCTTCAGAAGAAGCTGAGCGGGCTTTGAGGTTACCCCGTTTCATTCTAGGTCGTGCGAGCGCGTGAAGCCGCCATAGGCATCGTTGGGCCTGCCAACAGGCAGCCACCTGCGCTCCTGCTGGGCGGTTGTGATTGCGAGTCATGCACCTCCTAGCCTGCCACAAAAATCCGGCGCACCTTCTTCGTAGCTTTTGAGTTGCGCCTCATCGGCGATGGCACGGTTGGTTCCTGTGCCAGACGGGCTTCTTTCAACCGCGCAGTTTTGGCAACGCGTTCGGCCCTTTCTTTTTCTACAATAAGTGCCGCAGCCGCTGTTGCCTGCTCGTTACGCCTATCATCGCTCGACCACGGCATCTCAGTGTCTCGCCTTAAGTTTCATCGCCCGCCGTGCCATTTTGTATCTAAGCCGCGCTCTGGCCTCTTCTATTTGATTTTTAAGCGTGGCTTCGGTCGCCTTGACCGGCCTCTTGCTCGCAAGACGATTGTCGTTGGCAGCTGTATTGATGGGCATCTCGGTTCTCCTGTGCGAGCCCGAACTTCGAGATGCTGGAAGAGTTCCCTCTTCGCACTCAGGAATCCTGGGCATCGTATGGAGTGATGGAACGTCTATGCTGGGCAGTGGTCGACCTCGCGGCAGCGGACAGCACACTCCATTGGCGGGACTGGTAGCGGCCAAAAGGGCGCAAATCTGGTGGCCTCTCCATCGCCGTTACAGTCGCACGATCTTGTCGAGATGCAGGCGTATTCGCTGGCCTTCAGCAAAGGCGACTGCGAAGGCCTTAAGGTCGAATGAAAGGGATTTTTCCTGCCCGTCTTCGACTACATGGACCTGCCATTCTCCGCAGGCTTCGACCAATTCAACGCTAGGGTGAGCAAGCCATTTGGCTTCACGCAATCCAGCGCAGCCTCCCCTGAAAGTAATGGTCAAGCCGAATTTGTAAGCCCGCTGAAGGCCATCTTTCAATAATAAATGCTTGTACGGAATCAGACTGATCGGGCAGGTAGAGACCCGTTGCGCATTAGCTCGAACGTGACCTTTACAACAAAAACTGGGGCGCTCGTACCGTCATGAACATGCAATACGACTTGGCGGTACGCGCCATCGGGCATGTTGTCTCGAGCTATTTCGAGCAGCGCCCTTGCCGCCTCGTCTTCGGCAGCTTCTAGGCTTGGAAGGTCGGTGCCTTCCGTGTCCGGGAATGAGGTTCCGTTGTCGGTTAGATCGAAGAAGAAGCGGGCCATGCGCTCCTAATCACAAACCCGGAGAAATGTTTCCTGGCGGCCTACCTCGTTCCTAGCCTGCCAAATGCATACGGCGGCTTAGAACAGGAACAAAAGCAGATCAAACGCGTTCTGTCGTTCCGAATGAGGAGAACGAAATGCAAGCCTCAGACCGTGCAAAAAGCGACGAGATCAAGAAGGATCCTGACGAGTGGACGACTGGTGACGAGCCAATGACTCCGTCGCAGGCTTCCTACCTCAAAACATTGTGCGAACAGGCGGACGACGACAAAATTACGCCGAAGATTTTAGCAAAGCAGAGGCCTCCAAGCGAATTGATGCGCTAAGGGCGAAGCTGAAGCTTTGATGGCGCCGCTCTGGGTTGAAATGTGTGGTCAAGGACGGTCACAAATGCCCGTCGCGGCCGCAGATGGCTTTCCGAAGTATGGCCTCCCGCCTGCAGCCTGCGAATGGCCGGCTCGATTTAGCAGGGCTGGGATTAAGCGATTGTCCGCTTAGCGCCTCATGTCGGCCGTTAAAGTTAGTTGTGCCACCACCTGACAGCGGACATTACCGGCGACCGCGCTTGAGGGCGTAGTTGCGCCAGGAACGGACTTGCCTCAACCAGCTCATTTTCTGGGCTTCATATTCAGGGTTGTTGCTTCACTCTGCTCGTGGCCTGCTGATATTCGAGCCCCAGTCGCGGCTATTTGGGCCCCCATCCGATTGACAAGCGCGACATAACGGGGATGAGAGCGGAGCGAGTCGAGGTCGCTATCCTGGCGCATCCAAGGCATGCGTAAAATGAGGTAGGCATGTGATGCAGTTAGCTGACGTTCCAGGCAATCGATAGCCTGTTCCGCCTTGCCCTGCCTCGCATAAAAACAGCCTATGTTGTACTGAACCGCAATGTTGTCTCCGGCGAACATTTCAGCACGGGAGACCCACGACAGCGCGCGTTCAATCTCGCCAATTTCCGCCAGCATTGAGGCGCCGTAACATAGCGCGGTGGCATTATCGGGATGCGCTTTGACTTCCTTTTCCACTCCCAGCACAACTTGCCTTGCTGCTTCCTTGGCGTCGTCGCTGCGGCCAAGTGAAACATAGACCATATTTAGATTGGTCCAGACCCGATAGTCATCGGGTGACAACGATACGGCACGCTGGTACAGCGCGGCAGCTTTCTCGTATTGACCTTGAATGAAACAATTCCGGCCGTAAGAGAAATAGGTATCGGAAGAACTGGCGTCTAACTCTAAAGCTCGCTCGAACTCCACTTCCGCCTCGGCATACCGGCCATTTACGAACAAGGCCCCGCCGCGTGATGCGTGGGCGTCGGCGAGACCTGGCTCAAGTTCCAGCGCCCGTGTGCTGTTGGAAAGGACTGCCTCGAAGCTGGCGTCGGGATCGTTGCAAGTCAACAGAAGCCACTCACAATCAGCCAAAGCGGCATAAGCGCGCGCATAATTTGGGTCAATTTCAACAGCTCTGGCAAACAGTCGCTGCGCTGTTTTGATAAACTTGGTCTCGATTCCCCTATTGAGGAACGACCTGCCCATCAACAGCGTCTCGTAAGCCTCTAGGTTGTCGGTCGAGCGGTTTGTAATTGTCGCCAGTTCTTCGGGCAACAGCTTCACTTTGAGCACGTCGACAATGCTTTTGGATATCTCGTCCTGAAGGGCAAAGATATCGTCCAGCGTCCGGTCATACCGCTCGGCCCAGATATGGTCACCGCCACGACCATTGATTAGCTGAGCCGTGATACGCACTCGCCCTCCAGCCTTGCGTACACTTCCTTCCAGGACGTAGGCGACATTCAGCTTCTTCGCCACCTCCTCGATCAATACCGCCTTGCCCTTGAAGGTAAAGACGGTATTGCGCGCCACGACGGAGAGTCCCGACGCTTTCGAAAGGTCGGTGATAATGTCCTCGGTGATGCCGTCGGAGAAATATTCCTGCTCCGGGTCGCCGCTCATGTTGACGAAGGGCAGAACCGCGATCGAGGGTTTATCCGGGAGTTGAGGCACCGGTTGCACCGCGCGTTTGCCGGTCCCGCCGGTTCCAGCGCGGTAAACCTGCACCGGCTTTGCGATATTCTTGAGCGCGTGCTCGCCGAGATCATCGAACGCCAATGTCAGCTTGCCGGTGACATGATCGTGCACGGTGGCGGAGACGTAGATGCTGCCGGGCTCAGCCAGACCCTCCAGCCGGGCTGCCACGTTGACACCGTCGCCATAGAGCTCGCTGCCCTCGACGATGACGTCGCCCAGATTGATGCCGATACGCAGGACGATGCGGTAGGCCTTCGCCACGCTCTCGTTGGCCTCGGTGAAACCCTTTTGTAATTCGACGGCGCATTGGACGGCATCAACCGCACTGCCAAATTCCACCAGCACACCGTCGCCCATCACCTTGACCACGCGGCCGTGGTGCTGGGCCACCAATGGAACTAGAACATCGCGCCGCCGCGCTTTGAGAGCGGCCAGTGTGCCAGCCTCGTCGTGCTCCATGAGGCGCGAAAAGCCAACGACATCAGCAGCCAGAATTGCGGCAAGGCGGCGTTGGGTTCGAATCTCGGCCATGTGGGTTGAATACTTTCAGAAACCCGGCACCTGGGATTGTATTGGTCATCTGGCCTGGAGTCTATCCGGCCCGACTTACGAGATGGGTCAGATCGCGTCGATGCATGGGGGCGCCTGAACGTCCGCTTCTCACATTCCAAGCCTCCAAGCCGCAAGTCCGCTTCCGGCCCCAATGCGGCCATTTCGGAACATGCGAGTGATCGTTGATTTCCAATCGCCACTTAGTCGGCTTGCAGCTCGACCGCAGTGTTTATGGTTTGTGCCTTTAAAGTGGCATGGTCGACAACGGATTGCAGAGGTGCGTGACGGTACTTTTCCAGACAGCAGAGACACTCTCTCGAAAGCCGCAAAAGTGCAAAAAATCGACCGTAGGATGGAAGCCCATGGTGACTTATCGCACGCACAGCATCGAGTTTAAACGTTTCGAAAGCCCGGCTTCCAAGTCAATTCTGCTTGTTCAACCTGTCCGGCCCGAGGGGCGCACTCCAGTTTTGGGGGAACTTTCGACCTCCGTCGTCGTGTGCGCATAGATACTTCGATCGTTCTATGCTCTTTCTGACCATTGGCTGATCAGATACCTCCTTGCTCCGGAAGTAAATCCTGTTCGGCCACGCACGGGGCTGCAGCGTGCTATGGCGTGCAAATCGGCGGGTCTGCCTCACGCCGCATTCCCGTCCCGCAGGGCCATATTCCCATTCCCCGAAAGCGGACATTGGGGCCGTCGAACTGGAAATTCTGGTTGTGCCGGAAGCGAGCGTTCAAGGGCGTTCGTTTCCCGATGAATCAAGATGGCGCCTCGGAGCGCATCCTGTCGTAGGGCCGATGGGTCAGGTCCCGAAGGGCGAGTTAGAAGCATTCGCGTACGGGTACGAATACTGTCATTAACCCTTCAGTCGATTGGACGTTGACGCACGCTTCTGCAGAGTTAATAATGTCCTAATATAAGGGTAGCGTGAACATCTCTCGACCGGCAACAACGAGTCATGGCGCTACTGGGGTTGGGGAACGCAAGGCGGCGATCATAGCCGTAGTAGCTGTCATCATTGAGCACCACCTGTCTGTGGATCGCCACCTTTGTCCGGGCTGTTCACGGGCCGGAGCGAGGGGTTGCGGCTTGGTGAATGGTCACTCCCACCTCACGTAACTGAGCGCCGATCGCCATACAGGTTTCGGCATGGGATTGTCGGCCGCCACGTGCGGCCACGAGCAGATGCGCCGCGTCTGCCGACAGGGGGATAAAAGATGGCCACTCAGCAGGTTGCAGGCGCAGGCGGTACGACTGTTTCCTTCTCCAACACGCCGCAGGCCACGGACGACGCCTTTTACTTCTCTGAAGATTCGACTGGCGTCCTGATCCTGAATGTACTGGCGAACGACCTGGGTGGGGCCGCGAAGCAGCTCTACTCCATCGACAATTCAATCAGTGCTTCGACCGCGACCAAAACACCTGCGCCGTCGGACTTGCTTGTCCGCGACACCACATACTCCAGCACCAACGACAGCGCCGGACTTGCCGGAACCACCGACAAAAGCTTGCTCGGAGCACGTATCTGGATAGCCAGCGATGGGACGATTCACTACAATACCGCAGATATCAACACGCTGCTGCAGTCGCTTGCGCAGGGCCAGGTTCTCACCGACAAGCTGACTTACGCCATTCAACTCGGCAACGGCACCTTGAGCTGGGCCACGACCACCATTCAGTTCACCGGCACCAACGACGCCGCCACCATCACCGCATCGGCCACCGAGGACACCTCGGTCACCGAAGCCGGCGCCGGCAANCGGCACCAACGACGCCGCCACCATCACCGCATCGGCCACCGAGGACACCTCGGTCACCGAAGCCGGCGCCGGCAATGCAACGACCGCGGCGACGCCTGGCGACGCCACGGCGGGCGGCACGCTGACCGTGCACGACGTCGACGCCGGCCAGGCTCATTTCGCCGCCGTCGCTCCCGCCGCGCTCGCCGGCACCTACGGCAACTTCAGCTTCGACAGCGCCACCGGGGTGTGGGGCTACACGCTCGACAACAGCAAGGCCGCGACCGAAGCGCTCAACGCCGGCGACACCCAGACCGACACGCTCACCGTGAGCTCGCTCGACGGCACCGCCAGCCAGACCATCACCGTCACCATCCACGGCACCAACGACGCCGCCACCATCACCGCATCGGCCACCGAGGACACCTCGGTCACCGAAGCCGGCGCCGGCAANCGGCACCGCCAGCCAGACCATCACCGTCACCATCCACGGCACCAACGACGCCGCCACCATCACCGCATCGGCCACGGGCTCGGCGACGGAGGACGTCACCTTGACGGCGGGCAGCACGCTGACCGTCAATGACGTGGATAGCGGCCAGAACCATTTTCAGACGCCAGGCTCTCTTGCCGGTACCTACGGCACCTTTACGTTCAATGCGACGAGCGGGGTTTGGGGCTACACGCTGGCCAATAACCAGGCCAATGTTCAGGCGCTGGCAGGCGGTATCCAGGTGCACGACACGCTGACGGTGAAGTCGTTCGACGGCACTGCCACGCAGACTATAGACGTCACCATCACCGGCACCAACGACGCGCCGTTCATAGATTTGAACAGCGGAACGTCAGGAACCTCCACAAACATCAGCTACACTGCCGGTTCCGCTGCCACCGCCATCGCGCCTTCGGCGACAGTGACGGACATCGACTCGGCCGACTTCAATGGCGGAAAGCTTACCGTCGCCTTCACCACAAACGGCACCGCGACGGATCAACTGACCATCCAGAACCAGGGCACCGGCGCTGGCCAGATCGGTACCAGCGGCAGCAACGTTACGTATGGCGGCACCATCATCGGAACGTTCACGGGCGGCACTAATGGGTCGAACCTGATCATCACGTTCAATGCCAGCGCCACGCAAGCGGCGGCAGCGGCCTTGGCTGACCACATCCTCTATTCCAACGCGACCAGCCCAACCGCCACCAAGACTGTTACCTACACTCTGATTGACGGTGATGGCATCGCCAATGGCGGCACGGACACAAGCGCCGCCATCGCGACGATCAATGTGACAGGCGGAGGCCAAGCCCCGGTTGTCGACCTCAACGGAGCCAGCGCGGGAAGCGATGCCACCGCGAGCTATCCTCACGGAGTCACGCAGCTATCGCTCACACCATTAGCGACAATCGCCGACGCCGATTCAGGGAATCTAACGTCCTTGACAGTCACGCTGACTAATCCACAGGACAACAGTGCGGGTGGCGGGGGCGTAAGAGAGATATTGTCTCTTAGTGGAGCGGCGAGTGCCGCGGCCACCGCTGCCGGGCTGACGGTAACATTTCCGTCGAGCGTCGCGAACAATGCCGATCCCGTTACCCTGTCCATCACAGGCGTTGCATCGGTCAGCACATATCAAAGCATTTTGCAGGGAGTCCTGTATTCCGACACCAAACCTGGCTCGCACGTTCCTAGCCCGGCTCGAAATGTTGACATCGTGGCCAGCGACGGCGCCAATACCAGCATTGTCCATCATGTCACGATCAGCGTAGCTGCCCCCGCCGGCACCGCAGGCGCGCCGATCAATCTCGCGCTGACCGACCCGTCGGACGGCCAGGCCGTCACCGTTACGGTGAAGGACGTGCCTTCCGGCTGGACGATCGACGGTGCGACGCAAAATGCAGACGGGTCCTGGACGGTGCAGTCCAACGCCGTCCACCAGCTGACGGTCACCACGCCGGCCGATTTCACCGGCGCCGCTGTGCTTGATGTCTCAATGACCTGGACCAATGCCGATGGAACGACCGGAAGCGCATCGATCGCCGACAATGTCGAGGCCTACGCGCCGGGATCGCCGATCTTCGCCTGGTCGGGCAACGATGTGCTCACCGGCTCCACCGGCAACGATCTGTTCGTCTTCTCGCAGCCGATCGGCAACGACACGGTGCACAGCTTCGACGCGGCGGCCGACCAGATCGACCTCGTCGGCTACTCCGGCTTCCAGAGCTTTGCCGACGTCCAGGCGCATACCGTCGACGATGTGCATGGTAACGCCGTAATCACGCTCGGCGACGGGCAGTCGATCACGCTCGACGGCGTGCATTCCTCCGCTCTCGGCGCCGGCAACTTCGCCTTCGACCAGACGCCGGTGGTGAACAACACCGGCACGATGACCATCGGCGACGGCGCCCTGCTGCCGCTGAGCGGCACCGTCAACAACAGCGGCACCATCTCGCTGGATTCGACCGGCAGCGAAACCCTGCTGCAGGTCATCCAGCACGGCGTGACGCTGCAGGGCGGCGGGCAGATCGATCTGTCCGACAGTTCCTTCAACATCATCTCAGGCACCGGTCCGGACGTCACGCTGGTCAATGTCGACAACACGATCTCGGGCGCCGGCCAACTGGGGGATGGCATGCTCAGCCTCGACAACAGGGGCACCATCATCGCCTCGGGCACCAACGCCCTGGTCATCGACACCGGCGGCAGCGTCGTGGCCAATTCCGGCACGCTGGAAGCGACCGGCTCGGGCGGCCTGGTCGTCGCCGGCGGGATCGCGAATTCCGGCATGCTGTGGGCGAATGGCGGCAACATCAACATCCACGGCGCGGTCACCGGCGAGGGCGATGCCACGATCGGCAACCTGTCGAAGCTGGAATTCGGCGCAGCCTCGTCGACGGATGTTACCTTCGCGCAGAATACGGCCGGCACGCTGGAGCTCGACGACTCGTTCGACTTCAGCGGGCGGATCGGCGGCATCACCAATGACGACAAGCTGGATCTTAACGACATCCTGTTCGGCACCGGCACGACGGTCAGCTACCAGACCAGCCAGGACGGCAGTGGCGGCACTCTGACTGTGACCGACGGCACGCACGGCGCCACTCTGCATCTGCTTGGATCCTACGACGCCAACGGCTTCAAGCTCGCCGATGACGGCCAGGGACACACCGTTGTGACCTACAATCCGGCTGAATTCACCCTGACCGGCATCAACGGCGGAACAAGTGAGTTCGCTGTGTGAAGAAGGAATCGAGCCCGCGGTCACACGGAGCTCGTTTCGTTCCCTGCCGGCGGCGGATTCAGCTTACGAATTAAGGTTTACAGCAGGTTTACGGGTGGATCGCGTGGCCGGTTGAAGGATCAGGAGTAGGATCGGTTCGGGTATGCGGTTTAAACAGGGGGCGGTTCTCCGCTAGGTAGTTTGAGTCTCGACAACAAATCCAAGATCGTGAGGGAAGCGCTTCGCGCTTGCCGCCGCTATTTCCTCTTTGCGGCGGCATTCAGCTTGGCCATCAATCTGCTCTACCTCGCATCCCCGCTCTACATGCTGCAGATCTATGACCGGGTGGTCACCAGCGGCAGCGAGACGACACTGGTGATGCTGACGCTGGTTTTGCTTGCGGCTTTCCTGGCGCTGGCCGGCCTCGATCTCGTACGGGCTGCCATCCTGACGCGGGCCAGCGCGCGGCTCGACCGGCTGCTTTCGGCCAAGATCCTTGCGGCCTCCGTCGAAACCCCGTCGCTGGGCGCCTCGCAAAGCCAGCCGATCCGGGATTTCGACACGTTCCGGCAGGTGATCACCGGCAGCGGCGTCCATGCCCTGTTCGACCTGCCATGGTCGCCGATCTACATCGGCATCATCTTCCTTCTGCATCCCTGGCTTGGCTTCTTTGCGCTGGGCTCGTCGCTGCTTCTCATCGCCATGGCGGTGCTCAACGAATACATCGTGCGGGTGCCGCTGAAGCAAGCCAACGACCTTGCCACCGCCAATTACAATTTCACCGAAATGAGTCTGAGAAACGCCGAAGTCGTCCGCGCCATGGGCATGATCGACGGCCTAGTCCGCCGCTGGGGGCGCGACCGCGGCCTTGCGCTCCGCCGGCAGGGACAGGCCAGCGACCGCGCAGCACTGATGTCCGGGCTGATCCGCTTCCTGCGCCTCACCATGCAGTCGCTGATCCTCGGCCTCGGCGCCTATCTGGTCATCGAGCGACAGATCACCGGCGGCTCGATGTTCGCGGCGAGCCTCCTTCTGGGCAGGGGGTTGCAACCGGTCGAGCAGATCGTAGGCCTTTGGCGTAGCCTGATACTGGCGCGGGCCGCGCTTGGCAGGGTCGAGAAGCTGCTCGACGCTGGCGCACAGGGCGAACGCTCGTTCAACCTGCCCAAGCCCACTGGCAAGATCGCTGTCGAGCAGCTCAGCTTCGCCATTCCCAACCTGCAGAAGCTGCTGCTGCGCGATGTCTCGTTCAGGCTCGATGCCGGCGAGGCGCTTGGCATTGTCGGTCCTTCCGGCGCCGGCAAGTCGACGCTCGCGCGGCATCTCGCCGGCATCATGCAGCCCAGCCGCGGCACCGTCAGGCTGGACGGCGCCGATCTGACGCAATGGGGACGCGAGGCGCTCGGCGACCATATCGGCTACTTGCCGCAGGACATCGAGCTGTTTGCCGACACCGTCGCCGCTAACATCGGCCGCTTCAAGACCGATGTTGACCGCGAAGTGATCGAGGCCGCGCGGCTGGCCGGCGTACATGAGATGATCATCCGCCTGCAGCAAGGCTACGAGACGCAGATTGGGGAGGGCGGCGCGGTGCTGTCCGGCGGCTACCGGCAGCGCATCGCGCTTGCCCGCGCCGTATTCGGTATGCCGAACCTCATCGTGCTCGACGAGCCGAGCTCCAATCTTGATGCCGACGGCGACCGCGCGCTCGCCGAATGCGCGCTCGAGCTCAAGCGCCGCGGCAGTACGGTCATCATTGTCTCGCACCGGCCCTCGACTTTGGCCAATGTCGACAAGATCCTGCTTCTGCGGGATGGCGCGGTCGAAGCCTTCGGCATGAGGAACGAGATCGTGGCGCTGCTCAACCAGCGCGCGGCACCCATGGCGGTGGCAACTCAATGACCGACATCGCCGCCACCTATCGCAGTTTGTCCAGCGCCGAAGATGCGGGCAACCCGGATTCGATCCGAGGACCGGTCTGGGTTGGCGTGCTTATCATTGTTGCCTTCTTCGGCGCGTTCGGCGGCTGGGCGGCGATAGCGCCGCTCAACGGCGCGGTGCTCGCGGACGCGATTGTGAAGGTCGAGGGCAACCGCAAGAGCGTTCAGCATTTCGACGGCGGCACGGTGAAGGAAATCCGGGTGAAGGACGGCGACATCGTCAAGACAGGTGATGTGCTGGTCGTGCTTGACGACACCCGCGCCCGCTCCGAGTTCAATCTCTATTCCCAGCAATATGCTCTGCTGCGCGCCACCGATGCCCGCATCCGTGCGGAGCTCGAGGGCCATGAGGCGGTTGCCTTTCCGAAGGACATCACCGCCGAACACCAGGCCTATCTGCAGGACGCGATGGCCAACCAGATTGCTGACCTCGAGAGCCAGCGCGCCTCGATGGCGGGTGCCACGCAGATCCTGCAGAGGCGGATCGCCGAGCTTGAAGAGCAGATCGACGGGAAGCAGGCGCGCGTCGAATCTTTTCGCGCCCAGCTCAAGTCGACGACCGACGAAAAAATAGGCCTCAACAAGCTGCTGAAGGCCGGGCTGACAACGCGCACGCGCATCCTCGAACTCGACCGCTCCGCCTCCGATTTGCAGGGCCTCATCGACCAGGCCATCGGCGAGATCGCGGGAAACCGCCAGAGCAAGGCCGAGCTCGAAAGCCAGATTGCGCAGCTCACCAACGAGCGACGCGCAAAACTCTCGGCCATGCTGATCGACACCCAGTCGAGCCTAGCCGACCTGGTGCCGAAGATGTTCGCCGCGCAAGCCACGGTGGACCGCGCCGAGGTGCACGCGCCCTATGACGGCCAGGTGATGGACCTCACCGTCTTCTCGACCGGCGCGATTGTCGCCCCCGGGCAGACCATCCTCGATATCGTGCCAACCAAAAATTCGTTGATCGTCCAGGCGCAGGTCAAGGTCGAGGACATTTCCAGCCTGCACGCTGACATGACGGCCGAGGTCCGCTTCACTTCCTACAAGCAGCGCACCACACCAGTCATCCACGGCCGCGTCACCCGCATTTCGGCGGACCGTGTCACCGACGCCAAGACCGGCTTTCCCTACTATGTCGCCGACATCGCGGTGGATCAGCAGGAACTCGCCGCCGCGCCGCAGATCCAGCTCTATCCAGGTATGCCGGCTTCGGTGATGATCGTGACCGAGGAACGCACCGCGTTGGATTACATTCTCAGTCCCCTGTCGACCTCGCTGCATACTGCCTTCCGGCAGAAATAATATCAGGAGGGCGGCGCGATTTCAGCATTATCAACGTCTCATCCTTGATCTTGTCGAAATGGACGCCACGAATCGCAAGCAGACGCGGTTCTGCTGGACGCCTCAGTCCGTTTTCTAGCCCGCACAACCTGAAAACGGATCAATGCCGGGGAGCCGAGTTTCGGGTCGCGGGCAGCGCCGAGATGACGATGACGATGACGATCTATCGCGAGCTGGAAATGCGCAAGCGCGGCCACAACGTTGTACCTTTCCAGTCTAGAGACAGGCCACGATACCAAACGTCCGCAGCAAGTAAAAATGCCCGGTTGGAAATCTCACCTGTCTGTCGTACCTGCTCAGGACCGCTCGCTCGAGACCTTCTTCTTACCATCGGGAATTGATCGCGGTGCGGGGGCATTTTCCCGTGGATATCAAAACTGCCGTTTAATGGGCGGCATCGCCGTAGCGGCGTTCCAGCGCATCGGCTATGCGCTCGCAAAGGAGCTCCGCAGTAGCAGTCGTGAGGTGGAGACGAACGTGGCCTCTTTCGGGGTCAACGAGTTCAACAAAGATCCCGGAATCGGATTGTCCGGGCTGATCCAAGACGTCCTTCGACAAAATCGACTGTCTTGTCCAATTGTTTTGCCCTAAATGTTTCGAAATCCCACCGGTTCTACAGGCGGCTTCCCAGGAAGCCCAAGTCTGTTTCGATGATTGTGTGCGTAGTCCTCGGCAAGAGCCTGCGTCGCGAACACTTCGACCATTGACTCGCCACTCTCAACGACACGGACAATCCACCGGTTCTCGACGTGTTTAACCAGCACCTCGTTTGGTTCTCCAGCCACCATCCCCGTTCTCGGTGTTTGCGCGACGCGAGATGCTTCGCGTTTTCTTCAGAGAAGGGACACCCATACTTGAGCAGCGTCAATCTAATATTTTGTGATTGCAGATTCAATTCAAATTGATGACATGGGACGAAGCGCCCCTTTCTTAATTGGCGGTTATCCCCACGTTAAACCCGTTGTTACGAGGCGCCACCCATCTCCAGGCGGCAGCACCGGTCCTGTAGTGTCCCACGGATGAACTCGACTTCGGTTGTGTGCGTCAAGTTCTGCAAAATGGGGCGGCCACGATGCTGGTCATTCGGCTTGGCGCAGTGCGAGCTTCTTGTGCTCGCGCAGGGTTGGGTTTCTGGCTGGATCCTGAAGTACAGCTGGTGGCGGTCCGGGAAGCGGCGCTAGTTGAGGCCCCAGGGGACGGTCCATTTACCTACCCACCGAATGCTGAGTTCCTAGGCCTCGCTCACAACAGATGCCTCCACGGCAGCCAGCGGCGCTTCCAGCGTCCAATTGATCCCATGCGAGCCACACTCAAGATCGGCCTTCCCGCCGACAGCCTCAGGCGCTACCCGCTTCAGCACCACGGTTCCAAAGCCGCCCTGACCGATGGCCTGGACCTTCGGCCCATCGGTTTCGGCCCAGGCGAGGTGGAAGAGCTTCGAATCCCCGGAACCGGTCGCGTTCCATTGAACCGAAATCGTGCCCCTGTCTCCCGAAAGTACGCCGTATTTGGCTGAGTTGGTCGCGAGTTCGTGGAAGGCAATACCGAAATACTGGACGGCGTTGGGGCTCAGCACGATGGAAGGTCCCGACATGGAAATCCGCCCCTCATTGCCGAACGGTTTGGCTTGCGAGAGCAGCAGTTCGAAAAGGGTCACGCCTCTCCAATCGCCAGCGACAAGCAGATCGTGCGAGCGTGACAGGGCCATGATCCGCTCGCGAACCTGCCGTTCGAACACCGCGGGGTTCTCGGCGCGCTTGTTGGTTTCCCTGATCATCGAAAGGATGACGGAATACTGGTTCTTGACCCGGTGGTTGACCTCGCGCATCAGCATGCGGATGCGCTGCTCGTTCTCTTTTGCCGATGTGATGTCCCTGGCAATCTTCGATGCGCCGATGATCTGCCCGGTTGCGCTGCGCACGGGCGATACCGTCAGCGAGACCGGAACCAGACTGCCATCCTTGCGCTGACGGATCGTTTCGTATGTGTCGACGACTTCCCCACGGCGGATGCGTTCGAGGATGCGGGGTTCCTCGTCCTGGTGGTCATCCGGGATCAGCATCGTCACCGAGCGGCCGATCGCTTCCTCGGCGGTGTAGCCGAACAGCCGTTCGGCGCCCCGATTCCAGCTCTTGATGATGGTGTTCAGGTCCTTGCTCACGATGGCATCGAACGAGGATTCCACGATTGCCGACAAATGGTGCCTGGCCTCCTCGGCATTCTGGCGGTCGGTGAGGTCAAACAGCATGTTAACGGCACCGATCAGCTTGCCCGTCTCATCGCGGAGCGGTGTCGGATAGGGCTGAAATGGGAAAAAAGATCCGTCAGGGCGCTGCGCTATCGCCTGCTGGCCACGCACAGGGCGGTTTTCCTTCAGCGCGATCGCCATGGGGCACTCATCGTGAGGAAGGTCCTTGCCGTCCGGTGTGAACAGCTTGAACGTCACGCACCACTTGTCCTTGCCGATCTCGGGTTCGCGGCCCGCCATTTCGGCGGCGGCTCGGTTGTAGTAGGTGATGACCCCATCCGCGTCAGTCGTGTAGATGGCGACCGGGAGACTGTCGAGGACCTGGTGATAGGTGCTGTCCTGCCGCTTGAGCTCCGTGCGGGTGCGTTCCAGGTCGGTTACATCGACAGTGAAACAGCGTGTGTTGATTAGCTTGCCGTCGCGGAAATGCCCGCTGGAAGAAATTTCGACGTGCTTGATCGAGCCGTCGTGGGCTCTCAATCGCGCCGGATATCTGGCGATCTTCTCGCCACGGGAGACGCGGTTCAAAATGTCCTCGATCACTTCCTGGTCGGGATAGAACTCCGCGACGTGGCGACCGATATAGTCCTGCGCCGGAAACCCGAGAAGGTCGAGCTCGGCCTGGTTGGCATGAAGAATAACACCATCGGCACTTACCAAGTGGAGGGCGACGGCGCCGTTTTCGAAGAAATCCTGGTAGTTGAAGTTCCGGCTATCCCCATCGGATGTTTCTTGGTTCTTGAACGCGACAACATTCGCCCGCGGCACTTCATTCATCCAAAACCCCTTTCTGCTCAACGGGTGGTAACGCGGGGTGTCGCCAAATTGTTCCTGTAGCTCGTCCCTTGCGGCTGCCCACGAGGCTCCTCTTGATTGAGCCTGTGGCGGCATGCAAATCTGAGCTCGGACGGAAACCACCTTGGCACGTGTTTCATCAACGAACGTGCAATCGTGCCTCACATGGACAAACCTCTCGTCCTGGTCGTCGACGACGAAGCTTTGATTGCCGTGGAGATGGAGACTGCTCTTTCCGAGGGGGGCTTCACCGCAGCCTTGGGATCGTCGTGTTGCAAAGGCCGAGGAGCGCTTCTCGCGAACCACATGCCCGCCGCCGCGGTCCTGGACGTCAGATTGTGGGACGGCGAGAGCGTCGAGGCTGCAAGAATGCTGGCTGCCCGTGGAGTGCCCTTCGTCGTTTATTCCGGCCTAGGCCCCGAGCAGAGTGATGAAGCATTCTCACTCGGGACGGTGGTGATGAAGCCGACCGAACCGGAAGAACTTGTCCGGCTCCTCGGAGAACTGATTGCCGGTCGGAAACCCAGGATGACCGGCTGGCTGCATCCTCTAGGCTTGCGCTCGCAGTGCGCCTTTCGGCTCGTTGCGCATTGTACGCTAACCGCAAAGCAATGGGGTTGTACAATAGGTGACACCGGCGCTGATAAAGAACACGGCGCTCAAACCTGCTCGATCGGCAGCCCATCCCAAAGCCGGGCTTCCAAGAGCCATCGCGACATCCAGAAAGGCCGTGTAGATGCCCATTGCCAAGCCGCGGTTTTGCGGCGATGTGCCACCAAGGCAGGCATTACCAGTTCTTGGACGTGCCGCCGGAGAGCTTTGCCGGGTTCAAATCTGCCTTTGCCAAGGGCCGCTATTTCAACGACCACATCCGCAACCGCTTTGCATTTCGGCTGGTGACATAAAGGGCAAAGCCCGCTGCCGGACGCTCGCCATGATTGCCACCTCATCGCCTATGTTGATGCTGCCGTTAGCCACGCCGATTCAAACTCCGAGCAGGCGAGTTTGCCTTGTAAGCAGATGCTAAAATGTGAACGCCCTCGTGGAACATACCTCCACGCTCCGCAGTTATTAGCGTTCAGATTTTAGCGAAGTGTGGGGAAATCATGAAGCGAGACTTTGCATACCTGTGCGCTTGGGCGAGCGCACGAGGCATTAAAATCTATCAGCGGTCAAAGACGGTCTGGATCGCGGCAGGACATCATCGGGGCCGCGATTTCGAGGTGAAAGGACGTTCCCCGGCGACTGCACTCTCCTTGTGGGTGGAGGGTGCGCAGTACACGGGTCAGCGGTTCTGCTAGGGCATTCCGTCAGCCCGCCTGGCTTTTGTGGTTCTGCTTTTCATGGCCGCTGGCTTCTGGTTGGCGGCCGAACTGGTGGTCGCCGGTGCACAAGGTGCTGTCATTTCGCACGCTTCGGGAGATTGATTATCTCGGCGCCCCCGTCATCTCCAGCGGTTCGTGCCCTGGCGTTTCATGCCAAAACACTTGGCGCAAATCGCGCTGGTCAACCTTTTGCCCGCAATATGGGCAAGGATAGAAATGCTGATGTTCCGGGATGTCTGCGCCGCCGTGCAACTTTCCGGGGATCGGCGGGCCGAGGTCCGATAGCTTCGTCATCCCCATCGAACTTTCAGTTCATCTAAAATGTTCCCGGAACTACTTTAGCGCGATACCCATCCCTCCGTTCCGTCAAAGTCTAATGATCAGGAACGCACACTGGAAAGCACGTGCGGTAACGGTTGATTCAACCNTTGACCGCGCCGTCCTAGAATGGGACAGCGCGGTCAACGATTCGTTAAAATTTTCCGGAACTAATTAAGCGCATTCTAATTGAGTCGCGATTCGCGAGTCAGTTTCATGCGTTTGAAGTTTATCCATCCGATGGAGCCCGAACTGGTCGATACGCCACCGCACGGCGATGACTGGCTCCACGAGATCAAGTTTGATGGCTACCGCACCCAGGTCATCAAGGACGAAGACGGCATCCGGCTGATCACCAAGAACGGCTACGACTGGACGGGCCGCTACATCCAGCTCGCAGGCGAAGCGGCGGCGATCGAGGCGGAAGACTTCATCATCGATGGCGAGGCGATCACCATTAATGAGGCGGGCCTGTCCGACTTCCACGCGCTTCAGTCAGCCGTCACCAGCCGCAATCCATCGCGCGACGTGTATCTGGTTGCATTCGATCTTCTACACCTGAACGGACACGATCTGCGCGACATCCCGGCAGAGGACCGTCGCGAGATCCTTCAGGAGCTTGTTCCTACCGGCGACCGCATTCAGTTCAGCGAGGCTATGCCAGGCACGGGGGATGCTGTCTATCACCTTGTCGACCAGGCTGGCCTGGAGGGGATGGTGTCGAAGCGCAAGGACAGCCCGTACCGCAGCGGCCCGACGATGAACTGGCGCAAGATAAAGTGCTATGCCGAAAAGGACATGGACATCATTGGCGTGCAGCGGGAAGCCGGCAAGCCTGCGATGGTGCTGATGGCCGACAAGGGTCGGTATGCCGGCGCCGCCTTCGTTACCTTCAAGGCAGACAAGCGGCAGCGCCTTTGGGACCGCGTCCAAGGCAAGATAGGCGGACCGGCGCCTGTAAGGCTCAAGAGCGACAAGGCCGAATGGCTGAAACCTGGTCTAGTCGGCCGGGTGCGGTTCCTGAAGGGCGAGGAGAAGCTGCGCCATGCCAAGCTGCTGGATTTCAGGGAAAAATGAGCAAGCGCGGCGGTGATTTTCTCTACCATTGGATGTCTGACCACTTGGCGGATGGGCCGATCAACGACCCGGTGCTGCTGGTTATCGATATGGCCGAGGCTAAACAGGCAGCAGAGGCCCAAGGCATTCCTGGTGACGAGATCGATGAAGAAATTGGCGAACTTGTTCGAAACCATCATGAGGGCATTGCGGGGCGCCACGCTTCGCCGCTGCGAGGAAGACTAATGCTCGGCAGCCCGAGGGTTCGACAAGGTGTTGCTAATATGCAGCACCGGCGGCATCTCTGACCGCCTCCGCCTGGAACCGCTTCCCAAGGCTGCCCGTAGACGTCAAAATGAGAACGCAAAACGCGAGCCGGCGAAGATGGACAAGCGAGAAAACAAGATCATTGAGACGTGTTGCCTTATAGCCGTTCCCGTATCGATGGCTCTCACTATGGTACTAGCTCAACTGATCCTTGGCTGAACCCAAGGCACCGACCAGGCAAGACATAAGCCGTGTTGGCGACCGCTAAACCGGCAGGCATCTGGCAACGCTAGCTATCGTTGGCCTAGCCATTGGCAACTCCGTTTGAGGGGATCGCCGACGAGGATGATAGGGCCTAACGCAAGAGGGCGCTCGCTCGTACGCGTCCATCGAATGTGACATTAGCGCCACCTGATTGCGTGAACGAACACGCGAACGGAGCAGTCGCTTGAATTGAGGCAGACTGCCCCAGCGTTTGGCCGTCCGGGGGGAAAGGGGCGCACGGCTCGTCGAGAGCTGTTAAATAAGGCGGGGGCCTTTCTCGACGAGCCTGCCTCCGGACGCTAACGGAGATCGGCGACAAGGTGCGGGTCGAGGAGATCACGCCGAAGCCGAAGGGGAGGTAGCGCTTTGACCCCATGAGGCTGGAACTCATGAGGTGCTGTTGAAGGCCGTGCGGCAAGTCACCGGGAAGGAGGTCGAGTTCATCCGGTGGAATACCACGGGACCGGTTCGGCCCCTGCGGCTGGGTAGCGTCCGGCAAGGATCGCCCGCGCAACGACGGAAAAACCGCGCTAGCGCGAAGCGCAACAGCGCCTGACGTTCAAATTAGTCGGTGGAAGAGCCTGGCAACTCGCACGCCAAGGCCAATAATGGCTTGACCATCATTGGCGGCGAAATCCCAACAGCAAAATGCCGCCCAGCCAAAAAGCAGGAGTGAGAAGCGCATTGGCGAATTCTAAGGTAGATAAATTGAACAAGGCGTTAAGGCCTTAACTTCTGTCATTTCCTCAACCTCACCCCGGCGCCGCCCCCGTTCTCGGGGATGTGGTCATAGGAATACTCGGGTTGGTTGCTTGTCCGAGAGATAAGAGGGACTGCGGTGCCAGCGCAATGGGTACGGCAACCCGAGGTAGGTGATAACTCTAGCTGACCCATCTCCCGTGCTTCCGCTGCTACCCACCTGTCACGAAGCGCGCAGGGTAGACCCGAGGGGAACAGCTGGCGCTGCCCAGGACGGAAGCGCTATCGCGTGTCGAAACGAATTAACTCCGCAAGACATCTGGAACCATCGGACCGGCAGAGCCTCCATCCCATCGTAGTTCGAGGACGCCAACTTGGCGTTGAATGGCTCTCTTCTCGACAATTCAATCCGGTCGGGTCATATTATAGGTGTCGCAGGGACGGACTTTCAACGGCGCCTCGCCGGGTGGCCGGTTCACACCCAAGTGTGGAATAATCCAAGAAACGTCCGATTCAGCAGCCTCCTCTGGGAGTCCCTTTTATTTTACTGAGCTGTGCAACGCTGCGGGCGAGGGCTGCTTGTAGCGATCTGTCTCGCTCTCTACATTCGGCGACATATCGCCAGCCAAGTTATTGCTCCAACGCGGCCCCCGCTTTTTGACGACTTCCAAGGTGTTTTATTTCGTCGACGAAAGCGGCAACACAGGGCTGAACCTGTTCGACGCGAACCAGCCGAAGCTCGATTACGGTGTGCTGGGCTGCCGCGCGAATCTTGACGTCATCGCTGAGCCGCTGCTGAAAGAATTGCGGCGAGATCTCGGGGTGAAACGCCTCCACGCCAATGAACTCGGTGTCGGACGACTGACGCCAATCGCTGAAAAAATAGCCCGGTTCAGCAAAAAGAACGATCTGCGGTTTTCTCTTTATAAGGTCTCGAAGCCGGACCATGCGATCATCACCTTCTTCGATCAGGTTTTTGATTCCGGCTTGAATGATGCTGTTCCATGGCACCATTACTGGACGCCCATGCGATATGTCCTGCTGTTTAAAGTGTCGTTCCTTTTCGACGAAGACCTTGCGAAAGAGGCATGGAGCGCTAGGCGCGAACAGAACCCCGCACGTTGCGAGGAAAGGCTCAAGAAGCTTTACGCAGGTCTGCTCGAGCGCGTGGGTCGATTGCCGGACGCGCGATCAAGGGAGCTTGTGGCGGGTGCTATCAAATGGGCTGCGGCAAACCCCAAAGAGATCAGCTTCGGCTCCAGCAATTATGAATCGACACTGCAGATATCGCCGAACCTGATCGGGTTTCAGCAGGTCCTGCAGGCAATTGCTATACAATCCAATCCACAAAAGAGCCGGGTCAACCGCATCACGGTCGATCGGCAAACGGAGTTCAACGGCGCCCAAGCCGAATTGTCCGAATGGTAGCGGAGATTGCGAGGCCATAAGTCTGATATGGGTCCCGGCATGCCCAAGGCCGATTACTCGCACATGCCGGAAACGCCGCCCGTATTCATGTCAGGAGATCAGAGTGCCGGTCTTGAGCTGGTTGATGTCACCCTTTGGTTGGCAAAGCGGCTGGAGGAGAGAAAGCCGATTTCTCCCGAACTTCGTGCATTGTTCTGGTCGCAGGCCAAACGAGGGATGACCGATGAGGTTTCCTTGAAGGCCTTGGACAGGAGGTGGCGCCATCTCGCGCATTTGCCTGAACCGGAAAACCCGCTTCCGGGTGATCTGGTGAAAATCTTGGAGGACGTCGAGGAGAAGCGCCGTAAGATCGTGAGCGCTCTATGATCTTACATTTCCGGAAACAGCTTCGGAAACAGCGCGTCCAGAGCGTCCGCCGGAAAGCGCAGCGACACTGGGCCCTTGGGCGTTTCCGACGCCAACAGACCGAGCGCGATCACATCGTTGAACACGCGACGCGCCGTGCGCTCAGGCAGTCCGCTAATGCGGGATGCCTCGCCGCGGTCAAACTCACCGCGCATGAGCGCTTCTTCCAGAAGACGACCGGCTTCTGGTTTCAAGCCGCTACGCTCGACATAGCGATGCAGTCGCTTGGCGAGCGTATCGAGATCAAACAATCCGCTCATGAAGCTCACCTGGTCGGTGCACACCTGCAGGAACCACGAGGTAAAGTCGCCGAGTGCACGCTCGGAGAGGTTGCCCCGCCCGTCGAGATCACCTTGGCGGGGCATATCGGCATGATCCATCATGCGCTTGTAGTCCGTGCGGCTTTTCACGCCGCGTGCCAGGCCGCGCGAGATCGACCACAGCCCGTGGGCGGCGATCCCGGCCTCGTGCGCCATGGCGTGGCTCATCAATCGGCTGACGCGGCCATTGCCGTCGGGGAAGGGGTGAATGTAGTTAAACCGATGATGCGCTGCAGGGATGGCCAGGATCCGTCCGGCCTTGCCCAGCTTGTCGAAGCGATAACGCATGGCAAAGTACTGCATGAAATCGTCGACCCGGTCGCTCGAAGGCGGTTCATGCCGACCGACGGCGACGTCATGCTCTGGCTTCGATCGCCACTCGCCTGGCGCCATGACAAATTCACGGCCGGCACCCTTGATGGTCAGCATGGGCGCTTCGGCATCGCGATAGAATTCCGCGTGCAGCCATCGCAGAAAATCTACCGATGCCGGCTCTGGCAACCGGCCCTCGGCCGCCATACGGTCGATCTCGGCTTGCAGGCGAACATGCGCGGCCGCCTCGAGCTGCAGGTTGCGACGGTTCTCGTCTCGATCGAGCTTTCCGGCCAGCGCCCGTTCGATGTCGCGCGGGCGCGTATCGTGGCCTTCGATCAGGTTGCTGTAGTAAGTGTTCATGATGCGCACGAGATCGGCGAGATTGGCAGCGGTACGCGGGTGAAGGCTTTTGCCCAAAACCGCCGACGTCGCCGATAGCTCCGCCAGCGCATCGGAGATAGTTTCGGATACATCGGTTAGGCGTGCCGGTTCGATGCGCTGTACACTCTCTTCCATAATTGGCCGATCTTGGTTTCTGCTAAATGCGTAATTATAAATATATATTTTGAATTTGCCAGGATATTTGGCCGATCTTCTGGCCGATCACCGGCATCTTGCCGACTTCGCGGGCCCTGGCACCGTCACCGCTGCCAAACCTGGACACCATTGATGCCGCCGACGATGATCCCAGCAGGATGCCGACGATGACCAGGATCACGATGGCCGATAACCGGCACGCCTAGCGTGCTGATATTCATGCACGAATCCGCAAGCGGCGGGAACATTTGGCCGATCCTTTGGCCGAAGTTCGCGGGTTGCCAGGACTCAGGTAACATGGCCGATAAATCGAGGCAGATCCAAACAAATGGCCAAAGAGGATGATCACACCGAAGCGCATATCCAAAGAGAC
This sequence comes from Mesorhizobium sp. LNHC232B00, assembly GCF_000502435.1. Taxonomy (NCBI): domain Bacteria; kingdom Pseudomonadati; phylum Pseudomonadota; class Alphaproteobacteria; order Hyphomicrobiales; family Phyllobacteriaceae; genus Mesorhizobium; species Mesorhizobium sp. LNHC232B00. Next base: position 28,896 of record NZ_AYWP01000052.1, read on the forward strand.
AAGGCAGTCCTGTCCGAGCGCCTGGCCAATCGAAGATCGCAGACGCTCTTTCGAAAGGCGCGCGTTTCCAGCTCTACCTGGCTCTGCGGCTCGCCGGATATTATGAGTTTGCCAAGCTCAGGCCCTCTGTTCCTTTCATCGCCGACGACATCATGGAAACCTTCGACCATCTCCGGTCGGAGGAAGTTTTCCGCCTGTTCGGCGAGATGGCCAGCGTAGGCCAGGTAATCTACCGGACCCATCATCAGCACTTATGCGACATCGCCAAGGCGGTCATTCCCGACGTGATGATCCACGAACTCGGGTAATTCGAACGGCATTGTTGTTGGCGGCGCGTTCTTGAGGTAAGTCGCATCGCCAACGACCGCTTCGCGCCCAGTGCACGAACCCGCTTCGCGAAGGCGCGGTTGGCAATGCGGTATGGTAATCTTCGGCTTTGAGTGCCTACGGCCTGACCAGGCCATGGAGTTCCCTTCAACGAGAGGAACTCGCCATGGCTACCCTGCCGACCAATGCACCGATATCACCGCTTCGTCAGCGCATGCAGCAAGACATGCTGATGCGAGGTCTGGGACCGCATACACAGCAGGATTACGTACGTCACGTCCGGCGCTTTACCGCATTCCTTGGGCGCGCTCCCGACACTGCGACGCCCCAGGATATCCGGCGCTTCCAGTTGCACCAGCATGAGAACGGTGTCGGCCCCGCGACGATCAACGGTGCGGTCTCGGCGTTGCGCTTCCTGTTCATGGTGACACTGATGCGGCGGGAACTGGCGCGTGCGCTGGTGATCATGCGCTATCCGCGCAAGCTGCCCTATGTGCTGAGCGTGGAGGAAGCGGCGCGCCCTGCTCGAGGCAGCACCAGGCATCAAGTACAAGGCTGCGCTCGGCGTCGCCTATGGCGCGGGCCTGCGCGTGTCCGAGGTCGCGCACCTGAAGGTCGATGATATCGACTCCACACGCATGTTGATCCGCGTCGAACAGGGCAGGGGACGCAGGGACCGCAACGCCATGCTCTCGCCGCAGCTTCTGGCGGCTGTGGTGGCGCGAAGGCAAGCGGCGCGGGGTGATGCTCCCGCATGGCTGGCTGTTCCCGGGGCGCAGTTGAACCGATCCGATCTCGTCGCGGCAACTGCACCGCGCCGTCCAGGAGGCTGCTGAAGTCGCAGGCATCCCCAAGCGCGTCAGCCCGCATACGCTGCGGCACAGCTTTGCCACCCATCTGCTCGAGCAGGATGTCGACATCCGCGTCATCCAAGTGCTGCTAGGCCACAGCAAGCTCGATACGACCGCGCTTTACACCAAGGTCTCGACCCGGACGATCCACGCGGCCGCCGGGCCGCTCGACCGGCTGATGGCGCTGATGGAAGGCAAGTCGCTGCCCGGCTGATCCGTGCGCGCCTCGATCGAGGTCGCCGACATCTTCCGTGCCGCTGGGCCCGCCTATCGGCCGCCTATGCAGGTCATCTGAGTCTGCAGCAACTCAAGGTCATGTCGGCGATCGAGCAATGTCGTACCGCGGCCCTCGGCGGGCATGTCGAAGCCTGCGAGGACTGCGGCGAGTGGCGCATCGCCTACAATTCCTGCCGCAACCGGCATTGTCCCAGGTGCCAGGGCGCGGCCGCGCGTACATGGCTCGCAGAGCGCGAAGCCGACCTGCTGCCGGTGGGATACTTCCACGTCGTGTTCACGCTGCCGGCCGAGGTCGCCGACATCGCGTTCCACAACAAGGCGCAGGTGTACGATCTGTTGTTCAAGGCGGCATCGGAGACGATGCTGACGATCGCGGCGGATCCCAAGCACCTCGGCGCGCGCATCGGCATCACCGCCGTCCTCCACACCTGGGGCTCGGCAATGACGCAGCATCCGCATGTCCACATGATCGTACCAGGCGGCGGCATCGCGCCGGACGGAAGCCGGTGGATATCGTAGCGTCCGGCTTTTCTCCTTCCAGTGCGCGTGCTCGGCAAACTGTTCCGCCGGCTCTTCCTCACCCGGCTGGTTACGCTGCACGAGGCCGGACGGCTCAGCTTCTTCGGATCGATGGCGCACCTGGGCGACCGCCGGGCATTCCTGCGGCACCTGTCGCCGGTCCGGAAGAAGCGCTGGGTGGTCTATGCCAAGGCGCCCTTCGCCGGGCCGGAAGCCGTGCTCGCCTACCTGTCGCGCTACACCCACCGGGTCGCCATCTCGAACAGCCGCCTGATCGCCTTCGACAAGAACAGCGTCACCTTCCGCTACAAGGATTACCGCCGTGACGGCGCCAACAGCCAGCAGGTCATGGTGCTCGCGATTGATGAGTTCGTCCGCCGCTTCCTGTTCCATGTCCTCCCGCACGGCTTCCATCGCATCCGGCATTACGGCCTGCTTGCCGGCGGCTCCCGCAAGGCCAGCCTCGCGCTCGCCCGCAAACTGCTGAGCGTTGCCACACCTCCCGATGACGACACCCCGCACGCGCCGGAAGACTTCCGCCCCTCATGCCCGTGCTGCGGCGGACGCATGGTCGTCATCGAGGTGTTCGAACGGTGGAGGCAACCGCGCGGACCGCCCAACGCGACCGCAGCGAGCCGGGAGAACTCTCCATGACCCGGCATGGCCCGCTTGCCCCCACGACCGCGCTACGCCGCCGCAGGTCAACGGAAACGCATGTGCGCTTTGCTGTTGCGCCGGTCATCAGGCGCGCGAACCCAGTCAGAATCACCGTAACAAGCTCCCCGACCAAGCCGGACGTTACTTCCTCGACACGCTCGCAGCACGAAATGTGAGCGTTCGCGACAGACGCTGGCACACCCGCCACACAAATCCCCATAGCGCACAGCATGCGGCCCGCGGGTTCCTGCATGGGAGGCTTTCGTACGCCTGACGGCACCCGAAACCCTTCACAATTGGAGCCGTCAAGGTCGCCTCCGACGCTTTCCAAAAGCAGACGTCACAGGTAAACGCTCTGGTCGGACCCGAACGCCAACCGGTAGGGCAAGCGAAATCCCACGGTTATGCGCCACGCCATCCGGATCCAGGGCGATCATCACTTTGGGTCACACGGTTGGGCGGTTCGAGTAGCCGGCCTAATGGGCAACATCCGATCGTTGTCGACCTCAGTCCGGACAGGTGCCGTGTGCGGGGTCTTCAGGAAGGAAGAAGCTTCGCCGCTCGCAAGGGGTCAGTTCGCGAGGCACAGTACGGCGGGCGAATTCAATAAGCTCCTTGGGTGTTTGGAAGAGGCGAACGATGCTGACTCTCTTTTCGCCGGAAACAATCGCGACATGGGTGCCGTCGGCGCTGAAAGCCGCGCGTGTAAAGCCCCGTCGAACGGTTGCATCGTCCTGGCTGCTAAGGACGGCAATCTGTCGCCCCGATTGCGCCGCCCATAATCGGACCGTTCGATCTTCGGTCGACGCGGTCACGACATACAACCCATTGGGACTGAACTCGGCGCTGTCCAGCGCGCCGCTGTGGCCCCTGAGAACCCTTTCCAGACCGCCGGCGACGCTCCAGATCCGGGCGGTTCCATCGCGTGAAGCAGTCAGCAACGACCGGCCGTCGGGACTGAAGGCGACCGCCGTCACCGCGCCGGTATGTCCCTCAAGGGTTCGGGCGTTTTTCCCCTCCGTGATCGACCAAATTCGGGCCGTGTGGTCGAGTGAGCCCGTGGCGACCAGTTGACCGTCGGGGTTGAAGGCCGCTGCCGTGATGCGATCCTGATGCCCCACCAGAGCACGGAGTTCGGCTCCGCTGGTCGTGAGGAGGCGTCCCACATTGTCTTCCCTGGCCGAAAAGATCAGACGTCCGTCAGGGCTAAGAACCGCTTGCGGCAGATTGCTGCTTGTATTGATGTCGGCTAGCTCTATGCTGGTCGTCGCGTCCCACAGTTGGGCGGTACCGTTGATCCATGCGCAAACAAGCGATTTGCCATCGCGACCAAACTGGATCTTGATCAGTCCGGCATGTGATCGGAACTGGGCGGTCTCGTGCCCCGTGGCCACATCAAAGATACGGACCACGCCCTCAAGCGATGCCGTGGCGACGCGCCTCCCATCTGGGCTGAACGTCGCGTTTTGAATTATCTCATGCGTATCGAGGCGGATTATCTCGCGCCCACTGACGACATCCCACAGGTGCGCCGCGCTGTCGCCCCCGCCGGTAAGCAGGTGGACGCTGTCGGGGCTGAAGACCGCGAAAGTCGGCCGATATTCATGTGAAAGCGCCGTCGTCAGGGCGCCGTCGACATCCCAAAGCCGAGCGGTGCCATCGTGTGAAGCAGTCAGTAGAATGTTGCTGTCGAACGGGCTGAATTCCAGATGCTCGACCAAGGATTCATGACCGGCGATCGTCGTCACTATCGAGGCGCGTTCAGCGTCCCAGATGCGGATCGGCCCATTGATCGACGCGGTCGCAAGGAAGCGGTCGTCATGGGAGAAGGCACCGTTCATCTCCACATCGCGTTCATCTGTATCGATGTCAGGCTTCAACCCCGAAACCTCCTGGCCGAGCACATCATCCAGCGTTCCCAACGCTCCATCCCAAATCCGGGCAGTGCCATCCAGTGATACCGTTGCGATCCGTTGACCCCCGTGGCTGAAAATCACGCCGTTCAATTGCGTGTCGCTCTTGCTGCCGGCGAACTTTGCGATCTCCATTCCTTTCGACAAATCGAAAAGGCTGGAAGTGTCGCGATCTGAATGCCAACCCCACGGGCCGGCCAGCAACCGGCCTCCGTCCGGGCTGAACGCAAGGGTGAATGGCCAGGAGATCACTCGGATCGACCGCGTCAGCGCGCCGTCCGCGGTATTCCAGATCGAAACCAAACGCTTGCCTGCCGTCGCGAAGCTGCGGCCGTCTGAACTGAAAGCAGCACGCGTATATGCGTCGCTGCTTACACCCAGGACTTTCTTTCCGGTCCGAGCATCCCAGAGCGTTGCATCGCTGTTCTCCCCCGCCGTCAGCACCAGAGTGCCATCCGGGCTGAAGATTGCCGTCGGGAAATTGCCTACCGGCCGCAGGATGTGGAGCTGCTCTCCCGAGACGGCGTCCCAGAGACGTGCAGTGCCGTCCCTCGCGGCCGTCAGGATACGGCTCCCGTCGGGGCTGAATTCGGCCCTTTCCACGGCCCCTTCATGACCTTTTAGAATTGCAGTTTCGGCACCGGTGGAGACGTCCCAGACGGCTGCAGTTTTGTCATAGGATCCGGTGACGATGCGATCACCTGTAGGATTGAATGCCGCATGCGCCACAGCGGCGCCAGGGCGGAGGATTTTGATCTGCCGGTGCGCCAGCAGAGCCTTGTAGAGAGCTGCCTCCGCCTCAAATAGATATGGCCGCTCGGGTTGCTCTTTCGAGGGTAGCGCCTCAAGCGCCAGCCGGATCGCAGCCTCGGTATTGCCTGCCGCGGCGGACCGCTCGGAAAGGAACGAGAGCGAAAGGAACTGATTGCGCAGCGCCTGATCGCGTTGCCCCCTTGCTTCCTCGCGCGCTTTGAGGGCGACCAATGCGCCTGCACCCGCCATGACAGCGAGCATTATTGCGACGATAGCGGCGTTCCGTATCCGTCGGGCAAGCCGGTTTGCCGCGGCAGCCGCTAGGCTCCGGCGATCGGCCTCGCGCTCGAGGCGCTCGCGTTTTGCCTCTTCGGCAGCCGCGACCAGTGCTAGCTCTGCGTGACGGTCCTTCTCCTCCTTCTGCCGATGGGCACGCAAGGACTCCTCGATGTATTCAAGGACGGCATCGTCGACCTCCTGCCGCCTTGTAAGCATCAACTCTTCGCCCTCCGCCAGACGTTTGCCGGACGGGAGGAGAAGCTCTCGATTCCTGTTTTCCAGGTGCCATCGGTGGGCGTCGGCCCTCAGGCGTTCGCGCGTCGCGAGAAAGTTCCGGTTTGCATTCACAATGTCACCGGCGCGCGGCCAACGGCTCAACAGTGCTTCATGTGCAAGACGAACGAAAACATGCCCTGCGGCGTCCTCGTCGCTGACGAGGAGCCGTGCGTCGATGAGGGCACTGACGAGGGCCGATCGCGCGGGAGTGCCCGCAACTTCGGTATACAGGGCTGGACGTGCCGTGACTGTTTCATCGGCCAGGCTCGCCGTGGTGAGGGCGCGCAGCACCGCGGGCAAGGCGTCCTGGATCCCGGGCGCCAGCAAGTCCAGGACTTCGTCGGCGCGGCGCGCGATTGCGCCTTCGAGGCCGCCCAGCGCACGATAATGTGCAAAGGTCAGAACGCGTCGGTCGCCACTGGCCTGGTACAACGCGTCGAGGACAAACTCGAGAAGCGGCAATGATCCGGGATCTGCAGCCGCTGCCTCCTGCAGGACATCATCGAGTCGACCCCGCTCGGGGTTCTCCTCGAAGCGGAGGCCGGCAACGCGGGCGGGTTCGCGGATGATCTGCCCAATCTCTGTGCCAGTCGGCGGCAGGAGTTCGTAGCTGGCGAGGCCGTCCTTGAGAGCCGAGAAGCCCTGAACCTCGCCGCAGCGGTGGAAGAAATCCGAACGGATCGCCGCTATCACCCAGACCAGTCCGCTCGCCGCCAGCACCGCCATGAACCGCACAAGGGCCTCGCGCGTCGCCGGCTGCCTCTCCGTCGTGAACAGCTCCTCCAGCTGATCGATGACCACAAGCAGTCTGATCTGTGAGCGGGCCGGCCCGGCGGCCTTGCGAAGTGCCTGTCGGACCATCGCCAGGGCTCGATCCGGCGTGCTCCTGCAAAGCAGAGCGAGTTCCGCAGCTGTTACTTCTGAGGACAGCTCCGGCACAGCAGCGTCGTGAAGCAGCGCCGCAGCCAACACAGCGAATGCATCCGGTCCTTCGGAGAGGCGGATCAGGCAGCGGCGCCACAAGGATATGCCTGCCACGGCTCCAGGTCGCGTCAATGACGGCAGCAGGCCAGCGCGCAGGAGGGACGACTTGCCACAACCGCTCATTCCGTAGATGAGCAGGAATNGGAATGCCGTGCCGCTTGCTGCCTGCTGCTCCAGTCTGGCAGTGCAGGCGGCAATCGCCCGCGCTCGGCCGAAGAATAGATCGGCATCTTCGAATTCGAAGGCATCGAGACCGCGAAATGGCGATTTGACCGGTTCCTCGGACGCAAGGCATACGCGGTAGATGCGCAAGGCACGGGCGACATCCTTCAGTTTGTGCTCGCCGAGATCGATGAATTCCAGCGAGAGGTGGGCCTGAGCCTGGACGCGGACCGCTTCCGTGATGCAAATCCCGCCGGGGCGTGACAAGGTTTGAAGATGAGCTGCAACCTCGACGGCCTCGCCCCTGAGGTGGTCGCCCTCGGCGACGACGTAACCTAGGTCAACGCCGATGCGGAAGCGCAGCCGCTTTGTCTCGGGAACCTCGCAGTTCCGCCTATCGACCTCATGCTGGATCTCGCTCGCACACCGCAACGCCTCGACAGGGCCAGCAAACTCCGCAAGGACTGTCTCTTCGACGCTCGCGAAGACACGACCGGCATGTTTTATCAGCAGCCCATCAAGGACCTGCCTGTACGCCGGGGTAAGTGCAGCAATGCTCCGCTCATCCTTGCCTGCCGGCCGGACTTCGCCGGCCAATTCTGCCGCCAGAATTGTAACCAATCTTGGTCCGGCATTTGAGGGAAGGACCAACCTGTAACCGCGCCTCGGCACTGTCTGCACGACGGCCTGGCGACTGTCGTTGAGCGCCGCACGGATCTCGTGAATGCATTGGACCAGGCTGTCATCGGTGACGGCTAGCCCATTCCAGACCACCTTCATCAGCTCGTCCTTGGTGATGACGCGATCAGCATTCTCCAGAAGGTGGCGAAGTACCGCGAAGGTCTGGTGGCGAACTGCGATTGTCCTATTGAACTGGTCGCGCAAGGTCTCCCTGCTCACGTCGGCGGTCACGCCGTTGAGCACGAACGTCGTGGGCGGCGAGCTATTCAAGCCGGTTCCCCTAAGCACGAAGCCGCAGTCCCATACTAGCACGGTTTCGCGCTGCGACGACTGATCATCATCCAGACCGTGCGGGGAGCGCGGATTTCGGCGAATGATCGTAAGCCGTTCGTGACTTGGCAAACGCCCCGGACCGACAATTCCACATTCCATTGTCGGTGAGAGGGGTTCGCCATGGACTGCTTAGTATGGATTGCTGGAAGCATGGGTGCAAGACCAGTGCTGCGGCTCACGGCCGCCTTCCTGCTCACCCTGTTCTTCGCGACAGCGCCACAGGCCCACTCGACGGATCGTCCCGCGGACGGCCTGGCCGAAGTCGATTTGCAATTGATCCTTGCCGTGGACGTCTCGCCGTCGATGAGCAGAATCGAGCAAAAAGTGCAGCGCGACGGCTATGTTGATGCTTTCCGCCACGCAGACATCGCGATGGCAATCAAGGCGGGAGAACTGGGAAGAATCGCAGTGCTCTATCTGGAGTGGGCGGGACCAAATCAGCAAACCGTCATCGTGCCGTGGACAATTGTCGAAAGCCGAGAGGATACTCTGACTTTGGCGGACAGGCTCGCTGCTCTGTCGTTGACTGAAGGCCGGGGAACGTCGATTTCCGGCGCGTTGCAGGCCGCGAATGGGCTGTTCGCGAAGAGCGGCTTGCGCAGCCCGCGCCGTGTTATTGACGTATCCGGCGACGGACCGAACAATGCCGGAGCACTCATTGACCCCATTCGGCAGTTTCTTCTCGCGGAAGGTGTGACGATCAACGGGCTGCCTATTACACTACCCCGCATTGGCGAGGCCGACGGGTTTGCGCGGTACGACCCCTCCAGGCTGCAATCCTATTTCGAGCGCTGCGTCATCGGCGGACCGGACGCATTCGCAATCGGCGTCACCGACGCCGCAATGTTCGTCACCGCAGTCCGTCGAAAGCTGGTTCGTGAAATCTCGATGAACATGGATCAGGTAATCTACGCCGCGTACACCGAGCGTTCCGGCCCCACGGTCGATTGCAACATCATCGGTCAGTTGCCAGGCCGATGAGGCTCGGCAATGTGGTGCCAGCAACGGAATGGCTTCGCGCATTACTGCCGACAGTCAACAGAGCAGGGGGGATCAACAGCGATGAACGCCGTCAAGGGCTGAAGGGCTGCATTTTGGTAACTTGGTTCCGAACCCGGAAGGGCAAGTTACGGGCCCACGTCAGTCATTCCAGCCATCCGATCCGTTGACCAAGCGGACGTGGCTGGGCCGAGACGGCTGGCAAGCTTGTACCTTTCGGTTGAAAATCGCCCATTTCAGGTATTAGGATGCTGTGCGCCTTCGAGGGCTGCTTAAGAACTCCACGATGCCGTGTGCGTTCATCGGCCGGCTCAGCGCATAGCCTTGCAGGATGTCGCAGCCCAGGTCCTTAAGGATCTTGGCCTGCTGCATCGTCTCGACACCTTCGGCGATGACTTCCACCCCCAAGGACCTTCCAATCTGCACGATCGACTGTACGACCTGCCGCTGCTGGGCTGACTCTGCGATTGGACCAATTAGCTGGCGTGCAATTTTCAGCCGTCGCGGCTGAAGTTTCATCAAGCTGACAATCGAGGCGTGGCCGGTGCCGAAATCGTCAATTTCTATATCGATTCCGAGTTCCTTGATCTGGTTAACGTTCCAGACCACAAGCTCATCATTGTCGTCGAGGAAGATCGACTCTAGAAGCTCGAACGAAACGGTCCCGGGTTTTATTGAAAGCGAATTCAGGCTATTGATCAGCTCCCCGTCCTGCAACCGCGTCGCGGAGACGTTCACCGAAGCGCGCGGCATCGACAGGCCGGCTCTTTGCCACCGATCGAAGTCTTGGAGAGTTTGTTCGAGCACCAGCCGGTCGATGATCGAAACGACATTCAACTCTTCCGCAATCCTCAGGAACCAGGCTGGCGTCTGAAGCCCGGCGATCGGATGGTTCCAGCGCGCCAGTGCCTCGACGCCCGCAACCTCTAACGTTTTCGCGTGGAACTGCAGCTGGTAGTGCGGAACAAATTCGTTGCGTTCCAACCCCGCGAGGATCTCATCGGCGACCCGTTTGGTCCGAACGATCTCGGACTGGAGATCTTCGGTGAAGAACTCATATCGATTGCGTCCCTGGCTCTTGGCCCGGTAGAGGGCTATGTCCGCGTTGACCATCAAGCGTGGGCCGTCGACGGGACCGTCCGCTTCGACCGCGATGCCGATGCTGACCCCGATACGACATTGGTGGTCTTTATAGGGCACCGGCTGTCGCAATCTCTGTAGAATGCGATCGGCCAGCTGGCTGAGTTGGTCAGTTGAGATATCGCGGGTGCACAGTACGACAAACTCATCGCCTCCCACGCGGGCAACGAAGTTTCCTGACCGAACAGTTGATGTCAGCACATTCGCGGTATGGATTAGCACGGCGTCGCCAACCGAATGTCCAAGTGTGTCATTGATTTGTTTGAAACGGTCGAGATCAAGATGCAGAAGTGCAGCGCCGCCGGCAGCCGTTGAATCTGCGACAGCATGCCTTTCCAGCATAGTGTCGAGGTAGCGGCGATTTGGAAGACCAGTCAGCATATCGTGTAGTGCGGTATGCTCATTGCGCGCTGTCGCCGCCTCTAGCTCAGCATTCCTCGTTTCCGCGAGGTTTTTTGCTTGCTCCAACTCCCGGGTCAGGGCCACATCCGCCGTCACGTCCCATTCCGCTCCGACCATTTTGTGATTGGTATCATCCCTGTAACTTTTGGCACGCGCGCGAAGATGTCGAACTACACCATTGGGAAGCACTACACGATATTCCGATGAGTATAGGCCGGTCGCAATCCCTTGTGCGAAATCCTGCTTGGCGTGCTCAAGATCGTCAGCGTGGATCGACCTCGACCACTCTTCGAAGGTCCTCGGTTCGCCATCCGCCGGCTTTCCATAGATTTCGTTCAGGCGGTCGTCCCAGGATATGATGTCCGAGTCGAGATCCTGCTCCCACACACCAATTTGTGATGCGTCAAGCGCAAGCTCCAGCCTTTCGGAGAGCTGTGCAAGCCGTCGTTCGCTGCGCCGTAGATCAGCATAGTGCTTATGCCGTTGCTCGAGAAGCAGCCCTGCAATGACGATTGGAACCAGTACCAGAGCGCCGCCGATGAGCATTGCAAGTCGCAAAATCCAGGCGCTGCGGGGCGCCGCATTCCAACCACCTTTGGGTATAGCGGCAATCTTCCAGGATCCTGTTGGCAATCGCACCTCGGCCGTGACGGGATTGCTTTCCATCACGTGCGCGGGACCGTAAAATCGCGCGCCGCTTTGGCCGAGAGCGTCCTTGCCCGTCAGCGCGATCTCGATCGGCAGTTTCTTGTCTAAAAGACCGCTGTCCTCGTACAGCCTCTGAATGTCGATCACGGCAGCCACTATGCCCCAGAACGTCTCGGTAGGGCGGTCACGGTCAAGGAAGACAGGAAATCGCCCGATAAATGCCTGACCTCCTTGTTTGAGTTCTACCGGTCCGGCCAACACCAGTTGTTTGGTATTGCGTGCCCGAAGTACTGCCTCACGCTGTTCTTCATCCTTGCGAAAGTCCAGTCCAATGGCCTTCTCATTGCCTTGCATCGGATACATCAACGAGATGACCAGGCCAGGGGCAGCGGCGATGTTTCTGAGGTGTATCTTCTCGCGAAAGAGGCTCTCTGCCAGCTGGGCAAAGCGGTCTTGGCTCATATTCGGTTCGGTGACGATCGTCGCGACCAGACCGCGCACGAGTTGAAGGTCTCCATTGACGTTGCCCTCAAGATTGGCGCGGATGAGGTTCATCTCCTTCGCGACGTCAACGCGCAATGCCTGATCGGCAACAATGCTGTTTTGATGGTCGGCAAAAATTCCAGCGAGCAACAGCACGATAAGGGCAATCACTGCCGGGACACGGGTCCAGGTCAGCAAAGCGTGGAAGCGCTGATGAATAGCATTTGCCAACGTGGAGTCTCGGTCAGAGCAACTTCCTATTGGCGCAGCATACCGGAGCACACTTAATCGATTCTTGGTGCTTCCAGTCAATATTTAGCAAGGCACATAGAGAGCGAGATCACATGGCAGTCCCGACGGCCTTTCGCGTCTCCAACAGCCTCTGACGTGCGTCGCAGGTGTCGGGCAGCGCAGCCGACCCATCGGCCGAGCGGGGGGCAATCCGGATGACGCCCTGCCGGGCGCACAAATTGGTCTTCGCGCTCGCTCGCCGATCCGGGCAAAGCGCCGCCAGGTCTATTTCGAGCTGCAGCCGGTGATCTATGACGATTGCCCGACCTTTCTCCCGGCCGTCGCCAGTTGGATCGACGCGGCGCGCCAGGAGGTGAAAGGCTTCGTGGCCGCTGTCGCAGTTCGGTGGCAAAAAGCTGCCCGCCGCCTTGCGGCCCCAAAGCCGCCTCGTCGATTAGCATTAGACCACTTGATCCTTTACAATGAACCAAAGGGCGAACAACGAGGAAGGCATGCGCGAGCGCTTCCAGCTGGAGGCGATGAGCGTGACCACTTCAGCGACGCTGCCAAGCCGGCCTCAACAAGGGCGAGGTAGCGCACAAACTCAAACGCGGAGTCTTCTTCCATGAGCGTGGCGAACTCCGCGACCGGTCGTTCGAAAGTCGGGCATTCCGCGCATCGGGCCTCAATCTAGTCGTCAGCGCGATCGTACACTGGAACACTGTCTATCTCGACCGCGCAGTCACAGAGCTCAAACGAGCGGGAAGGAACATCCCAGATACACTGTTGAAGCATATCTCGCCGCTGAGTTGGGAGCACATCAACCGACGGGCATCTACACCTGGGACAGCGAGCAACATCTCCCGGAAGGCTTCAGGTCGCTTCGGCTCCCGGCCGGGCTAAGGCGCGCCGCATAACGTTCCTGCTCCGTTCGACCTTAGCGTACGATTTCGCACTGCTCTTGTTCCGACCCTAGCTAGCAACTCAAGGCCTGACTGATCGTTCGGCAGCCGGTGACCGGGATCGTCGCGACCCTGTCGCTTCGACAAGGTCACCAGGTTGGTGCCGCCGCCATGGCGCAGCGACGGAAACAGGATACCGCGCAGCCGGGTCGTAATGACCAGGTCAGCAAGCTTCCACGATGAAGGTACTTGCTGTCGATACGAGCGATCTGGCACCAGGCACAATCCCAACGCCGCTGTCGGGCGTTTATCGGGGCGACAACGGCAATTGTTAGCTGATCGCACGCCAGGGCGCTGTCTCCGGCGTGAAGGGCGAACCACGCTCGCCAAAAACCTGCTCGACCGGCTGAGGCAAGTTTCTGGCAGACATTTGCGCCGTGTTGTAGACTGGTTAGGGGCGATGGGAACGAAGAGGTTGGTCGGCGTGGTTGGAAATGCTGCGCAGCGCCGTTTGGCTGCCATCCTAGTGGCCGACGTGGTTGGTTACTCCCGCCTCATGGAGGCGGATGAGCTCGGCACTTTTGATGCGATCAAGGACCGGCGAAGGGAGATCGTGGTGCCGGCCGTTCGAGAGCACGCAGGTCGAATTGTCAAGTTCATGGGCGACGGAATCCTGGCCGAATTTGCTAGCGCGGTAAATGCGGTGAGTTGTGCACTTGAACTTCAGCTCCGCATGGCCAAGGCAAATGAAACGCTAGCAGATGCTAACCGGATCAGATTGCGGATAGGCATTAACCTAGGCGACATCATAGAGGACGAGTCGGATGTCTATGGTGACGGTGTTAACATCGCCGCTCGGCTTGAAACCCTGTCCGAGCCGGGAGGTATTTGCATTTCGGGCCAAATGTACGACGCGATCCAAGGAAAGCTCGAGATTTCAATCGAGGATATTGGGGAAAGCTCCCTCAAGAATATATCCCGGACAATTCGCGCCTATCGCATCAGGCCCAGAGATGCAGAAGGAGTCCAAGAAGCCCAATTTTTAAGGGGCAACGAGCGTACGACAGTGGCGGTATTGCCATTCGCAAATATGTCTGGCGACCCAGCACAAGACTATTTCTCGGATGGAATAACCGAGGACATAATCACGGAGCTTTCCCACTATCAACATCTGTCAGTGATTGCACGTAACACGACAGCTCTGTTTAAGGATCGGTCCATAAACGTGGCGGAGATAGGCCGCAAGCTTCGGGCTGATTTCGTGATCGAGGGAAGCATTCGGCAGGCCGGCAACAGGGTCCGTGCTACAGTTCAACTCATTGACGTTCAAACTGGGACTCATGCGTTCGCAGAAAACTTCGATCGGAAAATTGAAGACATATTTCAAGTTCAGGACGAGATCGTTGACGCTATTCTTGGTCGGCTTTTTTACAATCTAGATGAAGCAGCAAGCAAAGCTCGTCAGCGAAATCCGACGACAAGTACCACCGCTTATAGTTTGTGGTTGCGCGGCAGGCAGGCTTCGAGAAATGGCGATGAGGAGGATGCTATAAGCTGCCTGAATCAGGCGATCAATGTTGATCCTCAATATGCGAGAGCGTTGGCGATGTTGAGTTGCCTGTATGGCTATGGACGATTCACCGGATCCGCACGTGACACTCATATGAAAATCGCCGAGCTATCTCGCGGATACGCCGAAAGAGCTATCGCTACCGACAAGACAGACGCCTACGTGCTTGAACAGGTAGCAGCTGCGTACCTAATGCTCGGTGATGGAGACAATGCAAGACGATACTCTGATAGTGCAAGTTTACTCAATCCGCGAGACATCTCCACGGCCGCCACACGCGCACTAGTTCTCGCCTTCATAGGCGAACACAATCGCGCACGGGAAATAATTGAACGTGTATGTCGGGCTGAGCCACGCGTGCCGCCGGGATGGACGGTTACCTTGGCAGACGTACAGTATCTAATGCGTGACTTTGAAGGAGCCCTTAAGACCTACAAAACAGTTAACGGCGCACCTTTCTATGTAAGATTGCTTCAGTCGATGTGCCTCTCCCAACTGGGGAGGATCGATGAGGCAAAAGCAATTCTAGGCGAGGCACCGACAGGTTTCGATATTCCGGCATTCGCCCGCAATTGTGCAGGCATGTGCGCGCTGGCCGAAGACCGTGAACTGTGGCTCGAGGGGTTTCGCAAAGCCGGCGTGGACGTGTGAGCGTCGTGTTCCGTTCTCCGTTATTGAAGACGCTTCTGCTCAGACTCAATGCTCAGTCTCGTCCACATCGACCGAGGCAATTTTTGTCGTCACCCGCTCGAGTTCCTCCACACTTGCGGATAGCCGCGTTCTCAGACTGGCGGTCCCCTATAGCATTCACTGCGCCCACTCTCCGAACACCGCCATGCCGTCACGAGCCCATCATGGTGGGCCTGGAATCGATCCTCGCAGCTTGCCGAAGGTTCTGCGGCCACGGGACCTCGTCGATCCAACGCTGAAGGTCGAGCCAATCAAGGTGAAGACACGGGACTTCCGATAGTGCTCGCATCGTCCGTGCTCAGCGGTAAACGCAAAAGTCGCCGTCTGAGATAGGGTGGAGAGCGGCCACCAAAGGTCAGTGACCATCGACTGCTTCGCGCCTCAATCTCGGTCGTTGCGGACAGATCTGTCACTGATTGAAAGCCGACATCGTGGCGATGACGCTGGGCGTCCCTCGCGGCTCAGCGCGTTCAAAGCCACTACGACCCAGGCAAGAGTCGCTACCGTACGCCCGACTTGAAGTTGCGCGTCAGTGCATTGGCAGGATGTTCTGGTTGAGGCGGAACAGATTGTCCGGATCGTATATCTGCTTGATCTTGGCGAGCCGCGCGTAGGCCTCGGCTCCCAGGGCGTCGCGCACGAGATCCGCTCCTTCGCCATGGCCGGGGAAGTTCAGATAGAGGCGCCCGGTCGAGTAGCGCTGCATCTCCTGCCAGAAGCTGCGAACCCAGCCGATGTTCGCATCGTCCTCGTCAGCGCCTGGCCAGATGGCGTCGAGGCTGAGCATGAAGGGCATGGAGCGGTCGCCGAAGGCGGTCGCATCGGCTGGGACGCGCTGGACGAAACCGCCGAACTTCCAGATCGAGGCGAAGGTCATTTCGGAGGGTCGCTTCGCCATCCGCGCGGTGATCTCCCCGATGACCTCGTCGTCGAGGCGCGAGAGGTAGGTGGATTTCCAGTAGCAGCGGTCGCGGCCTTTCGGGAACAGCCCGTCATAGAGCGACTGGATGGTGCGATATGGCATGCGGCCGCTGAAATCGACGAGCGGTTCCCCAAAGCTGCGCAACGGCGCCATGACCCGCTCGCCCTCGTCGGCCGGTCCGTCATAGACATGCGCGAGCGCCAGGACGCGCCGGCCCCTTGCATGCTCGGGGATCGAGGGATCGTCCGGCAGCGTGGAGAATTCCGCCAGGCCGCTTAGGCGATCGGGTGCGGTCTGCATGAAGTCGCGCCAGAGTGGAATGATCTCGTTGGCGCGCTCTTCGGGATAGGCCGGACCGCATAACATCAGCTCCGGCTCGATCGGGTGCAGCTTGAACTCGAAGCTCGTCACCACGCCAAAATTGCCGCCGCCGCCGCGCAGCGCCCAAAAGAGATCCGGGTTGTGCATAGCGTCGGCATGGACGAGGCTGCCATCGGCGGTTACCAGATCGGCGGCCAGCAGATTGTCGACGCTGAGACCGTGGCTGCCGCGCAGCCAGCCGATGCCGCCAGAAAGCGTCAGGCCGGCAACGCCCGTCGCCGAGATGAGACCGCCCGGCGTGGCGCGGCCAAGCGGGGTGGTGGCCGCATCGACAACGGCCCAGGTGGCGCCGCCCTCGACGAAGGCACGGTCGAGGTCGGGCGAGACCTGTACGCCCTTCATAAGCGACATGTCGATCATCAGCCCGCCGTCGCAGACGGCGTAGCCTGCAACATTGTGGCCGCCCGAGCGGATCGCGATCACCAGCCCGTTTTCGCGCGCAAAATTCACCGACGCCACGACATCGGCGGTATGCAGGCAGCGCGCGATGAGGACAGGACGGCGGTCAATCATGCCGTTCCAGACGGTTCGCGTCGTGTCGTAGGATGAGTTTGACGGCTCCAGCACCTCGCCTTGCAAGATGGAACGGAAGCTTTCGATGCTCGATGGTGCAAGGGTAGCGGTGGCGGCCATGGGGCGGTCTCCTCGTTTCACGCACGCATGCACACACGCTAGCGCGGCACGGGCACGGCCGCTAAAGTCGAAAATGCTGGAAGGCGGTCATTTCTGCCATGATTGAACAGACCAGACCATTGAATGTAGCGATCCTTGCCGCTCCGCAGGCTACCGCCTCCACGATCTACGGCATGTTCGACTTGTTTTCCTCGCCCGGCAGGGATTTCCTGTTCATCACCAGCGGAGCCGCGGGCACGCCACGCATGCGGCCCTATGTGGTTGCCGGGGACGGCAGCCCGTTTCGCGCGGCAAACGGCATCTGGGTGCGCCCAGATCACAGCCTTGCCGATTGCCCGCCACCCGAATCGTCTGTATTCCAGATTTTTTCGTCAATCCGGGCGAAAGCGTTGCCGGGCAGTATGACGCCGAAGCCGCGTGGCTGAAGCGAGCGCATGACGACGGCGCCATGCTGGCCAGCGCATGTTCGGGCGCGGTGCTGCTCGGTGAGGCCGGGCTGCTCGACAATCGCGAGGCCACCATTCACTGGGGCTATGTCGAGACGCTCACGAACAACTATCCCGGCGTGAAGGTGAAGCCGGGCCAGTCGCTCGTGTTGAGCGGCGAGGCCCAGCGCATCGTCATGGCCGGGGGCGGCTCAAGCTGGCAGGATCTCGCCCTCTATCTGATCGCGCGCTTCGTCAGCCTCAGGGAGGCGATGGAGGTCGCCAAGGTCTACATGCTGCAGTGGCACGACATGGGCCAGCAGCCCTTCGCCGCGCTGATGCGCTTTCGGCAGACCGACGACGCGGTGATCAACCGCTGCCAGAAATGGGCCGAACGCAACTACCGGACCCCTTCGCCCGTCGCCGCCATGACCAAGCTGTCAGGCCTGTCCGGGCGCTCCTTCGTGCGCCGCTTCGCCAGGGCCACGGACATGAAGACAATCGACTACATCCACGCGCTCCGGCTCGAAGCGGCCAAGGAACTGCTGGAGACCGGCGACCTGGCGGTCGAGGGGGTGGCCAATGAAGTCGGCTACGAGGATGCGAGTTTTTTCGGGCGTCTCTTCCGCCGCAAGGTCGGGCTGACGCCGGCGCAATATCGCATTCGTTTCAGTGCTCTCCGGCGAGCGCTGAGCCGCGGTTGAATCTCAACCGTCGCGGCGCGATGCCATATTCCGCTTTGCGCCCAATGGCGGCCGCAGCCGAGGATTTCGCGTCCGCCCGAAAGCAGACATCGCAGCTGACCATACTGAAGGTCGCGCTTGAGCCATGTTCGGACCTACGCGGGAACAAGCGTGAACGTCTCATCTCAACCATTCCGTTACATTCCAGTCCAAACGAACGAACACGAGTCTCGGGCGTGCAACGAGCCAAGCTTGCATCACATCGACGCAAACTACGTTGTCGCAACCGACTCAGATGGTGCGACCTCAACGGCTCAGCGCATCCAGCGCCCTTTGTGCGGCGATGAGGTCGACGATTGGATACCTAGTGTTAAATGTGTGGACCACCGCTTCCAGACGCGTCGCGGCCTCATGGAGACGACCTTGACGTGCCAGAACTTGTGCTAGCTGCGTTGTGGCGCGAAGCTCGAAGAGTCTCGCTTGCTGCCGACGGGCAGTAGCAATTGCTGTTTCGAATAGGTGCGCGGCACCTGTCAGGTCATCTCTGCCCGCGGCGATTTGGCCACGAAGGCGAATACATTCTGCCAGGTAGCTCGCCTCGTCCGTATCGAAAACGAGGGTATCGACATCATCAAGCATTTGCGATGCCTCTTCGATGCGACCGGCCCGCAGGAGAAGATCACAAAGTTCGCATGTTTTCTCAGGGGTATGGAATACGACGCCCTGCCCACGCCAAAGAACCACGCTCTCCCGGACATCATCGATGCCGGCATAAAGTTCGCCTAAATGCGAGCGGGCATGACCACGCCACCTGATACCGCTACTTCGACGCGCCGTGTAGCCATGCAGTTCGCAAATCTCGACGATCTTCGTAGCGCTCTCAAGGAGTTCCTCGTATTGACCAAGTAGCGCGCACAATTCGCAATGCCCGAGAAGACGCCACGCGACTTCGAAGGGCTTATCGATCTGATCAAAATTTAGCATCAGGCGCTCTTTCTCTTCGACTGCAGCATCAAAGAAACCCAATATCGTCAGCGATCCGCTGAGATATGCCTGGGCAGACAAACGGGGTTGATCCGCACCGGCGAACAAAATACGACGACTTGGGTCAACCGGATCAATCAGATCAAGGGCCTTGCGCAAGGCCTCCGCTGCCAGCGGCTCTTCTCCCCGGTTCGAATGAGCGATCCCCTTTGATGCCCAAAGACCGCTCAGATAGGCGGTTGGAAGGAGATCGGCACAGTTTGCGAGCTGCCCTTCGGCCAAGGTCAAGTAATCTTGATTGCGCCCAGTGGCATAAAAAAATGGAGCGAGTGACAGCGCAACGTCACATTGCAATTCGACAGATGCAGTGTTCGCGGCAGCAAGACGTGCATCTTCAAGCGCCTTCCTAATGCGCTCAGAACGATAGCCTTCAGCCTGCATCAATGCATTGGCCATCGCAAGGTGGAGACGTGTCATCCGTTCGGCGCCGACGGAGACGTCGCCAAGTCTCCGGCTGCAGTCGATAGCACTGGCAAAGTGAGACACGGCTTCCCGAGTGGCAGCTCTGGCCAGGGCGGCCCTTCCCGCCTTTTGCCAGTGATCGAGCGCGCCCGCCCAATCCCCAGCTTCCTGAAAGTGGTGCGCGAGGAGCTCGGGTTGCGCTTCAGTGATTTCGGTCCACTTTTCCTCCAACACATCTGCGACGCGCTTATGTAGCTCCTGGCGGTTAGCGCGCAGCAGCGTGCCATAGGCTGCGTCCTGAACGAGCGCATGCTTGAACAGGTAAGTGGCCAGTGGCCGCGTCCCGCGGCAGAACACCAGACCGGCGCCGACGAGTTGATCCAGTGCGCCATCTAGCTCAACGGCATTTCCCTGTGCGACCGCTGCCAGCAATTCATAGGAGAACTCCCGACCGAGAACCGCGCCAACCTGTGCGACCTGCTTAACGGCTGAGCCGAGGCGATCGAGCCGCGCCATCAACGAGGCATGCAGCGTCGCGGGAACGTTCAACGCCGTCGCGGCAGCTTTTGAGAGCACTGTTTTGGCGTTGCCGCTCTCCAACACCGCCTTGGTCAGTTCCTCGACGAACAGTGGCACCCCATCCGTGCGCTCGATGATCTCCGCGACAACGTCGCTCGGCAGCTCCCCGCTGCCAACGACCCGCTGGACCAGCGCGG
>NZ_AYWP01000053.1:0-22624 GCF_000502435.1 Mesorhizobium sp. LNHC232B00
CCTCGGCAAGGTTGGTGCTGCGGTCGAGCCTCTCGATGTCGTGGGCCGAGAGCGGCTCGGCTTCCAAACCCGACCTGTCATGAGCATTCATCGCCGCAGCCTCCATTCATCTTCGTGACGAGCGGCCCTCGCCGACCCGCCCGCCAATCCACAGTCCGACCCGCCGTCATCTTCGCCCGCCGATACTGCGCCCCACCCAACAGCCTGGCCATTGTCGATTCACAAACCAAACTTCGGTTCAAACCAGAGCCGCAAATCATGTTGCTTGCACTCTTCAACTAGCGCCGTCGGACAAGCCTTCCCTGACTTCCCGCCGTCGTGCCAAGCGCGATGCGCCCGGTCTGTGCGCCTCGGTGCCGCCGACGGACCTTCCTCGCCACGCAAGAAAAGTCCATCGACAGCTCAGTTGAGGCGCCCTTCAAGGGCGCAATCGAATATCTCCAGAGCCAGCTCGCGTGTCAGTTCAACGGGGTTTTCAGGCGCGCACGAATCGAGGATGG
The DNA here is from genome assembly GCF_000502435.1 of Mesorhizobium sp. LNHC232B00. NCBI lineage: Bacteria > Pseudomonadati > Pseudomonadota > Alphaproteobacteria > Hyphomicrobiales > Phyllobacteriaceae > Mesorhizobium > Mesorhizobium sp. LNHC232B00. The sequence continues at coordinate 501 of NZ_AYWP01000053.1, forward strand.
CCATCCCGGCAATTTCGTCGCGGCGCTCCCCATTCACGTTCATTCCGACCAGCGTGTGCGGTACGCCGAGCCGGTCTCGCAGCGAAACAAGAGCATCGAGGAACGCGTCAAAGCTTCTTTGAAGACCGATATACGATGCCAGGCGTGCGATCTTATCCTCGATCGCAGAGCGATTTGCGATCATCACATAGGGAAGGAAGACGCCATTGGTCATACCGTGATGTGTGTCGTAGAGCGCACCGACCGGATGCGAGAGCGCGTGGACGGCACCCATCCCTTTCTGGAACGCGACAGCACCCATCGCGGCAGCGCTCATTAGGTGACCACGGGCCTGGATGTCATTTGGATTTGAATACGCCTTCGGAAGGTTTTCGAAGATCAAACGCACACCTTCGACGGCAATTGCGTCGCACATCGGATGATAGTAGGCGCTTGACAGCGACTCTATGCAGTGCGCGAGCGCGTCCATCCCGGTTCCGACGGTGATGAATTGAGGCATGCCTACGGTCAGTTCGGGGTCCGCCACGACAACCTTGGCCCTCATCAGCGGATGGAATACCACCTTCTTGGTATGAGAGACCTCATCTGTGATCATCGCCCCACGTCCCACATCGGAGCCGGTTCCCGCGGTTGTGGGGACAGTGACGAACGGCGCGATGGCGGCCGGATCGGCGCGATCCCAATACCCGTTGAGGAAGTCGTAATCCCACAATGTGCCCTTCTGATGCGCCATGAAAGCGATCGTCTTGCCGGTATCCAGCGCTGACCCGCCGCCGAACGCGATCACACCGTCATGCTTGCCTTCCCGGAACATGCGCACACCGTCCTCCACGCCCTTCAGGACCGGGTTCGCTCGCACGTCGGAAAACACCGCCGCCGCCATGCCGGCGTCGCGGAGGATATCGAGCGTGGACGTCGTAATCGGCAGAGACGCAAGGCCCTGGTCGGTTACGAACAGCGGATTTCGGATGCCCGCGTCGCGAAGGGCCTGCGGCAGCTCGCGAATTCGGCCTGCACCAAACCGCACATCGGTGGGGAAACTCCAATTGGATTGCATGGACATGAGAACTATCTCCCAGCTAGACGCGTTCGTGTTTTTGGTCGGAAGTGCCGACACGTGTCAGGTCGGCCAGCCGAACGATGGACGCCAACAGGATGTTGGCGCCCTGGATCATATCCGGCGCGCTGGCATGTTCCCGATCGCTGTGGCTGATGCCGTCCCGGCACGGAATGAATATCATGCCTGACGGGCAGAGCTCCGCCATATGCTTGGCGTCGTGGGTTGCTCCAGACGGCAGCGTCATCGTTTCGATGCCAGCTTTTGCGCACGACTCCGATATTACCGCCGTCACCGCCGCGTCGAACTGGATCGGTGGGGAATTGAGGATTTGCCGGCAATGTACTCGACAACGCAGACGCAGGCTGGAGCAGGCTACCAGGACAACTTGCACCAGGCGTGCAAGCTCCTCGCTGTCGGGGTGTCGCAGGTCGACTGTGAAGATCACCTTGGCGGGGACGGTGTTGATCGCCCCCGGCGCGACCTCGAACTTTCCAACCGTAAAGCGCACATCATCAACGTGCTCGATTGCCAAGGCCAAGTCTTCGACGAGATTGATCGCCCCGCGCAGCGCATCCTTGCGCTGGTCCCGGGGCGTTGTCCCTGCATGCGCCTCCTCGCCCTCAACTTCGAATACGAATTGCGCAATGCCCTGGATACCGCTAACGACGCCGACCGAAAGGCCCAGTGCCTCAAGCCGCGGGCCCTGCTCAATGTGCGCTTCGATGTAGCCGCTGCAGGGCGATCCAAGATCGATTGGCGTTAGCGATCCAAGAAGATCAAGGCTTCGCTCCAAAGCCCGGCCGACGGTGACGCCTTCGCTGTCGACGGCAGAAAGCGCCTGTTCCAGGGACAGGGAGCCTGCATGAACCGCCGACCCCATGGTCGTAGGGGAAAAGCGACACCCCTCCTCGTTGTTCCAGACAACCAATTCTAGCGGGGTATCGAATGCGACTGCGTTGTCCTCCAGCGTCTCAAGAACCTCGAAGGCCGCGAGAACCCCGTACACTCCATCATAGTTGCCGCCGGGCATCTGGCTATCCAGATGAGAGCCCATTCGTATCGGAAGGGCATTTGCCGACCTCCCTTGGCGCCGCACAAAAAGGTTGCCGATCGGGTCCACGTAGATTGCAAAGCCGCGTGTCCTTGCCCAGTCGAGAAGTTCCCTTCTCGCCCCCGTCTCGTCGGCACTCAGGGCCGGACGATTGACGCCTCCTTTGCCAGTCGCCCCCCACTTTGCCAGCGACTCGTGCCGCCGCATGAATCGCTGCGCGTCGATAGCAAGCATTCGTGACAATCCCTTAATCTTGGAGCTAGATCTTAATAACGATCTTTCCGACATGCTTCTTTGAAACGAATTCGGTGTGCGCCTCTCTGAGCTCGCTCAGGGCAAACGTCCTGGCGACGAGCGGCTTGATCTCGCCGCGCTCGATATAGCCGACCAGCGCAGCGAAGGTGCTCGCCTGCGGATTTCCCACCCCCCACATCTGCAGATCCTTGTAGATGAGATCACGCAGGTCGATCTCGGGGCATGGGCCCGCAATCGCGCCCGCCGACACATAGCGGCCAGCGCGACGAAGAACGCGCAACATCTGCGAGAAGGTGGGGCCGCCGGTCACATCGGCAACGGCATCGATCTCGCGCAACCCCACAATCTCAGTGACCGCTTCAAACAGATCGCCTCTTTCTCGGGGAATGAAGTCGTCAGCGCCCAAGGCTCGAATGGACTGTTCCTTGGATTTTCCGCCGACGGCGATAACCCGCGCGCCACGACGTTTGGCCAACTGCACGAGCGCTGATCCAACGCCTCCCGACGCCCCGGTTATCAGCAGCGTTTCTCCGGCCTGAAGGTTGACGCGCACCAGCATTTCCTCGCCCGTCGAGTAAGAGCAGGCAAAACTCGCAAGATCCTCATCAGAAAGCGTGCTGGTGATTTTTACGGCATTGCCGCTGGGGATTTTGGTGTACTCGGCATAGCCCCCGTCATATTCGCTTCCGAAATACAGGATGCCTTGGGACAAAGGCGGAAGGCGGGCGTCCCGAATGCAGGGATCGGTTATGACCCGCTCGCCGATCCGGGATCTCGGAACGTTTGGGCCAACCTCCACGATCGTTCCTGTCGCATCTGCCCCTTGTATACGGGGAAACTGCAGCGATGCGCGATCCCAGCTGCCAAGATCTTGCGCCTCGGCGGAAACGCCTCGTAGGCCGATTTCTTCCGTCAAGGCAGTCTTCACGCTGGGAGCATACCAGCCCGTGCGCGTATTAATGTCCGTGTTGTTTACGCCGCAGGCCGCGACTTTTATCAGGACGTCTCCATCGGCCAGAGCGGGCACGGGAACGTCCCTGTACTCAAGCTTGTCCAGCCCGCCATGTCCTGTCAGGACCATCGCTTTCATTTGCATGGGAAGGTGCATTCCGCTCTCCTGGCGGGAAGCGCTCATGGCGGCCCGACACGTTGACCAGTTTTCCCGGCTGCGTCGATTGCGCCGCCGGATATGTGGGACCAATCAGATCTTCCGGGCTTGGTCCTTCCAGTGGCTAGACCGGAGTTCACGCTTGAGGACTTTTCCAAAGGCGCTCTTGGGCAGCCCGTCCACGAAATCGACGGATTTTGGCTTCTTGTATGAGGCGATCCGCGCGCGGCAGAATTCGATAAGTTCCGGACCTGTCGCAGTCCGACCCTCCCGCAAGACGACCAGGGCCTTGACGGACTCGCCCCATTGGTCATCGGGAACGCCGATGACTGCAACCTCTCCGACCGCGTCGTGCTGCAGGAGGATCTCTTCGATCTCGCGAGGATAAATGTTGGCGCCGCCCGAAATGATCATGTCCTTGATCCGGTCGGTCACGAACAAAAACCCGTCCTTGTCGAGATAACCGATATCCCCGGTATGGAGCCATCCGTTGCGAAGGGTTTCCGCGGTCGCATCGGGACGGTTCCAATAGCCTTTCATGACCAGATCCGACCGGACGGTGATCTCGCCCTGGACGTCCGCGCCTACCGGTCCGTCGTCGGCGTCGACAATGCGGATCATCACGCCCGGCATTTCGCGGCCTGCCGATCCTAGCCGGGCAGCCGATTCGGTTGGCACATGCTCGGATTTGTGAAGTCCCGCGCAGGTCATCGGTGCCTCGCCCTGGCCATAGATCTGGCTGAACACGCAGCCGAATGTTTCGATCGCCTGCTTGAGCACTTCGACGTACATCGGTCCGCCGCCGTAGATCACATTCTTGAGGCTGCGAAGGTTGTAGTATCCGACGTTGGGAGACTTTAGAAGCATCTGCACCATCGTGGGGGCGAGAAAGCTTGCGGTAACACCGTAGCGCTCGATAGCTTCGAAGACCTTGTCCGGTTCGAAGCTGCGGGAGAGCGGAAAGGCCTGCGCGGCGCCTACGGCAAGGTGAGCCAGCCCGACGCTCGCCGTGCCATGCGCGATTGGCGCAAGGTGAAGCATGACATCATATTCATCGGCATCCGCGAGAAGGACCTGCCTGAACTGCTGAACCATCGTGACGAGGTTGCGATGGGTCTCCATCGCCCCCTTGGGCGCGCCTGTGGTCCCCGAAGTATAAAACAGCCAGGCCAGGTCATCGGGCTCGATTGTCACGGCAGGTGGTGAACAGTCGGCATATTCGCTGAGCGCGAGATAGGGGATGACGCCGGGCTCGGTTCCATCGATCCCGATCCAATGCTCGACCTGTTGCACGTCCTGCCGAATGGACGCGGCCACGGCTGCAAACTCGGGGGAAAAGACCATGAAGCGGGCCTGGGAGTCGGACACCGCAAACAGTTGTTCACTCGGGTGCTGCTTGGGGTTCAGCGGCACCGCCGCCATGCCTGCATTCATCGCCGCGAGATACACTTCGTAGGCTTCAAAACGATTGGAGGACAGGATGGCCACCCTGTCGCCCTGTTTTCCCCGCGCTAGGAGCGCGTTGGAAATGCGATTGAGCCGCGCAGCGCCTTCGGCATAGGTGATGGTGAAATCATCGCCCAACCACAATGGTCTTTGCGGGTAGCGAACCGCTGATCGATGGACGAAATGAGCAACATGCATCGAGTTTCACCGCGTCGAGGGAAAATTTGGTTGACGTTTCTGCAGGAAAGCCTCCAGCCCTTCCTTTGCGTCGGGCTCCATGAAATTGAGACCCTCATAGGCAACCGAAAGGTCAAGTATCGGCGCTGCCTGGCGCAGCCAGTGGTTGAGGCAGCGCTTTGTCCATTGCACGGCCCTCTGCGGCTTGCGCGCAATCCGGTCGGCAAGGTCCATGGCCGTATCCATGAGTTCGCTCAGCGGCTTGCACATGGAGACCAGGCCAATGCGCTCGGCTTCGCGACCGTCCAGAAGGTCTGCTGTCAAAAGATACAGCTTCGCCTTGGGAAGACCGCAGTAGAGTGGCCAGTGCATGACGGCGTGGTCCCCGGAGGCGACGCCGATGTTCACATGAGCATCCGTGATCTGGGCATCTTCGGCGATGATGGAGATGTCAGCAGTCAGCGCCACCGCAAGCCCGGCTCCAGCAGCAGGGCCGTTGATGGCTGAAATGATCGGCTTGTCGAGATGAAGCATGTTGTAGACGATGCGCAGCGCCAGTTCTCCCATCTCGATGACAGGATCAATGTTGCCGAGCTTCTCCACTTCGTCGTTCAGATCGCCGCCGACGCAGAAGGCTCGACCCGCGCCGGTGATGACGATGACCCGAACCTCAGGATCGGTCTTTACCGTCAGCCAAACCTCTGCAAGCTCGTGATGCAGCACGTTGTTGGCGGCGTTCAGCTTCTCGGGGCGATTTATGGTGACGAGAAGGACCCCGTTCGGCCGGCGATCGAATTTCAGGAACTGGAACTCCTCGTAGCGCATCAAAGCACACCAGCCCTTGTCATTTCGTCGGCAAAGACTTGAAGCGTGCGTTCCAGGCGGTCCGCCAGATCGTCTATCTGCTCTTCGGTAATGATTAGTGGCGGGCAGACGACAGACCACTCACCATAGCGGCCGCCATTTTGCCGGCGCGAGTAGAGCATCAGGCCGTGATCAACGCCGATCTGGCGAATGCGGTCGCTCGCATAGATTTCCCCGGAGAAGACCTCTTTGGTCTGTTTGTCGCGAACATATTCGATGGCAAGCATCAGGCCTTGGCCGCGAACGTCGCCCACCACCGGTGAGTTTTCCTTGATGCTCTCCAGCCGGGCGCGCAACTTCGCACCCAGATGGGATGCGTTGGCGATCAGGTTGCGTTCCGTCATTTCATCCAGCACGGCCGCCGCGCCTGCACAGGTGATGGGATTGGCATTGTATGTGTGCGAGAGATTGAAGCCCGTGAGAGCGGCAAGCTCGTCTACCATCTCTGCCGATGCCATCATCGCACCGATCGGCGTGTAGGTCGCACCAAGGCCCTTTGCCGTAATGACCACGTCCGGCTTGCAGTCCGGATAATGATGCGCCGCCAGAAATTTTCCTGAGCGGCAAGCGCTGACGATCTCGTCGAAAACCAGGTACACGCCGTATTTCCGGCAGATCCGGTGGACCTCAGAGAAGAAGATCGGATGGGGGACGTTGGCGCCGGTCGATTGACCACCAATCGGCTCCATCATGAATGCGAGCACGTTTTCCGCGCCGAGTTCCACGATCCTGGCTTCAAGGGCCGCCGCAACGCCAAGCGCCCCTTCTTCGGAAGTGGATCCGAACGGCGGTCGATAAGAAAGTGGAGCCGGTATTTTCTCGCCGAAAACGGCCATCGGTCCCCAGACGGCTGCGGCATCCTCGTCTCCGGTCCAGCCGATCGTCGCCAGGGTCCCGCCATGGTAGGAGGGCATGAGGGTGATGACTTTAGTCTTGGCTTTGTTGCCTTTGGCGTAGCTGTACTGGCGAAGGAACTTTATCGCCATTTCAACCGATTCCGAGCCTCCCGACGACAGGTGCACCCGCTCGAAACCCGGTCCGGCCAGAGCGGCCACCTTCTCGGTAAGGACGGCATTCGGCAAATGGCGGCTGACCCTGACGTAGGAGAAGGTGTGCTTCATCCCCTGGTCGTACATTGCCTTGAGGACGCGTTCGTTGCCTTGCCCTAAGGAAGCGGCCATGGCTCCCGAAATTACATCGAGGAACCGGTTTCCCTTGTCGTCGAAGATGTAGACGCCCTCGCCACGGACGATTGTGGGAAGGCCCTTGGTGTTGGCTTGTGAGTAGAACAGGTCCTGCGCGCCGCCGCGTGCCGGGCGCTTCAAATCCGTCGAGAGCATGTGAGATCCTCAGCGCTTGGCTAAACGTTTCGAGACGGCCGGAGCAACTATGCACAACAGCTCGAACAGGATGTTGGCGCCGTTGAGGGCGGTGACGCCTTGTGGGTCAAGTGGTGGCGATACCTCGCACATGTCGGCTCCTATGAGGTCCAGTCCTTCGAGGCCACGAAGGACGACCTGGGCGTCGCGCATTGTCAGACCGCCCGGCTCGGGCGACCCGGTTCCCGGCACGTAGGCGGAATCGAGTACGTCGATATCGAATGTCAGATAGGTGGGGCCGCTTCCGACGACGCGCTTGATCTCGTTGATGACAGCCGCGCGGCCCATCGCTTCAAACTCATCGAAATCTATGACCCGCATGCCGTGCTTTTCGTTGAATGCGCGGTCCTCACGGCTAAAGCGCGAGCCTCGAAGCCCGATTGTTACGGCGCGCTTCGGGTCTATCAGGCCTTCCTCGACACCTCGCGCCAGCAATGTGCCGTGGTTGTAGCGATCTCCGTAAAGCTCGTCATTGGTGTCTGGGTGGGCGTCGAACTGGATAAAGCCGACCGGGCTCGTCGTAACCGTCCCGCGCAGCACGAAATAGGTGACTCCGTGATCGCCACCGCAGACCACAGGGGTAATGCCCTTCTCGGCCAGGACGCTGAAGAACGCAGAAATGCCTTCGACGGCGCTCTGGGCATCCAGAGGATTAAATGGAGCATCGCCGAGATCTGCAATGGTACAAATGTCGTACGGCGACTCCCCGCCTCCTGCTGGAAAGCGTCGGATGAGGCGGGACATTTCCCGAACCTGGGACGGGCCGTGCCTCGTTCCACCGCGGTTCGTCGGAAAATCGAAGGGCACCCCGACGATGCCGATATCCACATCAGCGCCATCTGGCAGGTACGGTAGCCGCATAAACGTAGATATGCCGGCAAAACGAGGAACTTGGAGTGAATCTAGTGGCCCGACGGAGGGACGTTTCTGGAGCACGGCTTTCTCCTCTTCTTTCGAAGGGGAATGATGCGCCGAGACAAGCGCGCCCACTATACGCAACGGACGAACTTTGTTTCGCCCTTATTAGGACGTGCCGACCCTATTTCGGCTGCTTGCTGTGAACCCTTTCAAGCACTCGGATCAACTGTTCGATCGGCTTCAAGCCAGAGTTTTTGGACCTTATGGCAGCCACCACGTCATTCTCCGAACCCACCTCGCCAATTTGCTTCAATTTCCCCGATGCAACGTATGGAGCAGCGACGTGATCCGGTACATATCCCACGTTGCGCCCGGACAGGATCAGTGCCAGCTGAGCTTGCGCTCCCAATCCAATGTCTTCGGTGTCTCCTGCCTTCAGCGTGCCAGCGAAATTCTCCGGCTCAAGATGACCTCGACTAGAGTAATGATATTCGCGAATCTTCTGCTGCACCAGTGGACTGTTGTCAGAGTATAACTCGTGACCTTCCGCGCAGTATAAGCGCAGGGTCTCTTTAAAGAGGGGGATTGATTGAATGCCTCGAAGGCGAGTTCTGTCTACCGCCACGGTTATGCCGACCTGTGCGGTGCCGTCAGCAACTTTGCTCAAGACCTGGAATCCGGCCATTATCTCGATTTTTAGCTTTATCCGGCGTCCGTATGAGTTTACGTATTCCTTCAAAGCCTCCGGAATTCGCGACGCCGGATTTACGATAACGTCATCCTCCAGGGCAAGGGCCAACTCGCCCGACAGTCCCTCCCCCACACTCGCCAAATCGAACTTGAAATCCTCAACAGCCAAAAAGAGGCGTTTTGCTGCGGCATAGACGTCCTTGCCCTCCGGCAGGACCCGAAAGCCGCCTGGCCCGCGATCGCACAACCGAATGCCCAACCTGATCTCCAGCGATTTGAGATTTTCGCTCAATACCGACTGGGAGATGTTGAGTTGCCCTTGAGCTGCGGCAAAGCTGCCCTGTTCGACAATTACGACAAAGACCCGAAGGAGCTTGAGATCAAGGTCGCTCAATTGCTTCAGCTTCGACATGCGGTGCTCCTTCTCGTCCTTGTGGCGGAAAATTAATGGAAATCGGAGCAAATGGCTATTGAGGCCTACCCGACCGGAATGGGCGAAGCTCGATCCGACGCGGGCCGACTGAAGGGGATTTCCTCTCCACGGGAAACCCGCCCTCAGTGGACTTTTTCCGAAATCGATATGCGACATTCCCAATATCGTTTCCCCTAACGGCGAAATAGGTTCCCCCGCAACAGGAAGGAGCCGCCGACATGAAGCACGCGACCAACTTCTACATCGACGGAAAATGGGTGGCTCCGGTGAGGCCGCGGCCGTTTGACGTCATCAATCCGGCGACCGAGGAAAAAGTCGCCGTGATCGCGCTGGGGTCTGAAGCCGATGTCGATGTGGCGGTCGCTGCCGCTCGAAGGGCATTTGCGACATTTTCTCGAACCAGCATCGAAGAGCGTGTCCGGCTGCTGGAGCGCTTCACCGAAATCTATCGCAGACGTATGGAAGACCTTGCTGAAGCGATTAGCTTGGAAATGGGTGCGCCGATCACTTGGGCTAGGATGGCTCAGGCGCCATCTGGGCTTGACCATCTGGTTGAGGCCTTAGAAATCTTAAGGGGCTTTCGGTTCGACGAGCAGCTGGCGGCGGCCAGGGTGGCCCGCGAACCGATTGGTGTTTGCGGCTTGATCACGCCGTGGAACTGGCCGGCAAATCAGGTGATGGCCAAATTGGCTCCCGCCCTGGCAGTTGGCTGTACCGTGGTTCTCAAGCCGAGCGAAATCTCGCCGCTGTCGGCTTTGCTGATTGCGGAAATGATCGATGAGGCGGGCTATCCGGCAGGCGTATTCAATTTGGCAAATGGCGACGGACCTGGCGTGGGCGAGCCTATCGCACGTCACCCCGGGATCGATATGGTCTCGTTCACGGGCTCCACGCAGGCCGGAATTCTCGTGGCTCAGAACGCAGCTCCGACCGTCAAGCGCATTTCGCAGGAACTTGGAGGAAAGTCCCCCAACATCATCCTCGACGACGCCGATTTCGAGGATGCGGTCGCCAACGGGGCCAGACGTTGCTTCAACAATTCCGGACAGACCTGCACAGCCCCCACTCGCCTGCTGGTTCCTGCAGAGCGCATGCAAGAGGCAATGCGGATCGCTTCGAAAGTGGCCGAGGCGCTGGTCGTGGGCGATCCCACGTCTGCCGAAACGCAGATTGGCCCTGTCGCCAACGCAACCCAGTTCCAGAAGGTTCAGACCCTCATCGCGTCCGGAATCGAGGAAGGTGCGGAATTGGCGGCCGGCGGAATGGGCCGGCCGATCGGCATCGCTCGCGGCTATTTTGTGCGACCCACCGTTTTCGGTCGTGTGAAGCCCGACATGAAGATCTCGCGTGAAGAGATATTCGGTCCGGTCCTGTCGATCATAGGATTCCGTGACGACGAGGAGGCCATTGAGATGGCCAACGACACGCCATACGGTCTTTCGGCAGCGGTATCGTCCGCAGATCTGTCGAGAGCCGAGAAAGTTGCCCGGCGCATCAGGGCCGGAATGGTGCATATCAATGGCGCCCCCTTGACCGCATCGGCACCTTTCGGAGGCTACAAGCAATCCGGAAACGGCAGGGAGCAGGGGAAATTCGGATTTGAAGACTACTTGGAAATCAAGTCGATTTTCGGCCTTCCAGAACGGGTGGCAAGCTAGGCAAGTCCCAGGACCAGATCTCCAGGCTATGGCGAGACGTTATAATTGGAACCTGGACTTGGCCTGAAACGGCAGTCGCTTACCGTCCGCAGCTAGCGATCCGCAGCTTAAAGGAAAAACGGCGATCTATCTTCCGTCAAACAATCCCCGGCGGTTACGCGAGCCGATTACAATCGAAAAAGCCTTCAAGAAAATTCGCGACGTTTGTTCCGACGGCATCGAGATTGTAACCACCCTCCATCGTGATCACTGTGGGAAGATTGAGTTTGCCCAACGATTTCCCGACGCTGAAATAGTCTTCGCTCTCCAGCCTGAAGTAGCATGGGGGGGTCGGCTCGTCCTTGTAGGTGTCGACCCCGAGGGCTATCACCAACGCGTCCGCGTCGAAGTCCCTGACGCGCAGCAAACAGGCGGCTAGCGCAACCGCCCACTGCGTGAAAGCAGCGCCTCGCTGGAGCACAAGGTTCAAATTAAACCCTTTCCCCGGTCCTTTGCCCATCTCGTCAGCAAAACCGGCATAGAAAGGGTAGTCGAGAGTTGGATCGACATGGATGCTGCATGTCAGGACGTCGCTGGACTCATAAAAGATTTCCTGCGTGCCGTTTCCATGATGGTAGTCGATGTCAACTATCGCCACCTTATGCGCTCCCTCGCGGCGCAGGCGGCGCGCGGCAATGGCCGCGTTGTTGAGGTAGCAAGAGCCGCGCATGCGATCTTGTCCGGCGTGATGCCCAGGCGGGCGGCAGAGCGCAAACGCAACACTGCCCCAGCCTGCAACTATCTCGGCTGCCGTTGCGGCGCAATTCGCCGACGCCAGGATCGCGTTCCAGCTCCCCTGAACCAGGCAGGCGCCAGGATCGCCTGAATAGTAGTCGATCATTTGATAGATGTCCGCTCCAGGGTTCATCCTTGGGATTCGGGGTCGCCAGAAATTTGGAAGCAGAGGCTCGCTACGCCCCTCTTCCGCCCATAATCGCCAAGCCGCTGCGAGGAACTCGACGTAGCGCGGCGGATGGACGACATGGATGGGCGCCAGGCCAAAATCGCGCGGCCTGGCGATTTCGCCCAGGCCACGCGCAGTCACCGCTTCAAGGATCGCTGTCGCCCTTTCGGGCACTTCCGACACAGGCACAATACGGCTGCCCATCGGCTCGACACGATCTGTGTGCCCTAGGTGAGCGTCTGAATAGATAGTCTGCATGCTACAATCTCAAACCCATCACGCTCAGGCGATCCGAAGGTCACCCGATGCAACGAGCTGATTTTGCGTAAGGACGATTGCTTCCCGCATGAGCCGCGCAAACTCGTCGATTTGGCCGTGGCTAAGCACCAGGGGGGGCGAGATGATGTTCATGTTTCTCAACGGTCTGACGATGAGGCCAAGTTGTCCTGCATTCCTGGCGATGAGATCGCCTACTCCGACAGAAGGACTGAACGGCTCCTTTGTGGACCGGTCCTGCACGCTCTCGATGCAGATCATGAAATGGCTGCCTCTGACATCACCGACCAGGGGCAGGTCTGCGAGCTCGCGCATCTTCTTTTCAAAGTACACGCCCTCGCTGCGTACGTGAGTGCAGATGTCTTCACTTTCCATCAAAGCGATATTGGCAAGGGCGGCCGCGCACGCGGCCGGATGGCCGGTGTAGGTATAACCGTTCACGAAAGGTGCCTGAGGCTCCGCTTCGACGAGCACCTTGTGGATGCTGTCCGAAAAAACGAACCCACCAAGGGGCAGGTACCCGGACGTGATACCCTTGGCAAATGTGATGATATCGGGCTCGATCCCGAAGATGTCTTTCGATGCGAAGAAATGCCCAAGCCGGCCGAAGGCGGTGATCACCTCGTCGGCAACGTAGAGGATGTCGTATTCCTTGCAGAGCTGCCAGGTTCTGAAATTATAGCCATCCGGAGGTACGATCACACCTCCCGATCCCAGGATCGGCTCGGCAAAGAAGGCGGCGACATTCTCGGGCCCAAGTTCCAAAATTGTCGTACGCAACTCATCGACGAGGAAATCGCAAAACTCGGACTCGCTCATTCCGTCGGGACGGCGGTAAGGATTGGGGCATGAGACCTGCCGGATGATGTCCGTTACGTAACGCAGGTGCGGACTGCGCTCGCGCGGATTGCCTCCCATAGATGCCGTCATGATGGTGCTGCCGTGGTAGGCTCGCAGGCGCGTGATTATGAACCGCTTATCAGGTTTGCCACGAACGCTCTGATAGAATTGGACCAGCCTGACGGCAGAGTCGTTCGCCGTCGAGCCGCCGCAGGTGAAGAAGACGCGGTTGAGCTCACCCGGCGCTAGGGATGCTATTTTTTCCGCAAGGCGCACTGCCGGCACATTCGCCAACCCATCGGTGGGATTGTAGTAAGGTAGCTGTCGCATCTGCTCGGCCACCGCATCGCAGATCTCATCGCGACCATACCCCATATTCACGCACCAGAGCCCGCCCATGCCGTCCAGATAGCGCCGGCCTGCGGCATCGAAGACGTATGCGCCCTCCCCGCCGGTTACCACCAGGGAATCGGTTTGCGAGGCAGAGCGAAAGGACGGCCAAGCATGCGTATAGTGATCCCGGTCCGCCCGCGAAACTTCGGCCGTTTCCTCGTCATCGAGCGCGAACCTGTTGTGCGAACGAATAGGTGCACTAATATGCATTTGACTGCTCCTTGCAGTTGAATCTTGCGGGGATGGACTTGCCCGGTGTCATCCGTGCAAACCGGATCATCAAACGCTTTGATGCGCCCGAACTTTGGACCGGTTGCCTGGAATGCCGAGGCAGAAACCTAGAGGGCCCGGCAGTCCTCGGGCTTCCACCCGAAACGCACAGGATCACCGATAGAAAGGTTAGCTGCCCGTCTGTGCGTCAGTTTGATCGAAAGATCGTCGATCCCGCCGAACCGCAGAATGACGCGCACGTGATCTCCGAGGTAGACGATCTCGCGCACCTTGCTTTCGTAGCTGTTGGCCAGATCGTGCGCATCGGGACCCACGACGATCATTTCGGGTCGCACTGACAGAACGCGGGCCTCTCCTGCTTCGGCTTTGCGAGGCGAGTTTGCCAACACATTGGCGCCGTCCTTCAGCACAAGCTGGCACTGGTTCCCGCTCGCCTGTTTTACCGTGGCCTCAATCCGGTTGTTCTCGCCGATGAACTGGGCAACGAAATCCGTTTCCGGATTTTGATAGATTTCCGCTGGCGGCGCGATCTGCTGAATGCGGCCTTCATTGAAGACGGCGATACGATCAGACATGACCAAGGCTTCGGTCTGATCATGGGTTACATAGACCACCGTTACCCGGATACGGTCATGCAGATGCTTGATCTCAAGCTGCATATGGTCTCGCAGCTGCTTGTCCAGCGCGCCAAGTGGTTCGTCCATCAGTACGAGCTCGGGCTCAAAGACAAGGGCTCGCGCCAAAGCAACGCGTTGCTGTTGGCCACCGGAAAGCTGGCCCGGGCGCCGGTCCGCGAAAGAGCCGAGCTTCACCATGTCAAGCGCGGTTCGGATCCGGGTCGTCTGCTCAGCCTTGTTCATGCCGCGCGCCTGCAGCGGGAAAGCAAGGTTCTCCCCCACGGTCATATGGGGGAACAGTGAGTAGTTCTGAAACACCATACCCACGCCGCGTTTGTGCGGGGGAATGCCATTCATCGAACGCCCCTGAAGCCTTATTTCACCGCTCGTCGGCTCCTCGAACCCTGCCAGCATCATCAGCGTCGTGGTCTTGCCCGAACCGGATGGGCCGAGAAGCGTCAGAAATTCGCCGTTGGCCACGTTCAGGTTAAGCGATTTCACCACCATGGTGGTGCTGTCGTATGCCTTCTGCACGTCGATAAATTGAAGGAAGGGATCGAATTGGCTGCTCATCTGTCTGTCCTCGCTATGCGCTGCCAAGAAGCCGTTCGTTTCGCCTGCGGAGATATTCCGTCGCGAAGAGAAGGCCGAGCGTGATGATGAAAAGGATCGTGGAGGCCGCGATGACGACAGGGCTAAGCTGTTCGTTTACACCCGCCCAGAGCCTGCGCGGAACCGTATGCTGTTCCGGATAGGCCAGGAAAAGCGTAACGATGATCTCGTCCCACGAGACCACAAATGCAAAGACTGCACCTGATGCGACGCCCGGCGCGATCAGCGGCAAGACGACTTTGCGGAAGACCGAAAGCGGTGTCGCGCCAAGGCTGACGCCGGCCCTGTAAAGATTGTTGTCAAATCCGCTCAGCGCGGCTGTGACGGTGATGACGACATAGGGCACCCCGAGCAGCGCGTGGGCGATGATGAGGCCGGTGTAGGTTCCAACCAGGGAAAGTCGCGCAAAAAAGTAGACCGAGCCAGTAGCAAAGACGACCACCGGAACAACCAGGGGAGACAGCAGCAAGCCTTGAACCAGGCCGCGGAAAGGCACATCCTCGCGGTTGAGGCCGAAGCTCGCCATGGTGCCCAACACCGTGGCTACGACACACGCGCACAAGCCGATAAACAGGCTGTTGGCGAACGCCGCATGCCATGCGACACCGTTGGCACTGCTGCCAAATATTTCGGCATACCACCTCAGTGAATAGCCGGGCATCGGGTAGGTGAAATAAGGCTCAAGATTGAACGAGAGTGGGATCGCGACCAGCAGCGGAACGATCAGGAACAACAACACCAACAGACTGACAACTGCCACCGCCAGATTGGATGCTCTTTCCAGGGAGGTATTTACCATTTCGTTCCTCAACGCGTGAAGGCTGTTGACGAAAACCGTCTAAGAACAATGAGCGTGACGATGACGATGACGACCAGAATGATGCTCAAGGCCGCGGCCATACCCCAGTTCAAGTCTCGGCTGATGGCGGCAGCAATGAAATAGCTGAGCATTTGGTCGCGCGGTCCACCAACAAGCGCCGGCGTCACATAGAAGCCGAGCCCCATTATGAAAACGAGGAGCGCGCCTGCCGCCACCCCAGGGAAAACCAGGGGCAGATAGACTTTGAAAAAGACACGCAGTGGTGCCGCGCCCAAGGACGCCGCGGCACGGGTATAGGACGTTGGAACCGACTTCATCACGCTGTAGAGCGGCAGGACCATGAATGGCAGACAGATGTGGACCATCGCCACGTACACGCCGAACCTGTTGTGGATCAGGGGAAGACGCGTAGCCGAAAGGCCGAGTTTCACTATGATGTCATTGAGAAGCCCCTCGCCCTGGAGAAGGACAACCCACGCCGTGGTTCGTACCAGAATCGACGTCCACAGAGGCACCAGCACCAGAAACATGAATAGGTTGGCCCGGCTTGGAGGCTGAGTGCTGATAAACCGTGCGACGGGAAAGCCAAGGGCAATCGAAATCAGCGTGACGATGGCACTGACGAAGAACGTCCTTCCAATCAGAGTGAGGTAGATCTGGCGGTCGGGAGATGCCCATTCGATGGAGCCGTCGTCAGCCGTGCGCAAATCCACCGCCGCCAGAATATAGAGGGGAGTAACCGCCCACGTGCCCCGCTTCAGGGCAGCCCAATAACGCGTCTCCTCCCAGCGGGGGTCAATGGATATGAGTTGCTGCTTCGGCGTTCCAAGGCCTGCGGCTGCTTGCGAACTGTCTTCCGCGGTGGCGTTGCCGAAGATGGAAAACCCGTCTGGTACGCTCTCCTCTTGTGCTGGCTTGGACATCGCATCTGCCGCCTGGCGCAATCCGGACGCCGTGGACAATATCAGCGAGCGGAAGCCGATAACATCGAAGTTCAGACGTGCAGCAGCGATCGAAACCGCTTCCGGCTTCGAGCTGTCACGCAGGTCTTGGGTCAGCGCTTCAAACACCTGCTCAGACGGGGTGCCAATGCCGTTCCAACTTTGGATGGCTTGCGACGTCAATGGGAAGCCGGTCCTCACCTCGTCGTTGTGAAAAGCCAATGCCATGAAGGACAGGATCGGGAATATGAAAAAGACGAGAACGAAGGCCAGTAGCGGGCCGAACAGCGCAAGAGACACTAACCTGCGCTTTTGGCCTGACTTTTTCACCGCGCGATAAAGCTGTGCGGGCTGCAAAACCTGCTCGGCTTCCGCGGGAAATGAGGTCACTGACATCGGATTGATCCTCGACTTCCGGCTCGATGATTGCTTCACGGAGCAACACCGAGAGGCGCTACGGCGCCAGCAAACTGCTTGAAGCGTCGCCCATAACCGGCGAGACGCCAGTGTGGCGATAATCCCGCATCAAAACCAAAAAGGGCCACTCCCGTTGAGAGGGACAGTGGCCCTGGAAGATGGCTATTTCTGGAGCCAGTTGGTCAGCCGAACAGTAAGGTCTTCCTGATTGTCGGCATAGAACTCGGAGTCGAACGCGAAGGCGTTCTTGCTGTTTTTCGGGCTGGTCGGCAAGCTGTCGACATACTGGTTGCCGACGAGGGGGATGGCAGCCTTTAGAACAGGTCCGAATGGCGCCACTTCGCTCAGCTTGGCGGCGTTCTTCGGTTCCGTGATGAACTTGAGGAACTTCGAGGCGTTCGCAGCGTCCGGAGAACCCTTGGGCATGATGAACCAGTCGTAGTCAAGCCCGGGATAGTCCCAGACTATCTGCAGGTTCTTGCCTTCTTTCTGAGCCGCGACGATCCGGTTGCCCCAGACAGTCGACATCGTCACCTCGCCATCGGCCAGAAGCTGTGGCGGTTGCGAGCCCGATTCCCACCAGACGACCTGGTCCTTGATCGTATCCAGCTTTTTAAAGGCGCGATCGATCCCTTCATGCGTGCGCATGACCTTGTAAAGATCTTTGAGGGTGACCCCGTCCGCCAGGAGCGCTAGCTCGATTGCATAGACCGGGTCACGACGAATCCCGCGCTTGCCGGGATATTTCTTGAGATCGAAGAAGTCCTTGATCGACGTTGGGGGATTATCCTTCAGCTTGTCTGCGTTGTAGGCGATATTGGTCGAAAACGTTGCATAGGCGAGACCGCAGGGCTGGAATGCCCCGGGAAGATAGTCCTTGGCGGTTCCGACCAATGCGGGGTCGAATTTTTCCAGAATGCCCTGTTCGCAGCCGCGCTTGACGAGCGCTGTCTCTGCTCTGACGAGAGACCATTTGTAGGATTTCGTCTGCACCTGGCTAAGGACCGTCGACAGGTCTCCCTGCCATACGTCGTCGACAGCCTTGATACCGGTTTCCTTGGCGAACGGCTCGAAAAACGCAGCGCGGTCGGCGGCTTGAGAGGCACCGCCCCACTCCGCAATGGTGATGCTGTCGGCCGCGGCCGCCTGAACCACCTGACCGGCCAGCGCGATCGCAGCGACGAAACCCAATTTCAACTTGTACGACATTTTTATGTTCCCATTGGTTGTTGTTGTTGGGAAAACAATGTGCCCAAGTTCGGGTACATTCAATCGGATTTGGGCGAACCTTGGTTCGGTGTCGTGGGGCCGCAACGAAGGACGGACCGGTGTCTCACAGACAGGCCGCGTTGCCCAATGGGCAGGCGCTCGCGAACGTCAGAGAGTGTCGGCGCGCCGGCTTCGGACATCAGGGGACGATGACGGCGGGACCGGAAACCTCGCGCGCTTCGACGGCCCGATGCAGATCATGAACCTGGGTCAAGTCGAACCGGGAGTAGGTATTGGTGTCGAACATTCCGTCCGACATGGCCTTAAACAGGTCTGCCGCGTTCTCCCGAAATTGCGCCGTTGCCGCGTTGTGCGGGAAAATGGAAGGCCTCGTCAGGAAGAGACAGCCTTTGCGGTTCAAGAGTTCCGGATCGATCGCCGGGGCCGGTCCGGATGCCATGCCAAAGACAATGACAGTTCCGAAAGCAGTGGTCAGATCCAGCGAAGACAGGAATGTGTCTTTGCCTACTGAATCGAAGACTGCGTCGACCTTGGTACCTCCGGTCCATGCGAGAATTTCGTCCTCCCAGCCTTTCCTCGAATAGTTGACAGCGAAGGCACACCCGTTGGCTTTCGCCAAAGAACATTTCTCGTCCGATCCGACCGTCCCGATGACGGTTGCCCCTAGCTTACTGGCCCAACTCGCCAGTATTGAGCCGACGCCGCCGGCCGCGGCGTGCAGGAGCACCAGATGCCCATTCCGCACGGGGAACGTTTTTTGTATCAGATACTGCGCCGTCAGACCTTTGAAGAAGTGGGCGGCGATCACCTCGTCCGAAAGGCTATCAGGAACGGCAACCAGCTTTTCGGCGTTGACGGTCCTGAAAGTCGCGTAGGCTCCTGGCCCCGCGCCCATGTACGCGACCCGATCGCCGATCTTGAACTCCTCTACTGAGGAACCCAGATCCTCAACCACTCCCACTGCCTCATGTCCTAGGCCGGTAGGCAAGAGAAGCGGCGCCAGGCCTTTGCGTTGCGATATATCGATGAAATTGAAGCCTATGGCAGTCTGCCGAAGGGTCACTTCTCCACGGCCGGGTGGCGCCAACTCCAGGTCAGCAAAGTGCATAACCTCCGGGGGGCCATGGTGCTTTATCTGAACCACGTGAGCCTTGGGCATTTTGAAATCCTCCTGTCGTCGTCGACCGAGATCCGGCCTTTGCCGAGTTATCGCGGACGTCCACGAGTGTCGCGACCTCTTGCCGGCAGGCCATCATGATTGTGCGAACCAACATTTGGTTTCAGCACCGAATGGCTAGGCCACGTCGCTCCCTGAAAAATCCGAGCGCCGGCTGGCTGACAGCTTGATCAGGTTCGGGCAAACAGCCCCGCCACGTGTTGCGAACGCTCAGTCATCCGCGCTGCGGCAAGCCTGCATCGGGCAAAGCGAAACCTTGCTTCGCATTGTTCAAATTGCGTTCAGTCGCAACGTCGGCTCTTTCTCAGCGGCAGGGGCGCAGAGTTTTTTCCGCGTCCCCGCGAAATTGAATCTGCCTGCCATTATTGGATCGTGGAGATGCCCTACAAACTGATCGTGCAGCAATTTGCGGACGAGATCGCCGTACAAGACGACGAAACAATTCTCGAAGCGGCCATACGCACCGGCCACGACTATCCTTCAGACTGCAGAAACGGAGTTTGCGGCGAGTGCAAATGCGCTCTCATCTCCGGTTCCGTGGACATGAAGCAGTATCTGGATGTCGCCCTGGACGAGGACGAGAAGCAACAGGGTTATATTCTCGGCTGCCGCTCGATGCTGCGAAGCGATTGCGAAATTGCCCTGCTTGACCGAGAAGAAGCGCCTCCTGCGGCCTTTCGTTCGGTCGAGGCGACGGTGCAGTCCATCGAGCGGGTTACCCATGACATCGCTTTGGTGCAAATGGTGGCGAAGGACGGCCGTCCCTTCGACTTTGCTCCGGGCCAGTATGCCAATGTGCAATTTTCCCGGCATCCGCCGAGAAGTTATTCCTTCGCCAACACGCCGACCTCAAACCTCCTGGAATTTCACATAAGGGCGGTTCCCGGCGGCAGAGTCAGCCCACACCTCTATGCCGACCTTAAGCCAGGCGACGAAGCCATCATCTCCGGCCCAAAAGGCATGGCATATCTGCGCAAACAGCATATTGGGCCAATGGTGTTCTGTGCCGGAGGTTCGGGGCTGGCACCTATCCTGTCGATGATCCGCTGGCTCAGCCGTGAGCAGGTTGCAAGAACCGCCTATGTCTTTTTCGGCGTTCGGTCAGAAAGAGATGTCTATTGCGAAGCTGAGATCAGCCATCTTTGCAAAAATCTGGGCTGGGGTTCGCCGCAGATCGTGCTGTCAAGCGCGAGCGGCGAAACGGCCAGCCGCAAAGGTTTTCTCGCCGACGCTATCAGGCAGGATCTGACCAGTTGCGAGGGGATGAAGGCCTACCTCTGCGGTCCACCCATCATGATCGAGACCTGCCGCAAGTCGTTATTGGACCTTGGCCTCGCCCGGCAGGACTGCCACGCGGACGTCTTCTGGACGCCCGCGTCCTAGTCGCGTTCGGCAATGATGAAAATGTTCGTTGTCGAGCAGGATCCTTTCCGACAACCGCGTTCCCTGTCGAGATCATACTCCCGCTTTGCCGGCACTAGCCCTGACATGGGTCGTTGTGAGACGCCCCGGCGCGGGGGCTGACAATCGCGCGCTCATTCTCACATGATGACAACAGTCGGACCGAGCTGCTGCTTGGAAACGATTTCGCTGGTGTCATGCATTATGCTGCAAAATTCCACCACTTTGGCCGGCTTCGGCACCAGCTTGCCGTGTTCGGCCATACGAGCCAAATGTTCCAGGGTTTCCATGGTGAAGATGTCGGGCTCGTCAAGGGCCGAGATGGCCGGCGCTGAGTTGCGGGCAATGTCGCCCTTGGACGAGACATAGATCCCATCTTGCCCAAGTAGGGCCGAGCAGTCCCGCCAACCGCCCGCGGTGCGGAAGTCAGCAATGACGTTGGTCTTGAACTGCCCCAGATCGGCCAATGACTTTTCTACATGTTTCGCACCGAGCGCAACCAAAGCGTTGTGAGCCCAATCCTCAGCTACGGCGTGGACGGTCGCATGCCTCGCGACTGCGAGTTCGACAGCAGCTGGACCTGCTCCCTCATTTGCGCCGAGTACGAGCATTGTCTCTCCGGAATAGAGGCGCGCCCAGGTGAGCACGCGTTCGCCCAGGCTGTAGTGCGACGATAGAAGCGGCAGGATGTTGATCGGCAGTTCGGCCGTCACGGCGCATGCATCGAGCGCAGAGGCAACCAGGTAGTCGGCGGCCCCACCATCGCGGTCGATACCCATGAGACCGCTGCTGCCTTCGCGGCGCCCGAGCCCAGGATCGACGATAACGATATCGCCAAGGCGCCAGGCGGGAACGTCTTCACCTACCGCGACGATCCTGCCGGCAACGCCGCTTCCGACAATGCGGCCTTCGTCACCCCCGGTGTAATCGCCATCCAACTCCGGCCGACCTAGGCAGAATGCCATCACCTTCACAAGTACCTGTCCTGCCACCGGCCGGGGGATGGGATAGCCCTCGCGTACGCCCAGTGCATCCGCGGTTCTCACAAGTGCCTTCATCGTGGTCTCCATGCCCTTGGAATTTTCGTGACCTGGCGCCACAGACCGCCAAGCTGCTGTGTATTAGGATGGCGCCTAGCCCTTGTAAGGCTTTTCCACAGTTGCGGCTCTGGTTTGGAACCGAAGTTTGGTTTGTGAATCGACAATGGCCAGGCTGTTGGGTGGGGCGCAGTATCGGCGGGCGAAGAT
>NZ_AYWP01000054.1:0-22521 GCF_000502435.1 Mesorhizobium sp. LNHC232B00
ACAACCCTCAATGCCATGATCCGGGACGACAAACCTTGGGATCCGGCTTCGGTCTGAGGCACGGTTGCTCATCCGTCGCCTTCGGCGACACCTTCTCCCATAAGGGGGAGAAGGGAAGCAGCCGCTCTACCTCACATCGACCCAGCGCTTTTCCTTGAAGGAGCGTGCCATTGCATGCACGGTGCGCTCGATCTCCAGGCCTTCGGCGAACTCGATGAGCCGTGCCGGCTTGCCGGCAAGCCGCGCCAGCAGTTCGTGGCACTCGATGATCTTGAGATCGTTGAAGCCGAGGCTGTGGCCGGGCGCCGGCACGAAAAGATCGTAGGGCTTGTGCTGCGGCGCCACCAGGATGGTGCGATAGCCCTGTTCGGTCGGGCGATCGGACGTGAGATAGAGCTGGAACTCGTTCATCCGCTCCTGGTCGAACAGGATCGACCCTTTCGGGCCGAAGATCTGGATGGCGATGCGGCCCTTGCGGCCCCAGGCCGAGCGGTTGACCAGCAGCGTGCCGGCAATGCCGTTTTCCAGGTGCATCAAGACGCTGGCGATATCATAGGTTTCGACCGCGCGGCGTCCGCCCGCCGCCAGCTTGCGGTCGGCATAGGGTTTGGCCATGTCGCAGATGACACTGGCGACGCGGCCGAACAGCGCGGTGACCAGCGACAGCGGATGTACGGCGAAATCGTCGAGCGCGCCATAGCCGGAAGCGGCCTCGTGCTTCCAGAAGAACAGCGCCTCGGGATCGGCCATGAAGTCCTCATCCATCTCGATGCGCAGATGGTTGACCTCGCCGATGATCTTCTCGTCGAGCAGCGCGCCGATGTGACGGATGGCCGGGCTCTGGATGTAATTGTAGCCAAGCGCGGCGACCTTGCCTGACTTCTTCGCCGCTTCCGCCATCGCCTCGGCCTCGGCGAAGCTTGGCGCCATCGGCTTTTCGCACCACAAATGCTTGCCGGCCTGAAGAACCGCGATGGCCATTTCCGGATGGAACTGGTTGGGCGTGGTCAGCGAGACGATATCGACCTCCGGGTCGTTGACGACCGCGCGCCAGTCGCCGGACGCCTTCTCGAAGCCGAATTCGCCGGCCTTGCGCCGGGCCAAGTCCTCATTGACCTCGCCGAGATGGACGAGCCGTGGCTTGGCCACGTCCGGAAAGACGGCACCGACGGCGCTCCACGCGATGGCGTGGCATTTGCCCATGAACCCGGTGCCGATAAGACCTACGCCGACCATCTTCCCTCGTTCCTCCACTGACAGAAAGGTTGCGTGGATGAATTAGTCCATTTTTATCTCGAATGGAATGTCTGCCTCATTTTTTATGGTGTTCTTGCGCAGGCTCGCTATGATGGGGCACAGAGGACGCTTCCAGTGCATGTCGCCCAAAGTGGGCAGCGGTTTGGGACAACGACATGCATGGGATCAAACGGCCTAAAGCGCGCCGACTGAAACCGCTTCGACATGACGCGCTTTGGACAAGCTTGGACGGGCCGACGATGGACGAACGGGTACCTCGCGACTTCGAGACGCTGCGCGCCACGATCCTCGATCGGCGCGAAAGCCTGCCCAAGCGCATCGCCCAGATCGCCGCCTATGCGCTCGACAATCCCGATGACATCGCCTTCGGCACCGCGGCCAGCATCGCCGCCTCGGCCGGCGTGCAGCCCTCCACCCTCATCCGCTTTGCCCAGCAGCTTGGCTTCGACGGCTTCACCAGCCTGCAGCAGGTGTTTCGCGAGCGGCTGCGCGAGCGCAATTCGTCCTATGACGAACGGTTGCAGGCGCTGCGCGCCAAGGCCGATGCCGGCGCGGGCCACCGGGCGATCTTCGACGGCTTCGTCGCCGCCGCCAGCACCTCGCTCAACGACATTTCGCGCACGCTCGATGACGCGCACTTCGAAGATGCGATTTCGCTGCTGGCGAAGGCGCAGACCATCTATGTGCTGGCCAAGCGGCGCTCCTACCCGGTGGCGAGCTACATCGCCTATGCTTTGGGCAAGTTGAAGATCCGCAACCAGCTGATCGAATCGGCAGCCGGCCTGAACGCCGAGATGGTCTCCTTCGCCACGCCGGCGGACGCCGTCATCGCCATCAGCTTCTCGCCCTACGCGCCGGCCACCATCGAGGAAGCCCGCGCCATTTCCGAGCAGGGCGTGCCGATCGTGGCCATCACCGACAGTTCGTTTTCGCCGCTTGCCCAGTTCGCCAGCGTGTGGTTCGAAGTCGCCGAGGCGGACTTCGCCGGCTTCCGTTCGCTGTCGGCAACGATGGCGCTGGCCATGGCGCTGACCGTCGGCGTCGGCGAGAAACGGCGGGACGTCGGCCGCAAGCGCAAGGCCTGAGCAGGTCCTGACGCGACGCGGCCGAGGCTGGGAGCCGGGCCCAGCCGGTAGCTTGCCGCGGCCTCGGTCGGGGATCATGCTCCCGCACTTTTCAATCAGGGAATGCTCATTCCATATTGACTATGGATTGGAATTATTATTTCATATTGCCGGCGCCACGCTGCCGCTCGCGCGTGTTACCCAAACAATGTTGTTCATGACAACAAGACCGACGGGAGGTTCCAATGAGCGAAGCCGTGGACGCAAGACAGGCGCCGCTCGACGTCATCACTATCGGTCGCGCCTCGGTCGACCTCTATGGCCAGCAGATCGGCTCGCGGCTGGAGGACATCACCTCCTTCGCCAAGTCGGTCGGCGGCTGCCCGGCCAACATCTCGGTCGGCACGGCCAGGCTCGGCCTGCGCTCGGCGCTGCTGACGCGCGTCGGCGACGAGCAGATGGGCCGCTTCATCCGCGAGCAGTTGAAGCGCGAAGGCGTCAACACCGACGGACTGAAGACCGACAAGGAGCGGCTGACCGCGCTGGTGCTGCTCTCGGTCGAGGATGAAGGCGTTTCGCCGATGATCTTCTACCGCTCGGATTGCGCCGACATGGCGCTGGCCGAAGAGGACATCGACGAAGCGTTCATCTCCTCGGCCCGTGCGGTCGTCGTCACCGGCACGCATTTTTCGCGCCCCAACAGCGACGCCGCCCAGCGCAAGGCGATCCGCATCATGAAAGCCAAGGGCGGCAAGGTGGTCTTCGACATCGACTACCGGCCGAACCTGTGGGGCCTCGCCGGCCATGCCGAGGGCTTCGAGCGCTATGTGAAGTCCGACCGGGTCTCGGCCCAGTTGAAGACGGTGCTGCCCGATTGCGATCTCATCGTCGGCACCGAGGAAGAGATCATGATCGCGTCCGGCGCCGACGACTGCCTGAGCGCGCTGAAGACGATCCGCGCGCTGTCTTCGGCGACCATCGTGTTGAAGCGCGGCGCCATGGGCTGCATCGTCTATGACGGGCCGATCAGCGACGATCTGGAAGACGGCATCGTCGGCAAGGGGTTTCCGATCGAGATCTACAATGTGCTCGGCGCCGGCGACGCATTCATGTCCGGCTTCCTGCGCGGCTGGCTCGGCGGCGAAGACCATGCGACGGCGGCGACCTGGGCCAATGCCTGCGGCGCCTTCGCCGTCTCGCGGCTGCTGTGCGCGCCGGAATATCCGACCTTCGAGGAGCTGCAGTTCTTCCTCAAGAACGGCAGCAAGCATCGGGCGCTGCGCAAGGACGAGGCGATCAACCACATTCATTGGGCGACAACCCGCCGGCGCGACGTTCCCTCGCTGATGGCGCTCGCCTGCGATCATCGCATCCAGCTCGAGGATGTCGCCGCGAAGGCCGGCGCCGATCCGGCGCGCATCCGCGATTTCAAGGTGCTGGCGGTCAAGGCGGCGGCCAAGGTCGCCGCCGGGCGCGACGGCTACGGCATGCTGATCGATGAGAAACATGGCCGCGAGGCGATGTTCGAATTCGCCCGCCATCCCTTCGCCTGGCTCGGCCGGCCGGTCGAATTGCCGGGTTCGCGGCCGTTGCGCTTCGAATTCTCGCAGGACATCGGCTCGCAGCTCACCGAATGGCCTGTCGACCACTGCATCAAGTGCCTGTGCTTCTACCACCCGGACGATCCGGCGGCGCTCAAGGAAGAGCAGCAGCAGAAGCTGCGCGCGCTGTTCGAGGCGGCGCGGAAAGTCGGCAGGGAGCTTCTCATCGAGATCATCGCCGGCAAGCATGGCAAGCTCGACGACACGACGATCCCGCGTGCGCTGGAGGAACTCTATGCGCTCGGCATCAAGCCGGACTGGTGGAAGCTCGAGCCACAGGCGTCGAGCGGTGCCTGGGCCAGGATCGAAGCCGTCATCCTGAAACACGATCCGTGGTGCCGCGGCATCGTGCTGCTTGGGTTGGAAGCGCCGCAAGGCGAGCTGGAAGCGGCCTTCGCCGCTACCGCCAAGGCGCCGATCGTCAAGGGTTTTGCCGTCGGGCGCACCATCTTCGTCCACGCGGCCGAACAATGGCTGGCCGGCAAGATGTCGGATGACGAGGCCATCGCCGACATGGCGTCGCGCTTCGAGCAGTTGACCGAAGCGTGGCTTGCCGCGCGCGGCCGCAAGGCAGCATAAGAAGAGCGCAGCATAACAAGACGCGACGCAGGACCGCGGAGGAAAACAAGATGAGCAAGACAATCCGCCTCACGATGGCGCAGGCGCTGACCCGCTTCCTCAGCCGACAGATGACCGAGATCGACGGCAAGAAAGTGCCGATCTTTGGTGGCGTCTGGGCGATCTTCGGCCACGGCAATGTCGCCGGCATCGGCGAGGCGCTCTACCAGGTGCGGCAGGAATTGCCGACCTTCCGCGCCCATAATGAACAGGCGATGGCGCACGCGGCGATCGCCTATGGCAAGGCCAATTTCCGCCGCCGCTTCATGGCCGCGACCTCGTCGATCGGCCCCGGCGCACTCAACATGGTGACGGCGGCGGCGCTGGCGCACGTAAACAGGTTGCCCGTCCTGTTTCTGCCGGGCGACGTCTTCGCCAACCGCATTCCGGATCCGGTGCTGCAGCAGGCAGAGGACTTTTCCGACGGCACGGCGACGGTCAATGACTGCTTTAAGCCCGTGTCGCGCTATTTCGACCGCATCACCCGGCCCGAACAGATCATCCCGGCGCTGAGCCGCGCGATGCAGGTGTTGACCGATCCGGCCGAATGCGGCCCGGTAACGCTGTCGCTCTGCCAGGACGTACAGGCCGAGGCCTACGACTATCCCGAGAGCTTATTCGCCGAGCGGGTCTGGCACCAGCGCCGGCCGCGTCCGGATCGCGGCGAACTGGCAGCGGCGGCGGCGGCGCTCAAGGGCGCGAAGAAGCCGCTGATCATCGCCGGCGGTGGCGTGCTCTATTCGCAGGCTTCCGATGAACTGGCGAAATTCGTGGAAGGCGCCGGCATCCCGGTCTGCGAGACGCAAGGAGGCAAATCCTCGCTGCCGGACAATCATCCGCTCAACATGGCGGCGGTCGGCGTCACCGGCACCTCGGCCGCCAACAGGCTCGCCGAAGAGGCCGATGTGGTGCTGGCCATCGGCACGCGCCTGCAGGATTTCACCACCGGCTCGTGGGCGCTGTTCAAGAACTCCGGCAAGACCATCATCGGGCTCAACGTGCAGCCTTTCGATGCCGGCAAGCACCGCGCGCTGCCGCTGGTCGCCGACGCGGTCGAGGGGCTGGCCGAACTGGGTGCCGCGCTCAAGGGCTGGAAAGCGCCTGCCGCCTGGACCGACAATTCCGCTGCCGGGAAGAAGGCCTGGCAGGTTGACGCCTCCAAGGTGACGGCGTCGACCAACGCTGCCTTCCCCTCGGATGCGCAGGTGATCGGCGCCGTGCAGCGTGCAATGGGGTCAGGCGTGATTTTGCTGAACGCGTCGGGCGGCCTGCCGGGTGAACTGCATAAACTCTGGCAGGCGGGAGCGCCCGGCTCGTACCATGGCGAATATGGCTTCTCGACCATGGGCTACGAGATTGCCGGCGGGCTCGGCGCCAAGATGGCCAAGCCCGACCGGGAGATCGTCGTCATGGTCGGCGACGGCTCCTACCTCATGATGAATTCCGAAATCGCCACATCGGTGATGCTCGGCCTGAAGCTCACCATCGTGGTGCTCGACAACAGGGGTTATGGCTGCATCAACCGGCTGCAGATGGCCACCGGCGGCGCCAACTTCAACAACCTCCTGAAGGACTCGCGCCACGAGATCCTGCCCGACATCGACTTCGCCGCGCACGCGGCGAGCCTGGGCGCGATCGCCGAAAAAGTGCCGTCGATCGCCGGGCTGGAAAGTGCGCTGCAAAAGGCCAAGGCAAACGACCGCACCACGGTGCTGGTCATCGACACCGACCCGCTGGTCTCCACCGATGCCGGCGGCCATTGGTGGGATGTGGCGGTGCCGGAAGTGTCGGCGCGGCCCCAGGTCAACGCGGCACGCAAGGCCTATGACGAGAAGCGGCAGATGCAGAGCGTTGGCGATTGATATCGGCGCTGACCCCCACCCCGCTGCTGCGCAGCGACCCTCCCCACAAGGGGGAGGGTGAACAAGAAACCGGAGCTAGAACTTGAAAGCCAAACTGGGCATGTCCCCCATTGCATGGTGGAACGACGATCTTGCCGAACTCAGCGATGACGTGTCGCTGGAAGAATGCCTGCGCCAGTCGCGTTCGGCCGGCTTCACCGGCATGGAGATGGGCCGGCGTTTTCCCAACGACCCCGCTGTCATGTTGCCGATCCTGAAGAAGGCTGACGTGACGCTGTGCGGCGGCTGGTTTTCCGGCACGCTGGTCGACGAAGAGATGGCAAAGAACCAGGATCGCATCCAGCCGATGATCGACCTGTTCAAGGCGGTGAACGCGCCTTGCATCGTCTATGGCGAGGTCGGCCGCTCGATCCAGGGCGACCGCTCCAAGCCGCTGGCCACCAAGCCGATACTCTCGGACGACGAGATGAAGGCTTATGCTGGGCGCCTGACCGCGTTCGGCGAATGGTGCGCCGGACAAGGCATGCCGCTCTCCTATCACCACCATATGGCGGCGGTGGTCGAGACCGAGCCGGAGCTCGACGCCTTCATGCGCCATTCCGGCGAAGGCATTCCGCTGCTGCTCGACGCCGGACATCTGGCCTTCGCCGGCGGCGATGTGCTGCGCGCCATCGACAACCACCACAAGCGCATCAGCCACGTGCATGTGAAGGATGTGCGCATGGGGGTGATCGAAAAGCTCGATCGCACCAAGCAATCCTTCCTCGACGCGGTGGCGCTCGGCGCCTTCACCGTGCCGGGCGACGGTTCGCTGGATTTCGGCGCCATCGTGCAGCGCTTCGCCGACCATGGCTATGAGGGCTGGTTCGTGGTCGAGGCCGAGCAGGACCCGAAGAAGAACCCGCCGCTCAAGATGGCTGAGGTTGGCCACAAGGAATTGATGCGGGTGATGACATCAGCCGGCTACACGGTGGAAACCCAGGGTTTCCCGAATGCCTGATGCGAGGGTTCACGGCGAGGCAGGTTGCTGTAGGTTAGCCCGATGAAAGATTCCGAGCACCCCTTCTTCCGCCCGCTTTGGCGGCGTGTCGCCGTCGTCGCGGTCTGCGTCATCTGGTCGATCATCGAGTTCGCCACCGGCACCCCGTTCTGGGGCGTCATCGCGCTCGGCTTCGCCGGCTACGGCGTCTGGCAGTTTTTCTACCTCTACAAGCCGGCGGACGAGAACAAGGCGCCGGCCGAGGGCGAACCGAAGGAGTAACTGATCGCATGCGTTGGCGATTGGCTTGCAGTGCTTCTAACTTCGTCATCCTGGGGCGGAGCAAGGAGCGCAGCGACTCAGCTCAGACCCTAGGATCCATGCCATGACTTTGAGGCTGGTGTGACGGTGCAGAATTCCGCTCCGCTGTGCCCTTCGGCCGAGGTAACGGCATGGATCCTAGGGTCTTCGCGACGGAGCTTCGCTCCTGCTACGCCCTAGGATGACGAAGTCGGAAGGGCGCCGGCCGAAGATTTGCGATGGCCCTTTCAAACACACGGCTTGGCTTCCCGGAGCCTTCACGCCAACGGAATAGGAGACAAAAAATGTCGAAGCTGCTCGTCAAAGCCGGCAAAGGCCATGGCCGCGTCGCCCATGTGACGCCGGAAAGCGCCGGCTGGACCTATGTCGGTTTCGACCTGCATCGGCTGAAGCCGGGCGAAACGGCTTCCGGAAAGACTGACAACCGCGAAATCTGCCTGGTGTTCGTCACCGGCAAGGGCAAGGCGAAGGCCGGCGGCAAGGATCTCGGCCTGCTCGGCGAACGCATGTCGCCCTTCGAAGGCAAGCCATGGTCGGTCTACGTGCCGCAGGGGTCGGACTGGTCGGTGATCGCGGATACCGAGCTGGAGCTCGCCATCTGCTCGGCGCCGGGCCTCGGCGGCGGGCTGCCGGTTCGGGTGATCGGACCCGACGATCTCGGCCAGGAGGTGCGCGGCAAGGGCACCAATACGCGCTACGTCACCAATATACTGCCGGAAGGCCAGCCGGCGGACTCGTTGCTGGTGGTCGAGGTCATCACGCCCGGCGGCCACACATCGAGCTACCCGCCGCATAAGCATGACCAGGACAATCTGCCTGCCGAATCCTATCTCGAGGAAACCTACTACCACCGCCTCAACCCGCCGCAGGGCTTTGCCTTCCAGCGCGTCTACACCGACGCCGACAAGAGCGGCCATCGCGCGCTCGACGAGGCGATGGCGGTCGAGGACGGCGACGTCGTGCTGGTGCCCGAGGGCTATCATCCCTGCGCCGCCTGCCATGGCTATGATCTCTATTATCTCAACGTCATGGCCGGACCGAAGCGGACGTGGAAATTCCACAATGCGCCCGAGCACGAATGGTTGATGAAGACCTGACCCTTCCGGGTTTTCGGCCGAAGCCACTGGTCCAGTTCGGAAAAATCGTCGGCTAAGGACCGACAGGGGTCGATTTGCCATCGAAAACCCTTCAAAGCTTCGTCAATCCGTCATGGAAATCACCTATGGCAGCGAGACTGACGAGGATTTTTTCATGCGTTATGCCATTTATTTCACCCCGCGGCAGGACGAACCGCTGGCGCGGATCGCCGCCAACTGGCTGGGCCGCGACCCGTTCGGCGCCGCGACGAAGCCGGTCGAGGCGGTGGCTGACCTGTCGGCGGCGGAAGTCGCCTTCCACACCGCTTCGGCGCGCCGCTACGGCTTTCACGCGACGCTGAAGGCGCCCTTCCGCCTGGCGGCCAACGAGACCGAGGCCTCGCTGCGCGCGGCACTCGACCATTTTGCCGAAGCAACGCCGGTGGTGACGATCCCGCGTCTCGTCGTCAGCCAGATCGACAGTTTTTTCGCGCTGGTGCCGGAAGGGCCGCTGCCGCCGCTCAACCGTTTCGCCGATGACGTCGTGCGCGATTTCGACCGGTTCCGTGCGCCGCTGACCGAGGCCGAGATCGAGCGGCGCAGCCCGGATTCGCTGAAGCCGGCCGAGTTTCGCAACCTCTGCCAGTGGGGTTACCCCTATGTCTTCGAGACCTTCCGCTTCCACATGACGCTGTCCGGCCGGGCCGGGCCACAGGAAAGCCCACGTCTGCGCGCAGCAATCGACAGCCTGTTCGCGGACGTGCTTCGGCAACCGGTGCTGGTGGATGCGCTGACGCTGTTTGTCGAACTCGAGCCGGGAGCACCGTTCATGGTGCTTTCCCATCACGCGCTTGGGCGCCGCCCGGCCAGAAAGACCGCCTGAGCCGGAACAATTCCGACAGGAAGAACCAAGGATTGCCTGAAATGACCGCCGAGACCGTTCTTTCCAATGCCCGCATCGTGCTTGCCGACGAGATCGTCGAGGGCTCGCTGGTGCTGCGCGGCGGCTTTATCGCCGACGTCGATGCAGGTAGCAGCCCGACCGGCGAGGACATGGGCGGCGACTATGTCATTCCGGGGCTGGTCGAACTGCATACCGACCATCTGGAGGGCCATTACGCACCAAGGCCGAAGGTGCGCTGGAATCCGATCGCGGCTGTGCTTGCGCATGACGCGCAGGTGGCGACGGCCGGCATCACCACCGTGCTCGACGCCTTGCGCGTCGGCATGGACGAGGACGCCGATCTTACCTTGGCCGATATCCGCAAGCTGGCGGATGCCATCGAGGACAGCGTCGCGCAGGATCGTCTGCGCGCCGATCATTTCCTGCATCTGCGCTGTGAGGTTTCGGCGCCAGACTGCTTGCAGGCCTTCGCCAATTTCGACGGCGACGAGCGGGTCAAGCTGGCATCGCTGATGGACCATGCGCCGGGACAGCGCCAGTTCGTCAATCTGGAAACCTACGCCTATTATTACCAGCGCAAGCTGAAGCTGACCGACCGCGACTTCAAGCTGTTCTGCGAGAAGCGGATGGGCGAGTCGGCGCTCAATTCGAGGCCGAACCGGGTGCATATCGCCGCCGCCTGCCAGGAGCGCGGCATCGTACTGGCCAGCCATGACGATGCCACCATTGGCCATGTCGGCGAGGCGATCGAACAGGGCGTGCGCGTCGCCGAGTTCCCGACCACGCAAGAAGCCGCGCGCGCTTCGAAAGAAGCCGGGCTCGGCGTGCTGATGGGTGCGCCCAACGTCATGCGCGGCGCCTCGCATTCGGGCAATGTCTCGGCCCGCACGCTGGCGAGCGACGGCCTGCTCGACATCCTGTCATCAGACTATATTCCGTTCAGCCTGATCCAGTCCGCCTTCTTCCTCGGTGACGTGGTCGAGGGCATCTCGCTGCCGCAGGCGGTCGCCATGGTTTCGAAGAACCCGGCCGAAGCCGTTGGCCTCAACGACCGCGGCATCATCGAGCAGGGCCGCCGCGCCGATCTGGTGCGCGTGCGCGTCGACGACCATGTCCCGGTGGTGCGCACCGTCTGGCGGCAGGGACTGCGGGTTGCATGATGGTGTCGGCCTTGATCGAGCGTGAACTGTCCGCCGAAACGTTTCCGATCCGCCATGGCGTTTTCGTCGCGGTCGTCGGCCCGAGCGGCGCCGGCAAGGACACGGTGATCGGCTACGCCCGCGCGCTGTTCACCGATGAGACGCGGCTGGAGTTCGTCCGCCGCGTCATCACCAGGCCGTGCGATGCGGCGAGCGAGGATCACGACACGCTGGCCGACGCCGCCTTCGTCGAGGCCGAGGCCGACGGCGCCTTCGCCATCTCCTGGGAGGCGCATGGCCTGCGCTATGGCCTGCCCGCCGATGTCGACTGGTCGGTGGCCAACGGCCACGTCGCGGTGGCGAATGTATCGCGCGCGGTCATTCCGGTGTTGCGCCAGCGCTACGCCAACCTGGCCATCGTCGAGATCACCGCCTCGCCCGATGTGCTGGCCGAGCGGCTGGCGATGCGCGGCCGCGAGTCGCGCGGCGAAGTGCTGGCGCGGCTGGCACGCAGCGCCAATGTCACCCTGTCCGGTCCGGGCGTCACCCCGATCGACAACAGCGGCGCGCGCGAAGTGGCCGGCGAACGCTTCGCCGAGCTGTTGCGCAAGGCCATGGCCTTTTCCGACATGTCGGGCCTGATCTGATCAAGAGCAGATCCAGGAAAGTGTGAAACGGTTTCCAATCAGAATTGCGCCGAACAAGGAGGTAGGACCTGCCCTCCTGCAGCCACGGCGTGTGCGGCTCGACTGGACGAAGCTCCGCCGGCTAGCGCCTCGCTTGCTTTTGCTGCCATCGAAGCATTGCGTGATGCTGACCGCACAGTGATCTGAACTGCCCTTCCGAAGGTGGAAACGAACGGCAAAAAAGATCATGCTCGACCGAGACGATACAGGAAGCCTCTCATGCAAACACTGACGCCCATCCTCTCGACGGTCACGGCGGCGTTTCTCGCGTCCGTCGTCGAGGTCGTCGAGGCCTTCACCATCGTGCTTGCGGTCGGAGTGGCGCGCGGTTGGCGCCCGGCGCTGACGGGTGCCGCGCTGGCCCTGGCGGTGCTGGCGGCGCTGGTACTGGCGTTTGGCCCGTTGCTGGCGCTGGTGCCGACCACCGCGCTGCAATTCGCCGTCGGGGTACTCTTGATCCTGTTCGGCATGCGCTGGCTGCGGAAGGCCATCCTGCGCAGTGTCGGCGTCATCGCCCTGCATGACGAGGAAGCAGCCTTCGCCAAGAAAACCGCCGCGTTGCACCGACAGGCCAATGACCGCCGCGCCGACTACCTCGCCGGGTTGGCCTCGTTCAAGGCGGTGCTGCTGGAAGGCGTCGAGGTGGTGTTCATCGTCATTGCCGTCGGCGCGGCCCACGGGCAGACGCTTTACGCCGGCCTGGGCGCGCTGGTGGCATTCATCCTGGTGATGCTTGTCGGATCGGCCGTCCACCGGCCGCTGGCGCGCGTTCCCGAGAATGCGCTCAAATTCGTGGTCGGGCTGATGCTGACCAGCTTCGGCATCTTCTGGACCGGCGAGGGCATTGGTGCCGACTGGCCGGGCGCCGATCTCGCTCTGCTCGCCATCTTCGCAATGGTCGCGCTGGCGTCCTTCGCCATGGTGCGCTGGCTGCGCAGCACCTATCCCGCCGCCGCTGGAGGGCTCGCCCGATGAACGCCGTTCGTCTCATTGCCAGGGAGTTCTTGGGCATGTTCGTCGATGACGGCAACCTGGCGCTGCTGGCGCTGGTCCTGGTGGCCGCCGTCGTGGCGGCGGTGAAGCTGCTGGCGCTGCCGCCGCTCATCGGCGGCGTGCTGCTGCTGGTCGGCTGCCTCGCCGTCCTGCTGCATAGCGTTCGCCGCGCGGCCCGCCGGACCGATCGATAGCGACCGGCCCGCACGGGATGTTCCTTGCCGCTGAATTGGCGGCGCGGCTATTCCGCCGGCGCGCCGGCGACGTTCTTGCGGGCGGCCTCGACCATCAGCCGCCGTGCCCTGAACACGCCCCATTGCTGATCGACCAGCACGCCGATGAGGATGACGCCGCCCATCACCGCGAAGTTGAGGGAGGACGGAATGCCGAGCAGATTGACGAGGTTCTGCAGCTCCTGCAGCAGCACGGTGCCGAGAACGACGCCGATCAGCGAGCCTTCGCCGCCGCGCAGCGAGAAGCCGCCCAGCACTGCCGCGGCGATGGCATAGAGCTCGTAGAACTGGCCGTGGCTGGCCGGCGAGATGGAGCGCGTATACATGGCGAAATAGATCGCCGACAAGGCCGTCAGCACGCCGCAGATGACATAGGCGGCCATGACGATGCGGCCGGTGCGGATGCCCGAATATTTCGCGGCTTCCTCGTTCTTGCCGATGGCGTAGAGATAACGGCCGAACACCGATCGGTGCAGCACCACCCACATGACGATGGCGATGACGATCAGCGCGATGAAGGAGTTCGGCACGCCCCAGGAGCGGCCGGCGGTGAGGAATTCCAGCTCGGGGAAATTCTGGCCGAAGGCGAAGCCGGCGGTGCCGTCGGCGGTGTAGAAGCGGGCGACGCCGCGATAGATCAGAAGCCCGCACAAGGTCACCACGAAGGGCTGCAGCTTGAGCCGCGTGATCAGCCAGCCATGCACCAGGCCGATGATGGCGCCAAGCGCGATGATCAGCACGAAGGCCAGCGGCCAGTCCAGATCGCGCACGGCGATGAAGTCGATGAACAGCGTTCCCAGCAAGGCGACCACCGAGCCGACCGACAGTTCGATGCCGCCGGTGATGATGACGAAGGCCTGGCCGATCGACAGGATGCCGAACAGGCCGATCAGGTTCGAGGTGTTGGCAAGGTTGATTGGCAACAGGAAGCGCGGATTGATGATGGCCACGATCGCGCCGACCACCAGGATCAGGATCAGCAGCCCAAGATCTTTCTTGCTCATCGTCTTCTCCCCAATGCCTGCCCGAGCAGGTTCGCGGGTCTCACGAGACCCGCGCTACAAAACTATTTCGGCTGCTTGCCCACCGCCAGCAGCAGCACGTTTTCCTGGCTGAACTGGTCCTTGTCGAGAATGCCGGATATCTGGCCCTCATGCATGACGGCGATGCGATCGGACACGCCGATCACCTCCTCCATGTCGCTGGAGATCATCAGCACGGCGACGCCGGCATCGGCAAGCGCCCGCATCAGCCCGTAGATTTCGGCCTTGGCGCCGATGTCGATGCCGCGCGTCGGCTCGTCGAGGATCATCACTTTCGGGTTCATGGCCAGCCACTTGCCGAGCACGACCTTCTGCTGGTTGCCGCCCGACAGCGTGCCGGTGCGCGTCTGCACCGAAGGCGCCTTGATGCCGAGGTCTTTCTTCTGCTTCTCGGCGGTGGCGCTTTCCGCACTTGCCGAGACCAATGACCGCTTCGCATGCGCCGGCAGATTGGGCAGCGATATGTTCTGCGCGATCGACAGGTCGAGCAGGATGCCGGTCAGCTTGCGGTCTTCCGGGACCAGGAAGATGCCGCGCGCGACGGCGTCGGCGGCCGAGCCAAGCACAAGCGGTTTGCCATCGAGTTCGAGCGTGCCACCAAGGCTGCCTTCGATGCCGAAGAACACCCGCGCCAGTTCGGTGCGGCCGGAGCCGACAAGGCCGGCAAGGCCGAGGATTTCGCCGCGCCTGACGTCGAGGTCGACGGGCCGGCCGGGATAGGTGGGGGTGCGCACCGCCTTGGCCGCGAGGGCAACGGCACCGGGGGCCCGGGCTGCTTCGGAGGCCTTCTCGCGTTCCTTCAGCATGCGGCCGATCATCAGCTTGACCATCTGGTCGTGGTTGATGTCGCGTTTCTGAAGCGTGCCGGCCAGCATGCCGTCGCGCAGCACGACGACACGGTCGGCGACGCGCTCGATCTCGTGCAGGCGGTGCGAAATGAAGATGACGCTGATGCCGTCGGCCTTCAGCGCCTTGATGACGTCGAGCAATTTGTCGGTCTCGGCGATCGGCAGGCTCGATGTCGGCTCGTCGAGGATGACCAACCGCGCCTTGATCGACAGCGCCTTGGCGATCTCGACCATCTGCTGCTGGGCGAGCGACAGGTCGGCGACTTGCATGTCGGCTGAGAAATTGGCGCCAACGCGCTTGAGCAGCGGCGCCACCATGGCGCGCAGCCGGGCGCGGTCGACGAGCCTGAGCGGCCCGGCGCGCAGCGGCTCGCGGCCGAAGAAGATGTTGGCGGCGACATCGAGATTGTCGAACAGGTTGAGTTCCTGGTGGACGAAGGCGATGCCCGAACCCAGGCTGCCTTCGACCGTCAGGCTGTTGTGGGCGGTGCCGTCGACGGTGATGGTGCCGGTGTCCGGCTTGGTGACGCCGCCGAGGATCTTCATCAAGGTGGATTTGCCGGCGCCGTTCTCGCCGACGAGGCCGATGACCTCGCCCGGCCTCACCTCCATGGAAAAACCATCGAGCGCGACGACGCCCGGATAGGTCTTGCGCACGTTCTCAAGGCTGAGAAACGGGTTGGTCGCGGCGATGGATGTGTCGGAATAATTCATCATGCCTGACAGCAGTTGACGGGCCGGCCTCCCGGCAGACTGACGGTCCTCGACGGGTTCGTCAATGCGAACAGCCGGCTCAAGCGACTTGAGCCGGCTGAACTGCCTTGGGCTTAGTTTCCAGACATCGCCTTCAGATTGGCGGCGTAGGCGTCGACGTCATCCTTGCCGATGATCTTGGTCGGGATGATGATCAAATTGCCCTCCGGGATGCCCGACTTGTCGCCCTTGAGATAGGCGGCCATCAGCTTCATGCCCTGATAGGCCCATTCGAAGGGCTGCTGCACGACGGTGGCGGCAATGGTGCCTTCCTTGACGCCGCCC
This sequence comes from Mesorhizobium sp. LNHC232B00, assembly GCF_000502435.1. Lineage (NCBI taxonomy): Bacteria > Pseudomonadati > Pseudomonadota > Alphaproteobacteria > Hyphomicrobiales > Phyllobacteriaceae > Mesorhizobium > Mesorhizobium sp. LNHC232B00. Next base: position 15,663 of record NZ_AYWP01000054.1, read on the forward strand.
AGCGTGATCGGATCGTCATCGAAACCGACGACGGTGATCGAGCCGAGCTTGCCGGCGTCGCGCAGCGCTTCATAGATGCGCGGCGTGTTGTAGGAGTAGAAGCCGACCATGCAGGTGACGTCGGGGCTCGCGACCAGCGCGTCCTCGACATTCTTCTTGGCGCGGGCCTGATCGATGTCGTCGCCGCGCACGTCGACGAGTTCGATCTTGGTGCCGGCCAGACCGTCCTTCATGCCCTGGATACGTTCCTTGGCATTGTCGGCGCCGAGCAGGCCGACGAAGCCCAGGCACTTGCCGCCATCGGGCATCGCCTTCTTGGCGATTTCGGCCGCCTGCTTGCCGGCATCGACGTTGGACGAGCCGATATAGGCGACGCGTTTGGTCTGTGGAGCATCCGAATCGGTGGTGAACAGCGCCGTTTGCGAGGCGATCTTGTTCAGGCCGTCGGTCGAGGTCTTGGGATCGACGGCCGAGACCATGATGCCCTTGACGCCGGCCGTCACCAGATCGTCCATCAGCCGCTGCTGGATGGCGACCGAGGACTGTTCCGGATATTTGAGCTCGAGCGTGTAGTCGGGCAGTTCGCCCTGCGCCTTCTTGACGCCGGCTTCGGCCGCCTTCCAGAAATCGGAAGCGCCGTTGACGACGAAGGCCAGCGTCGGCTTGTCGTCGGCGCGCGCGATGGCTGTCGCCGTGAGGCCAAGCAGCAGCGCTGCGGTGGCCACGGATGCATTGCGTATCAAGGATTTCATGTTCAACCTCCCGTTTTGGTGCAGCCATTCGGCTGACCGGTCTTAGTCACTAGAATTGCTTGCTCACCTGAATATGCCGCTTGCGGCTTGGACGCCCCTCCTCCTCAAGGGTACCCGGCACTGAAAGAATGGCGCCGTTCCAGCCACGAGCACGGACTTTAGAGACTCATCCCTCATTCGTAAATAGTCCGATTTGTCTGACATATCACATGTCCGAGACAAAGCTTCGCGGGGCACTATCCGCTCGCCATCGGGCCGTTTACATGCACCTCCCGCCGCTCCGGATCCAACCGGACCTGGACGCGACCGATCGACGTTACAGCGCATTTTTGTATTAGTAAACAGTATTAGTTAGAGCCTGCCGGGGCACCCATCGTTGTGGCTTGGCGGCTGCTTTGCCGACAAACCGCTGCGTTGGCGCGCGGGCGTTCACGCCTTTCTGTCCCTGCCGTTCCGGGATGGACATCGTCTCATGGCCGATGGACGGACAGTCTACTAATAGGTATAAACGCAGCGACGGTTTCTATAAGCTGGCGACGCCGCACCATCTTGTCGGACGGCCAGGCCGCCGCTAGGACGGGCCGGGATCTGGGGACACGAATGCAATGAGCGAGACAACGGACGGCCCGATCGAAGCGGCGCGGCGCCGCAAGGCAGCGGCGAAGCCCAAGGGCCGGGTGACCATGACCGACATCGCCAGGGCCGCCGGCTGTTCGCAGGCGACGGTTTCCTTCGTGCTCAACAATTCGCCGGGGATAAAACTGTCGCAGCAAACGCGCGAGCGGGTGATCGAGGCCGCCCGCGCGCTCGGCTACAGCGCGCCCGCCTTCTCGGCGCTGAAGACGCCGATTGCCGCCTTCGAGGGGCCAGTCTTCGAAGGACCGGCCTTCGATGGACTTGACGGGGTGATCGGCTTCGCCGTCGACCAGTTGGCGACCAGCCCGGAAGCGGTGGTCGCCATCGAGGGCGCCCGCCAGGCCTCGTGGAATGCCGGCAACGTGCTTCTGGTGGCGCAGACCATGGGCGACGCCGTGATGGAACCGCGCGCCATCCAGGCGCTGACCCGGCGGGGCATTTCGGCGCTGATCTACATGACCATCTTCACCCGCGAGATCACCGCGCCCGACTACCTCTACGGCCTCGACATCCCGGTGATCCTGCTCAACTGCTACACGGCGGACTATGCCTTCCCGGCCGTGGTGCCCTCCGAGATCGCCGGCGGCCAGAGTTCCACCCGGCACCTGATCAGCCACGGCCACCGCCGCATCGCCACCATCACCGGCGAACCCTGGATGCAGGCCGCGCAGGACCGGCTGAAAGGTTATCGCCGCGCGCTCGCCACCGCCGACATCCCGTTCGATCCCGAACTGGTGGTCGAGGGCGACTGGTCGGCGAGCGCCGGCTATGCCGCGACCGTCAAATTGCTCGCGCTAAAAGACCGCCCGACCGCCATCTTCTGCCAGAACGACCGCACCGCGATCGGCTGCTACGAAGCGCTGAAGGAGGCCGGCCTGCACATTCCGCAGGACATCTCCGTGGTCGGCTACGACGACGAGGAAATCGCCCGTCACCTGTTCCCGCCGCTGACCACCTCGATCCTGCCGCACATGGCGATGGGGCAGTGGGCGATCGAACAGCTGGAAGCGCCGCCGGCGCCTGGGCGAGGACGCTATCCGATCACCAAGCTGGAGTGCCCGCTGGTGGAACGGGACAGCGTGCGGGCGGTGAAGGGCGGCTAGACGGGAGGGTTTCTCCCCGTAAGGCTCTGGCTGCCGGGCCAGGATTTGGCCGTCCAGGCCTCAGAAAGGGATTTCGGCGCCCGCCTGTTCGTCGAACAGAACCGAGCACCCTCGCGCAAGCGCCACCTTCGAAAGCGCATTTGCCACCGCGTGGTCCGATGACACGAAATCGCCGGTCAGCACCCGCAACTCTTCCACCCCTTCGGCCATCGAGACGAAATTCCCAACCGCGGGATCGCGCTTGCAAGCCTCGACCACGCAAAGCAGATCGATCATTTCGAAGCTGTGCATCGTCAGCCTCCGGAAAAAATCCGTCCCTTGCAGGATCATGAACGCATCCGCGCAAGATAATGTTCCCGGCTCGCCTTCAAGCTGGAGTCCCGCTGGTGGAGCGGGAGCGTGTAAGGGCGGTGAATGCCGGCTGACGGCGACTTGATTGGCGAACGGGCACCGATCCGGGCGCCATGGACTGGATAAAAGGCGGGTTTGGAATATTTCATTCCTCGACAGGCTACTCAAATATGATTGACCAGCCGCTCTTCGCAAAGGTCTCCCGAATGGCACTCAACGGTCCCCGCCCTACCTGGCTTACCTTCGACTGCTACGGAACGTTGATCCAGTGGGATGAAGGGCTGATGGCGGCGATGGAGACGATCCTGTCGCGCAAAGGCCGCAAGATCGAGGCGGAAGAATTCATTCCCGTCTACGACCGGCACGAACACCAGCTGGAGCATACCAAGCCGCATCTCTCCTTCGCCGACGTCACGGCAAAAGCCTTGCAGCTGGCGATGCGCGATTTTTCGCTGGAAGCGGATGCCGGCGACGCGGAGCTGTTGACGTCGTCGATCGGGCGGATGCCGCCTTTCCCGGAAGTCGTCGCGACGTTGCGCAGGCTGAAGCAAGCCGGCTTCAAGCTGGCGATCATCTCGAACACCGACGATGCGATCATCGCCGGCAATGTCGCGCAGTTGGGCGGCGCAATAGACCGGGTCATCACGGCGCAACAGGCGCAAGCCTACAAGCCGTCGCGGCAGATTTTCCAACATGCCTGGCGGACCCTTGGCGTGACTAGGGAAGAGCTGGTGCACATCTGCGCCAGCCCGCATCTCGACCTGACCGCCGCGCGCGACCTCGGCTTTCGCGCGGTATGGGTCGATCGCGGCACCGGGCGCCGCCCGCCGGCGGACTATGAGCCGGATGCGATTGCGCATGGGCTGGATGACGTGCCGGGGTTTTTCCAGAAGGCTGGGTGGGTTTAGAGGGCGGGTCGGGAATCGGCGGCCTGCTCATTTCTCCGCAGATGTCCACACATGGGCGAACGAGACACCGCGAAGACCGGCGTTCTGGACCTTCTCAACGAAACTGCCGGTGACATAGACGGCCGAGGCCCGCATCGGCAGTTTGAAGAGCTCCGCGGCTCCAATTCTTTCTGCCCTGAAGACATGACGCTCGATGTCGAGGATGTCTCCATCGCCTTTACCGGCTGACAGCGCCGGCCGAAATCGGCGGCAACGATGAGCCGCGCTACAACATCGCACCGACAGATGAGGTGCCATTCATCACCGTGGCCGAGGATGGCCACAAGCTGCGCACTGGTCGACGGTGGCTGGTGCCGTTTGGGCGAAGGAAATGCCCAAGGCAGCGATGTTCAATGCCAGGATCGAAGGCATCGACACGGCGCCGGCCTTCCGCGATGCGTTCATTCGATTGAAGGGGCTTTTCTATGAAATCTATCCTGCTTGCGACCACCGTTCTGATGGGACTCTCCAGCGGCGCTTATGCTGCCGACGTGATCTCAGAGGCTGCTCCGATTGCCGCCTCTTTTGATTGGACTGGCGCCTATATCGGTGTGAATGCCGGCGGCGGCTTCGGCAAGTTCAAATTTGAACCTAGTCTCGGCACTGGTCTGGACATCACGGCAAGTGGGTTTCTGGGAGGCGTCCAGGCTGGTTACAACTGGCAATCCGGCCAGATCGTCTACGGCGTGGAAGCCGACTTCCAGGGTTCCACTGTAAAGTCCTCCATTTCTGGTTTTGGCGGCGACATCGAAACAAAGATTGACTGGTTCGGTACGGTGCGCGCCCGCATCGGCTACACGCCCGTCGATCGCTTCCTGGTTTATAGCACTGGCGGCTTTGCCTATGGTCACGATAAGACCTCTGCCGGCGGCGGATTCAGTTTTTCCAAGACCAAGGCCGGCTGGACCGTTGGAGGGGGCGTTGAGTACGCCATCAACACGAACGGACCTTCAAGTCTGAATATCTCTACACCGACTTGGGCAAATCGACGTTCACCATTGGTGGGACCAACCTTGACATCACCGACAAGTTCCACACCGTTCGCGTCGGCCTGAATTACAAGTGTTAGTCCATCAGCAGACCGCGACTCCAGCCCCGGCATCGTCCGGGGCTTTCTCTTTGCGTGGCCAGCCAGTCACTTTGCGATGCGCTCCTGATCCTGTTTGCAACAGGCATTCACTTTTCCCGGTAGTCCAGCAGCTTCGCGTGCCGAAGCTTCTCCTCACCCTTCAGGAATCGCACGCGACCGACGAGACCTGGCTTCAGCCATTCGGCCTTGTCGCTCTTGAGCCCTACAGGCGCTGGCCCGCCTACCTTTCCTTGCACGCGATCCCATAGGCGCTGGCGCATATCGGCCTTGAAGGTGACGAAAGCGCTGCCGGCATATCTGCCCTTGTCGGCCATGAGCACCATTGCGGGCTTTCCCACCTCGCGCTGCACGCCAATGATATCCATTTCCTTTTCGGCATAGCATTTGATCTTGCGCCAGTTCATCGTCGGCCCGCTGCGGTAGACGCTGTCCTTACGCTTTGAGACCATGCCCTCCAGCCCTGCCCTGTCCACCCGACTATAGACTGCGGCCCCGGTGCCGGGCATGGCTTTGCTGAACTGAATGCGGCCGACGGCTGGTATCAATTCCTGCAGGATTTCGCGGCGGTCTTCCACCGGCATGTTGCGCAAATCATGCCCGTTCAGGTGCAGGAGATCGAAGGCCACCAAATACAGGGCGCGCGATGGCTTACGGCTGGTGACGGCTGATTGTAGGGCGGGGAAGTCGGACAAGCCAGCCTCGTTGACCGTGATCGTCTCGCCATCGATGATGAAACTTTCCGCCTCGATCGCCTCCGCCTCTCCGGCAAGTTCGATATAGCGGCCGGTCCAGTCGTAACCGTTCTTGGTGAACAGACGGATCCCGTTTTCATCCTTGATAATCTGGGTGCGATACCCGTCAAATTTGATTTCATGGAGCCATTCGTCGCCTTGCGGTGGCGTGTCGACCAGCTCGGGTTCCATAGGCTTGATGAACTTCAGTGGCATGCGCTAACTCGCATAGTGCGATTCAATTAGCGCGCGCTAAAATGGTTCCGGAACATTTTAGGTAAATCAAATGTTTGATAGCCATGACGAAGCTATCCGACCTTGGACCTGCTATCAAAGGTGCGCTTCACGGCGGGCCGCCGGCTAGCGAAGCTGACCATTTCTATACTTGTCCGACGTGTGGCCAGCCCGTGGACCAGCGCGACCTGCGGCAGGTCATCTGGCATGAGCAGCCAGGGCACGAGCCGCTGGAGATGGATGCCTAGAGAACGCTTTGCCCTTTATGTCACCAGCCGAAATGCAAAGCGGTTGCGGATGTGGTCGTTGAAATAGCGGCCTTTGGCAAAGGCAGATTTGAACCCGGCAAAGCTCTCCGGCGGCACGTCCAAGAATTGGTAATGCCTGCCGCTTGCCACAAACCACACCGACAGAATCCTGCTGTCTGGATCGTATTCGAACTTGCGTATCGAGGTCGACGGCATGGCATGCCCGAAAAGGCCCGCCGGCCGGAGCCAGCGGGAAGGTCTAGAGTGCGCTGGGATCAACCAGCACGAGTCAACGAATCGCGGCGGGGTTGGCTGCGATATCCAGGCGGACGCGGCAGGTGGGCCGGTTCGGCCGATTCGGATTATTCGTGGCATGTCTGTGGTTGCGAGCGCCGCGGTCAAACCAAAGGATTCGCTTCCGCCGCTTCCACCTGGCACCCGGAAGGTTGGGCGCAATGAACCTTGCCCCTGCGGGAGGGGCGACAAATACAAATTCTGTCACTACCGAGTTGCATAGGGAACGTGCGGCAATCTCGTTGTTATGTGGGACAAATCTGTGGGATGAGATCAGCCACTGAAGATCCCTCTGCGTAACCTTTGTGCCCTTCCCGAGAGATGGGTGACAGTTCATTCCGGATAGATGGGTTACACTTTCGGCCCTTTGCAAGGAGAGCAAGGTGCCTTGGAAGGAGCGTAACGTCATGGAAGAGCGGCTGAAGTTCGTCGCCCGGTTGCTGGACGGCGAGAAGATGGCGGTGCTTTGCCGG
>NZ_AYWP01000055.1:0-21952 GCF_000502435.1 Mesorhizobium sp. LNHC232B00
CCTCAATGCCATGATCCGGGACGACAAACCTTGGATCCGGCTTCGGTCTGAGGCACGGTTGCTCATCCGACCTCGCTTCGCGAGGCCACCTTCTCCCGCAAGGGGAGAAGGGAAGAACGCTCCTATCGCCAAGGCTGCAAACTCCTGTCCCGCACGTAGGCGATAATCGTGTCGCAGACAGCATTCATGTCCTTCAGGACATCGTCGTTCCAGAAGCGCAAGATGCGAAAACCCTTCGCCTCGAGCTCGGTCTTGCGGATCCGGTCGGTATCCGAGTCCGCGTGCTGGCTGCCGTCGATCTCGATGATCAGCCGAGCTTCAGGGCAAACGAAATCGGCAACATATTTTCCGATAGGCACCTGACGCCGGAACTTTATCCGATCGAGCCTGCGGTCGCGTAGTTCCCGCCAGAGCTTGGCTTCCACTTCCGTCATGTCGCGCCGGAGCGAACGGGCAAACTTGCGTTTGGCGGGGGCGACGGGTTGATGCGGCATGGCGCCAGATTAGCCCGACGCAGCGCTCCGTCCAGCGCCCCCCTCTGGCCTGCCGGCCATCTCCCCCCTCGAGGGGGAAGATCGGCTGTTTCCTACTGCGTCAGTGCCGTGGCCGAGGGCCGCTTGTTGAAGTCGCATTTGCCGGTGACGTTGTAGAAGAAGTCGGCGTTGCTGACAGGCGCCGGGACCGTGTTGCCGCCGTCTTCCCAGGCCTGATAGCTTGTCGCGCCGCAGGGCACGATGCTGAAGATATCGACGGTCTGACCGGTCGCGGTCTCGGTCAGACTGTTCGCGTATGCCCCATTATAGAGCCGGTTGGATGTCGCCGGATCGTTCGACATCAGCTTCTTCGGGTTACCCGACGGCACGTCCATCTGCAGATAGAGGCCGCCCATCGTGCTGACATCGACCGCCGCGCCGGCGCTATTGGCCGGGTACATCGTATCGACACAGTAATATTTCGTGCCGCTCGCGTCGGTCTTGAGGGTCACGCCGTTGGGCGGGTTGTTGCCGACGGTGCAGACCTGGTTCTGAACCAAGGTGGTGACGGTCTTCCCCGTTGAATCGGTGGTGAGGACGCTGACGTTGGTGGTGCCGTAGCCCTTGGGGTCCTTGGTGTTGCCATAGGTATAGGCAACCGTCATCAGCGGCTTGGCTACCGCCGCACCGAATTGCGTGCCGTAGAGCGTCATCGTCTTGTTCCAGTAACCCGACACCCCGGTGACCTTGAAGGTCGCGTTTACCAGCGACGGCGGCTTGCTGACCGCCGACAGGACGGCAACCGGCACGGTGTCGATCCGGGCGATTTTCATGAAAATGGTCGGCATGGCGAAACTTGCCGTGGCCCGGGCGGTGGTGGCGGCGGTGGCGGTACCAGCCACAAAGCTGTTCAGCGTCGCGGTGCCTTCCCCGCCGTTGGCGATGAAGGAATCCTGCAGCGCCGCCTGGCGCTGCGCCAGCGTCGAGGTGGTATCCATGGTTGTGACCGACAGGAGCGCCGCATCCAGCGCCTGCTGCTGGTTGGACCGGGTCTGGACCGCGCTGGTATAGTCGACCGAGAAGCCGACGGCGGATATGATCGGCACCAGCATGAGAAAGAACAGCGGCATCATCGACCCGCTGCGTGAACGGGCGAACCCGCTGGCAACCCTGCGCATTTCGCAACCCCCAAAGGCATTAGAAGCTGCGCAGGTACCACGCAGCCCGCAAACCAAGGTCTAACGCGATAGATCAAAGTTTAAGCATTCCTGGCCGCCGGGCCGGTATTGCGGGCTTTTTGGCGCGGCTCACCGCTTTGTGATCGACAGGGCAGCCCTTGGCCCGCAAGCCTTGCCGCCGCTGGCCGCCCCTGCTAAAGCGCGCGGCATGAGCACGCCCCTCGACCACATCCGCAATTTCTCCATCGTCGCCCATATCGACCATGGCAAATCCACGCTGGCCGACCGCCTGATCCAGTCCACCGGCGGGCTGGAGCTGCGCGACATGAAGGAGCAGGTGCTGGACTCGATGGATATCGAGCGTGAGCGCGGCATCACCATCAAGGCGCAGACGGTGCGGCTGAAATACCGCGCCTTGAATGGCGAGGACTATATCCTCAACCTCATCGACACGCCCGGACATGTCGACTTCGCCTATGAAGTGTCGCGGTCGCTCGCCGCCTGCGAGGGCTCGCTGCTGGTGGTCGACGCCAGCCAGGGCGTCGAGGCGCAGACGCTCGCCAATGTCTACCAGGCGATCGACAACAATCACGAGATCGTCGTGGTGCTGAACAAGGTCGACCTGCCGGCCGCCGAGCCCGAGCGCATCCGCGAGCAGGTCGAGGAGGTGATCGGCATCGACGCTTCCAACGCCGTGCTGATCTCGGCCAAGACCGGGCTTGGCATTCCCGATGTGCTGGAAGCGATCGTCCACCAATTGCCGCCGCCGCGCGAGGGCGATGCGAACGCTCCCTTGAAGGCGATGCTGGTCGACTCCTGGTACGACGCCTATCTCGGCGTCATCGTGCTGGTGCGCATCATCGACGGCGTTTTGAAGAAGGGCCAGACCATCCGCATGATGGGCACCGGCGCCAAATATCTTGTCGAGCGCACCGGCGTGTTCACCCCCGCCCGCATCAATGTCGACGAGCTTGGCCCCGGCGAGTTCGGCTTCTTCACCGGCTCGATCAAGGAAGTGGCCGACACCCGCGTCGGCGACACCATCACCGAGGACAAGCGCCAGACCGGCCATGCCCTGCCCGGCTTCAAGCCGGCGCAGCCGGTGGTGTTCTGCGGCCTGTTCCCGGTCGACGCCGCCGATTTCGAGGATCTGCGCGCCGCTGTCGGCAAGCTGCGCCTCAACGACGCGTCCTTCTCCTACGAAATGGAAACCAGTGCCGCGCTCGGCTTCGGCTATCGGTGCGGCTTCCTTGGCCTGCTGCATCTGGAAATCATCCAGGAGCGGCTGGAGCGCGAGTTCAACCTCGACCTGATCGCCACGGCGCCCTCGGTCGTCTACCGGCTGCTGCTCAATGACGGCTCGATGAAGGAGCTGCACAACCCGGCCGACATGCCCGACGTGGTGAAGATCTCGGCCATCGAGGAGCCGTGGATCCGCGCCACGATATTGACGCCCGACGACTATCTCGGCGGCATCTTGAAACTCTGCCAGGACCGGCGCGGCATCCAGGCCGACCTCTCCTATGTCGGCAAACGCGCCATGCTGACCTACGATCTGCCGCTCAACGAAGTGGTCTTCGATTTCTACGACCGGCTGAAATCGATCTCCAAGGGCTACGCCTCGTTCGACTATCACCTGACCGACTATCGCGAGGGCGATCTGGTGAAGATGTCGATCCTGGTCAATGAGGAGCCGGTCGACGCGCTCTCCATGCTGGTGCACCGCACGGCGGCGGAAAAGCGCGGAAGGCAGATGGTCGAGAAGCTGAAGGAGCTGATCCCGCACCATCTGTTCAAGATCCCGATCCAGGCCGCGATCGGCGGCAAGGTCATCGCCCGCGAAACCATCTCGGCGCTGCGCAAGGACGTGACCGCCAAATGCTACGGCGGCGACGTCTCGCGCAAACGCAAGCTGCTGGACAAGCAGAAAGAAGGCAAGAAGCGGATGCGGCAGTTTGGGAAAGTGGATATTCCGCAGGAGGCGTTTATTCAGGCGCTGAAGATGGGTGATTGAGAAGCCGGTTGGCGCGCAGAGTGCGCCAAGTCATCGATCCGGTGGATCGATGACAGGCTTCGAAAGCGGGGGAGCTGCCGGAGGCAGCGGGCCCCCCGCCAGCGCGGCGCTGACGCTGCGCTGTGGAATTAGCTACGCCCGGGGTATCAAGAATCTAGGTATCCCACCGTCCAGCTCGCTTGCCACGCCTTTGAACAGACCTTTCGAGGAATAGCACTCCATGCCTTAGCGGGTTCGCTTGTCGCGGTTTTTGCCAAAACCCGTGACGAATCGGAGGCGGTTTGATATGGATCGCGTATGGGGCGGATACGATTTCTCTGGGGCGTTTTGTGGCGCGATCTAGGCGTTGCCCCTCGAATTTATCAGGCTATCGTTTTGGTCGTGCCGCTCATGTTGACGTGGCTAGCCAGCGAATTCGGAATTAAGATCAGCTATCCGGCGTACAGTGTCGTAGGGGTGACGGCGGCCATCGTTGCTAGCATCGTGTTCCTCAGATTGTTCCACCGCGCCTACGAATTAGAGGCCGCTCTAAAACCCAGAGTCGAAATTAGTGACCCTGTAGAATCTACTATGCCGAAGATACGTGGCAACAACCTGGCTCTACGGTTCTACTCTGTCACGCTCACCAACCTTTCGGACGGCGATCTAAAGAACTGTCGAGTCAAAATGACCGAATTCATCAACCGACGCGGTGAGGCAGCGACTGAAATTGGTATGCTGTTCCGCCTCAGCAGAGAGAGACATTCTCAAACAGGAAAGCATACGTTCGCCCAAACTTTCGAGCTAAACGGCAAAGACGACAAGGCCAGCATTGATATCGTCGCGTTGGATGAAGTGGCCGGCAGCCTTGTGAACATGCAGTACGCAACAGCAGCTTCCGAGAAGGTCTTTCATGAACTGCCCAAAACTCTTTTCCCGCACTGGCTGACGATCAGAGTGACCGCGGATGCCATGGCTTCTGTGACGAAGTCTTTTTGCATTTACGTGTCCAATGATGGCTTCTTGCGGATGGAGACTGTAGACACGATGCCCGTAGCCGGCGGCGCCCCTGCTCTACCAGCCGGAATGAAATCTGCCAGACCGAAATTTCTAGAAACGATTCCGTGGCGAACTGGTGAAATGAACCCGTAGCGCTCTATTAGCTCGTTCCGTGCCATTGCGGAGCATCCTTGACGATCATGTCCCCCTCACCGTCTTCAAAAATGATGTGGACAGCGACCTACCGTTTGAGTTCGCTCCACCTTGGCGTATCCTCGCCCCCGCTTGGGGACACATCACATGCGCACCACCTCCGACACCATCGCCGCTCTCGCCCTAGCCACCGGCGGCGCCTTCGGCCTTGCCGGCACTTTCGTCGCCAGCGCGCCGCTGCGTGAAACACTCTGGACGATCGACGGCGCGGCACTCGTGGTGGCGACCGCGCTGCTGACCATGAAATACCAGCGGCTGGGCAATGACTGTGTCGCCGCGGGCTTCCTGACCTTCCTGGCTGGCGAGACGCTGCTGATGGCCGGCAATGCGGCGGGGTTGGAGGCCAGCGTGCCTTCCTATGTCGGCGGCATCTCGCTTTGGGCGGCGGCACTGGTCATGGTCAGCGCGCCCAGGACATTTGCGCTGTGGATGCGGCTCACCGCGCTGGTGGCCGCCGTGCTGTTTGTCGTCTCGGCTTGCATGATCCTCTGGGGCGCGCCCTTGCTGCCGACCTCGGCGCCGCTGCCCGCCGCCGGCTATCCGTTCCTGGTGCTGACTTTTGTTGGGTGGATCTGGACGCTGCTGAGGGATGAGCGTTGAGGGGTCTTCCTTCCCCCCTTGTGGGGGAAGGTGGATCGGCGCGCAGCGCCGAGACGGATGAGGGGTGCTCCAGGGAAACTCCACNGGGATTATCCATGAAAAAGATCTATGAAAAGCCGTCGCTGAACAAGCGCGAGAAGCTCTCGGCCGTGACGGCCCTGACCAGCACGAGCTCGCCACCCAGCGTGAAATAGAGTCCGCAGGAGGCCTTCCAGGGCGGGCTTCCCCGCGCTGCCGCCGGTTATCCCAGCGATGACCGCTCAGGCGGGGCTGACGCCACGTATCAAGGCAGGGCGCTGACGCGCCTTCCCTTCCCCCCTTGTGGGGGAAGGTGGATTGCCGCGGAGCGGCAAGACGGATGAGGGGTGCTCCAGCGGAGTGAGGCGTTGGTGTTTTCTGGTCCGATCTCGTAATTGTTTGACGGTATCGCCAAGCTGGAACACCCCTCATCCGACCTCGCTTCACGAGGCCACCTTCCCCCACAAGGGGGGGAAGGGAAGAACGCGCTTCACCGCTGCACCGCCCGATCCGGCATCCACCCCGCATTGACATCGCGCGAATACCGGCGTCATTGGGCGCCGGCCATGGGGCTAGGGGATTATCCATGAAAAAGATCTATGAAAAGCCGTCGCTGAACAAGCGCGAGAAGCTCTCGGCCGTGACGGCCCTNTTGAGGGGTCTTCCTTCCCCCCTTGTGGGGGAAGGTGGATCGGCGCGCAGCGCCGAGACGGATGAGGGGTGCTCCGGCGGAGTGAGGCGTTGGTGTTTTTCTGGTTCGATCTCGTGATTGTCTGACGGTAGCGCCAAGCTGGAACACCCCTCATCCGACCTCGCTTCGCGAGGCCACCTTCCCCCACAAGGGGGGAAGGGAGGAACGCGCTTCGCCGCCGCACCGCCCAATCCGCGTCCACCCCGCATTGACATCAGCTCCATACCGGCGTCATTGAGCGCCGGCCATTGGGGGCTAGGGGATTATCCATGAAAAAGATCTATGAAAAGCCGTCGCTGAACAAGCGCGAGAAGCTCTCGGCCGTGACGGCCATAGCCTGTCCGATCTCGCAACCGTGTGGGTAATAGAGTCCGCAGGAGGGCTTCCCGGGCGGACTTCCCCGCGCTGCCGCCGACGATTCGAGCGATAAGCGCTTCAGGCGGCTGACGCAACATATCAAGTAGGGCGCTGACGCGCCTTCCTTCCCCCTTTTGGGGAAGGTGGATCGGCGCGCAGCGCCGAGACGGGGTGCTCCAGCGGAGTGAGGCGGTAAAAGTTCTGCTTGCTTCAGGGCACTACCGTTGACGTATCGCCAAACTGGAACACCCCTCATCCGTCTTGCCGCTTCGCGGCAATCCACCTTCTCCCACAAAGGGGGGAAGGGAAGACCTTCACCGCCCGCGCCGCCCGAGCGCTCTCCCAAGATCAATCCAACACGACGGTACGAAACCGTACCAAGTTCCCGGCTCGGTTGCTCGTGCAATAGGGGATCGGTACACAAATCGGGCGGCGGACCTGAACAAGGTCGCTGGGTGGCCGGCGCGGGGCTCAGGCAATTGTCACAACGGCATCGCGCCGGCCATTTCCCCAATCGGTGACTGGGCCAAATGCAGTCGGCAAAGTCCGATGCTGGCGGCGCTTCTCGCCAGCTTCCCGCTTCCCCCGCCCGTCGAGATCCGCGCGTCCAGCAACATTTTCGCTGTGATCGCGCCGTTTTCGGCGCGGCGATCCGGCGGCTGGCGCCGGGCGGAAATCCGGCGCCATCGCAACAGCGGCAATCAGCCGGCCCGGGCGCCGGGGGGCGCGAGCTGGAATGGTCTTCGATGCTAAGACTCGATCCATACCTTCTCGAAATGCTGTTCCAGCGCCTGGTGCTGTTCGCAGCCTTCGACGCCCTTGCGGTAGGTGCGGTAGACCGAGCGCCAGTAGGGTTGGATGATGATGCCTGAATCGCGCAAATTCTTTTCGATGCCGGCCATGATCTCCTTGCGCGCCTTGGCGTCCGGGGTGGCCAGCGCCTTGTCGAGCAGCTCGTCGAACTCCTTGTTGGCATAGGCGCTTTCGTTCCAGGCGGCGCCCGACTTGTAGGCGAGCGCCAGCACCTGGACGCCGAGCGGGCGGCCGAGCCATTCGGTGCAGGAGAAGGGGTATTTGCTCCAGTCGTTCCAGAAGGTGGCGGCGGGCAGCACGGTGCGCTTGATCTTCAGCCCGGCCTCGCGCATCTGCGCGGCGATGGCGTCGCCGGTGCTCTTTTGCCATTCGACATCGACCGAGATGAGGTCGTATTCGTGGTCCGCCTTGCCGGAGTCCGCCAGCAGCTTCTTGGCCGCCTCCACATCACGCTTGGCCGGGCCGATATCGGCATATTCGGGGTGCATGGGGCCGACATGGTGGTTGTCGGCGGGTTTGCCGCGGCCGTCGAGGCCGAGCTTCAGCACGGCGGAATTGTCGACGGCGAGCTGGGCGGCGCGGCGCAGCTTGACGTCCTCATAGGGCGCGTTGCCGACATTGAAGCGGGCGACGATGGTGGAGCCGGTAGCGATCTCGGAGTTCTTGAGCCCCATCTGCTCGGTCTGCGAGACGGCATCGGAGGCGGTTTCGTGGTCGGTGTCGATCTCGCCGGATTCGAACGCCGACAGCATGGCGTTGGGGTCGGAGCCGTAGTCGACCCATTTGATGCCGTCGAGCCAGAATTCGCCCTTCCACCAGGGTTTGTCCTTGCGCTTCACCTCGGCGCCGGTCTCGGCATCCCAGCTCACCAGCTCGCAGGGGCCGGTGGTGATGGCCAGCGCCTTCATAGGGTCGCCGTCGCCGTCATAGGAGCGGTGCATGATCAGCGCCGGATAGTCGGCCATGCCGGCGATCAGCGAAATGTCTGGCTTGGGCAGGTTGAGCTTGATGGTGAAGTCGTCGACCTTCTCGATGCCGCCATCGACCACCTTCTTGGTGTCGGCATCGACCAGCGCGCCCATGCGCGCGGCGACCGAATTGCCGGCGACACCGGCCTCGCACCAGCGGGTGAGGTTGTGGACGACATCGTCGGCGTTGAAGGCGTCGCCGTTCGACCAGGAAATGCCCTTGCGCACATGCAGCGTCAGCGTCCTGGCATCGTCGCTCATCTCCCACTTTTCGAGCAGCCAGGGCTCGAACGAGAAATCGGTGTTCCAGCGCACCAGATATTCGTTGCAGTGGCGGGCGACGTTGGACATCTCCACGCCGTCGAAGGTGCGCGGGTCCTTGAAACCCTTGACGTTCATGGCGACACGCAAGGTGCCGCCCTTTTTCGGCTCGGCCGCGCGGGCCGGGGTGGCGGTGAGGCCGCCGAGCGCCAGCGCACCGGCGGCGCTAACGCCGAGGCCGGCCATCAGCGCGAAATATTCGCGGCGGTTGATGCCGCCCTTCCTGAAATCGTCGGCGACGGGCCCGGCATGCGGGTGCAGTTTGCGGTCGGTCAGCATGAATTTCATCGTCATTCCCCTGTTGTTGAGCGTTCCGGCGGTCGCCAACGCGGGGCCGCGACCGCCGGGGGCGCCATTTGCTGGGGGAATGATAGGGCTGGGTGACGCTGGGGAGTGTTCTGGAATCCGCAGGAGTTATGCGGTGCTCCGCAGGGGGTGTCCGACGTCGAGTTCTACGGCGCCCCCCTCTGTCCTGCCGGACATCTCCCCCTCAAGGGGGGAGATCGGATGTCGTTTCTGGTTTCGCCAATCTGCAACGCTGCAGAAATGAGCGTCGCGCCGGAGCTGCCAATCTCCCCCCTTGAGGGGGAGATGCCCGGCAGGGCAGAGGGGGGCGCTGTCCCGCCGGGCCTTGCAAGGTAGCGCCCAACAAAAAACCCGGCGCGAGGCCGGGTTTTTCAAAACGTCCGTTCAGGCTGAAATCAGCTGACCTGGGTCTTCGAAGCGGCGGCCTGGTCTTCGGCCATCTTCTGCTGGAACATCTGCGCGAAATCGATCGGGTCGAGCATCAGCGGCGGGAAGCCGCCGTTGCGGGTCGCCTCGGCGATGATCTGGCGGGCGAAGGGGAACAGCAGGCGCGGGCATTCGATGAACAGGATCGGCAGCATGTGCTCCTGCGGGAAGCCGGAAATGGCGAAGACGCCGCCATAGACCAGCTCGACGTTGAACAGCACTTCCTGGTCGAAGGAGGCCTTGGCGTTCAGCGTCAAATTGACGTCGAACTGCTTTTCGGAGAGCGGATTGGCGTTGACGTTGACGTTGATGGCGATGCCGGGCGCCTTGTCGCGGCCGCGCAGCGAATTGGGCGCGCCGGGGCTTTCGAAGGACAGGTCCTTCACATATTGGGCCAGGACGTTGAGCGACGGCTGCTGCGCCGCATTGCCGTTTCCGTTGGCCGCGCCGACCGGCGCGTCATCATTGCTGGCCATGAGCCTTTTCCTTTTGCCTGGGCAGCGTTGCTGACCGAATTGAAATCGGGCGTTCGCTACCATGGTCGGCATGACAAGACAAGGTTTGCCGCCTTCGGGTGCGGGGCGATTGCCTTTGGGCTCGGTTGGCTTCGGTTTTGCGTTGGAGAATCGTTCTGAGAGGTCAGCGCCGCCCCTCATCTGGCTGCCGCCATCTTCTCCCCGTGAACGGGGAGAAGGACGCTGGACCGCCGATTTCGCCAATNGCCCCTCATCTGGCTGCCGCCATCTTCTCCCCGTGAACGGGGAGAAGGACGCTGGACCGCCGATTTCGCCAATTGTCGGCGGCGTTGAGGTTAGCTTCTTTCGCCCCGTTTACGGGGAGAAATGCCCGGCAGGGCAATGAGGGGCAGCGCTAACGTTCGGGACAGGCAGGAACAGCGCCCTAATCATCCTTCAGCCGCCGCCAGGGCGAATTGTGATCCGGGCCGCGCTTCAAATCGTCCTCGCGCGAATAGTCGCCGTCGTCGAGGTCGATGACCTTGTCGCGCTGGCGTCCGCGAAAGCCGCCGGCCGAGAAATTGGTGGCGACGACGATGCGGCCCTTGAGCCGGCTCCAGGCAAGGTCGCGCACCGGCGGCAGGAAGAGCAGCAGGCCGATGATGTCGGTGATGAAACCCGGGATGATCAGGAGGATCGCCGCGACCACGATCATGGCGCCGTGGGCGAGCTGGCGGCTGGGATCATGGCCGTCGTTCATCTCGGTGCGGATGCGCGACATCACCCCAAAACCCTGGTGCCGCAGCAAAAGCACGCCGGCGAGGCTCGAGGCCAGCACCAGGCCGACCGTCGCCAGCGCGCCGATCTCACGGCCGACGACGACGAAACCGGCGATTTCCAGCAGCGGAAGTGCGAGGAGAAAGAAGGGAAGCAGCGAAATGCGCAAGTCTTTACCGACCATTCGATTGTTTTGTCCCCTCGGCGACCAATCGCCGCTGGCACTAGGGCTGTTAGATAGGTATGCCTGCCTTTGATTTGAATGATTGCGCCTTGCGTTCTATATGCTTTGGATAATGAACGCTATGCGACCGTCGGCTCCGGGCCGGGCGGTCCGGCCACGAGGCAGGGATTGATTGGCGGAAGACATGGGATTCTTCGACTTCGGCACGATTTTCTTCCTGATCGCGGCGGTGGTGATCTTCTTCCAGCTGCGCAATGTGCTGGGCCGTCGGACCGGTAGCGAGCGGCCGCCTTTCGATCCCTATACGGCGGCGCGCACCGGTGACAAGGACGCCGCCCAGAAGCCCGAGAACGTCGTGTCGCTGCCGCGCAAGCGGCTGCCGGGCGAGCCGGCCGCACCCGACGCCTATGCGGCGATCGATGCCTTCGCCAAGCCGGACACCGACCTCAACAAGGGCCTGCGCACGATCAAGGACAATGATCCGTCCTTCGATCCCAAGGGCTTCGTCGACGGCGCCAAGATGGCCTACGAGATGATCGTCATGGCCTATGCCGATGGCGACCGCAAAACGCTGAAGAACCTTCTGTCGCGCGAGGTTTTCGACGGCTTCGTCGCCGCGATCGGCGAGCGCGAGGCCAAGTCGGAGAAGATCCAGTCGTCCTTCGTCGGCATCGACAAGGCCGATATCGTGTCGGCCGAGATGAAGGGCGGCGAGGCGCATGTCACGTTGCGCATCATCAGCGAGCTGATCTCGGCGACGCGCGACAAGGCCGGCACCGTCATCGACGGCGATCCCGAAACCGTGGCCGAGGTCAAGGACGTCTGGACCTTCGCCCGCGACACGCGCTCGCGCGATCCGAACTGGAAGCTCGTCGCCACCGAAGAAGAAGACTGAGCCCTAACAACGGCGGGCTCCGGTGTCGCTATCGCCTCTCTTTTCGGCAAAGTCTTTCGATGATCTCCCCGGCTGGGGCGACGACGACCATCTGCCGGCGTTCGAGGCCTTTCGCCGTTCCGCCTTCCACGTCCTGACCAAGCCTTACCGGAGCGGTGCGCTCGGCGTCGATTTCGGCGCTTTCGCGGAGGCCTATGCCGAGGCGCGCGGCGCCTCTTCGCCGAGCGGGGCGCAGGCCCGCGCGTTCTTCGCCCGCACGTTCTTCGAACGCCATTTCGTCCCCATGCTGGTGCGGGCCGAGACCGGCCTCGTCACCGGCTTCTACGAGCCGCAGGTCGAGGCGTCGCCAGTGCGAACGCAGCGCTTTTCCGTGCCGCTCATGTCGCGGCCGGCCGATCTCGTCGATGTCGACGACGCCCATCGGCCTGACGGCATGGACCCATATCTCGCCTTCGCGCGGCGGACGGCGGACGGGCTGGCTGAATATTTCGACCGTGGCGCCATCGAGCGCGGTGCGCTCGCAGGCCAAGGGCTGGAGATCGCCTGGCTCGCCGACCAGGTCGATGCCTTCTTCGTCCATGTGCAAGGGGCGGCGCGGCTCGCCATGACCGACGGCCGGCTTTGCCGCGTCACCTATGCGGCCAAATCCGGCCAGCGTTTCACCGGGCCCGGCAAGATCCTGAGCGAGCTGGGCGAAATCCCGCTCGCCGAGGTGACGATGCAGTCGATCCGCGCCTGGTTCAAGGCGCATCCGGACCGTGTCGACGAAATCCTGTGGCAGAACCGCTCCTATATCTTCTTCCGCGAGGCAGCGGTGGATGACGCTGATCTTGGCCCGATCGCCGCCGCCAAGGTGCCGCTGACACCGGGCCGCTCGATCGCCGTCGACCGGCTGCTGCATACATTCGGCACGCCCTTCTACATCGACGCGCCGACGCTCACCGCCTTCGACACAAGACCGTTCCGGCGGCTGATGATCGCGCAGGACACCGGTTCGGCCATCACCGGGCCAGCGCGCGGCGATCTGTTCGCCGGTTCGGGCGATGCCGCCGGCGAGATCGCCGGCGTGGTGCGCAACGCCGCCGACTTCTTTGCGCTGGTGCCGCGACCGCTGGTCGAGGGGGCGCGATGAGCAAGCGCCCAGATAAACCAAATAGGGATAGACTGAGCGAGGACGACCGGGTGCTGTGGAACCTGGTGGCGCGCTCCGCCAAGCCGCTGAAGGGCAGAACCGCCGTCGACATTCCAGACATTGCGCTTGAAGCCAAGCCAACGCCGTCGCAACCGGCCCAGCCCGCCGCCAATGCGGTGGGTGCGGCAAAGCCGAAGCCACAGCATGTCACGCACCGCCTGGACGACCCGACGCTGGACAAACTGTCGAAGGGCCGGCTGCCGATCGAGGGCCGCGTCGACCTGCATGGGATGACGCAGGACGAGGCCTATTCGCTGCTGTTTTCGTTCCTGCATCGGGCGCATGCCGGCGGAATCCGCTATGTGCTGGTCATCACCGGCAAGGGGTCGTCTTCCGGCGGCGACGGCGTGCTGCGGCGCGCGGTGCCGGCCTGGCTGTCGACGCCGGCATTCCGGCCGCTGGTCTCCAGCCACGACCATGCGGCCCGCAACCATGGCGGTTCGGGCGCGCTCTATATCAGGCTGCGGCGGGTGCGCTCGTGAGGCCCGAGGCCACGAGGCCTGGTGCATGACCCCGTTCGGCGAGAAGCTGCGGGCGCTCCGAAGCGAGCGCGGCGTCAGCCAGAAGGATATGGCTGCGGCTATCGGCGTCAGTGCGGCCTATCTGTCGGCGCTCGAGCACGGCCGGCGCGGCGCGCCGACCTGGACGCTGATCCAGAAGATCATCGGCTATTTCAACATCATCTGGGACGATGCCGAGGAGCTGGCGCGGCTGGCCGAGGCCTCGCATCCGCGTGTCAGGCTCGACACGTCGGGCCTGAGCCCGGCCGCCACCGAACTCGCCAACCTTTTGGCCGAGAACATCGAAAAGCTCGACGAGACAGAGCTGCGCAACATCACCGCATCGATCAGAACGGCGCTCGGCCGGCGACCGTAGCGGGTTTTGCAGGGATTCCGAGGCGGGCTGGGCATTCGTCTCAACGCAAAACAGCGCCCGCCGGCGACAGCCGCAGGCGCTGTAGCGAGATCAATTCTTGCCGGCAGTGCTGCCGCCGCCATTGCCGCCCCTGCCGCCATTGCCTTGATGGTCACGGCCACCATTGCCGCCGCCCAGGCATTCCGATGTGCCGGCGCCGCAACAGCGGCCGGCCCAAACGTCGTTGGTCTTCGTGTTGGCACAGCTGACGGTCTGGTCGGCCAGAGCAGATCCGGCCAGGCCCGACAGCGCGACCGTGGCGAGAAGGGTGTTACGCAGAAAAGCAGTCATTTGAAGTCTCCATGGTTGGTTTCGGTTCACGGCTGTGTGTCGCCGGCCGGACCGAAATGGTTCATGGAGGTGCGGAGGATTTTTTGTAACGGCTCGAGAAGCCTCCCCGCTTTCGTCATCCACGGGCGGAGCGGGAGCGAAGCGGACGCGCAGACCCGAGGATCCATGCCGCGAACTGCGAGCGCCGCAGCGATGCAGAATCTGGCGATGGCAGCACGCCGGCGCCTGTTCCTGCGCCGCCGGGTCCTGCCTTGGTATCACGGCATGGATCCAAGGGGCTCCGCGACGTCGCTTCGCGACTGTTGCGCCCTAGATGACGAAGCAAGGCGTGCGACCACCCAGGAGGACCGCGAAACCTACTGCACCGACCCGACCAGGACCTGCTGGCCACCGCGGATCGAGACCCAGCGGCCGGTGTTGTCGATCGCCTGCCGCTTGAGGAAGCGATAGCCGGTCTGGTCCCATGGCCTGACCTTGTCGGTCAGATTGTCGAGCACGTAGTCGCCCCCGTCGGTGCGCACCGTCAGCACGGCGTGCCCTTCGCCGTCGGGCTTGCGAACCACGGTCATCAGGAGGTTGGCCAGCGAGACGCCCATGCGGGAGAGCTGGCGGCGCTTTTCCAAGACATAGTCCTCGCAATCGCCGACGCCCTTGTCGGGATAGGCCCAGACCTCGTCCTTGCCGTAGATGTCCATGTCGCTCATCGGCTTGACGGCGGCGTTGACCCTGGAGGTGACATTGGCCAGCTTGCGCATCAAGCCGTCGGTCAAGGCGGCGGGCGCCAGCCTGGGCGGACGGATCGAGCATTCGCCGGGATACAGCCTGCAGAAATCGTAGTGGCCGATCGGCTGCGAGGTAAGGCCCCCCGTCGCCATTGCTCCGGCCGCCAAAGCCGGCGCCACCCAGCCTCCCATTACTGCCAGCCCGGCTGCTGCCACGCACGCGCGCAGCCTTCGCGCCATCGTTGAGGAATTCATTGTCCCCGCTCACCCTGTTGTTAACGAAAAGTTAAGGGCGATTTACAGTCCGTGTCAATTACGACGACAGTCTGATTTGCAGCATGGTTACCCGCGGGGAGGAACAGCGTCTATTGTGCAACAGAACCGGGCTTGTGGCCGGCTTTTGCGCCTATTGGTCCGGATTCCGGCGGCCGCTGCCGCTTTTTTCGTCTTTTGAAGCATTGCGGAGGCAAAACCGGTCAACGGTCTTGCCGCGATTTCCTATCGCTTGGCGGTGCGGACCAGCTTCGGCTTGACCGCGACTCGGGTCTGGCGGCCATAGCTGGTGATGAAATCGACGATGCGCGGCACGATCTCGGAGCGGAAGCGCGAGCCGTTGAAGACGCCGTAATGGCCGACCGCCGGCTGCATGTAGTGCGCCTTCCTGTCGGCCGGGATGTTGACGCACAGATCCTGCGCCGCCTTGGTCTGGCCGAGGCCCGATATGTCGTCGTTCTCGCCCTCGACGGTGAACAAAGCGACGTTGCGGATGACGGACGGATCGATCCTGGTGCCGCGATGCGTCATCTCGCCCTTGGGCAAGGCATGGCGCACGAAGACGGTGTCGACGGTCTGTAGGTAGAACTCCGCCGTCAGGTCCATCACCGCCAGATATTCGTCGTAGAAATCGCGGTGCTTCTCGGCATTGTCGCCGTCATGCTTCACGAGGTGCATGAAGAAGTCCTTGTGGGCGATGATGTGGCGGTCGAGGTTCATGCTCATGAAGCCGGAGAGCTGCAGGAAGCCCGGATAGACCTCGCGGCCGAAGCCGGGCACCGGCCAGGGCGCTTGCATAACGACATTGTCGCGGAACCAGTCGATGCCCTTTTCCTCCGCCAGCAGGTTGACCGCGGTCGGGTTGCGGCGGGTGTCGATCGGGCCGCCCATCAGGGTCATGGTCGAGGGCACGAAAGGATCGCCCTTGGCTTCCATCAGCGCCACCGCGGCCAGAACCGGCACGGAAGGCTGGCATACAGCCATCACATGGGTGTCCGGACCCAGCGTGTGCAGCATGTCGATGACATAGTCGATATAATCGTCGAGATCGAAGCTGCCGTCGGCCAGCGGCACCATGCGGGCATCGACCCAGTCGGTGATGTGGACATCGGCGTAGGGCAGCATGGCTTCGACAGTGCCGCGCAGCAGCGTCGCGTAGTGGCCCGACATCGGCGCCACGATCAGAAGCTTCGGATCCGGCCGGCGCCCGGCGGGAACCGCGCGCTCGAAGCGGACGAGATTGCAGAACGGCTTCGACCAGACGGTCTTTTCAGCGACCGCGACGCTCTTCCAGTCGACCACGGTCTTGTCGAGGCCGAAGACCGGCTTGCCGTAGCGGCGCGTGGTGCGCTCGAATAGTTCGGCAGTCGCCGCGATGGAACGGCCCCAGGGCGTGTGCGAAAACGGATTGAGCGGGTTGGAGTAGAACAGCCGCACCGCGTCTGCGTAAAGACGCGCGGGTTGCAGGACGGCGTGGTTCATTTCATAGAGCTGGTAGAACATCGAGAACCTCGCTGCTGCCGCGACCGAAGGGACGACGAGCAGCGCCGAGCCTAAATGTCTCGCGGCGAAGTTAACAACTAATTGCTGCGATGCAATACGTCACGTGGCGTGATCTATGCTCTTCTTTCGTCCAAGGCTTGGGAATCCGCCCTGAACGGGGCGAGCCGGCTCAGTGTGCGGCTGCGAAGGCGGGGGCTCGCTGGGCCCGGCCTGTGCCGGACCCGGATATCTCAAACGCGCGCCATGCAGACGGCGGTGTGGCCGGAGCCGATGAAGCCGAGCTGGCCGGCCGCGCCCTTCGACAGGTCGAGCACGCGTCCCTTGATGAACGGGCCGCGATCGTTGATGCGCACGACGACGCTGCGGCCGTTGTTCTTGTTGGTCACCCGCAGCTTGGTGCCGAAAGGCAGGGTGCGGTGGGCCGCGGTCAGCGCCGATGGGTTCATACGCTCGCCCGATGCGGTCCTGGAGTGCAGGGCATACCACGAGGCACGGCCACACTGAGCGGCAGCGGTCGCCGAGGTTGCGGAAGCGCCGACCATCAGGCCAGCAGCGATCGTTACCGCGACAAGCGCGGTCTGTTTTGTGTTCTTCATATTTGGGGGAAGGCTCCGTTTTTGACAGACCCCAGCCGTTAGGTGCGAAATAAGGCAGGAAATGCGGCAGTCATCTGGCAGTTCCATGGCGAGAGCACACGTTTGGAGTCGCCAGGTAACAGTCTGTCAGGGATTTCTTGGCGAGATTTGATCAATTCGCGACGATCTTTTCGCTGATATCCGAGATCCGTTTGACAAGATCCGGGATTAATCTCCAAGTAGAAATCATCAGGATTGAGCCATTTCCTTTGGCTCTTTCATCGCGGTCACGGCGCCGCAATCGATCGACTGGGAAAGCGAGACCCGTCAATGAGACTGACCAGAAATCTGCTGGCCAAAAATCTGCTGGCCTTGATTGTACTGGCCATCGGTGCGCTGTGGTCGCTGCAAGGCATCGGGGTGCTCGGCGGCAGTTTCATGACCGGCCAGTCGCAATGGCTCTATATCGGCATCGCCGCCATGCTGGTGGGCGTGGCCGGCCTGGTGTGGGCGAACCGGCGGGGGTAAGTTGCGGCAGACTGCGTTGCAGAACGAGTGTGGGCGCCCCCCTCTGTCCTGCCGGACATCTCCCCCACAAGGGGGGAGATCGGCTGTCATGCCCACTTTCACCAATCTTCAGCGTTGAAAGGCAGCTTGGCCGAAACTGCCAATCTCCCCACTAGAGGGGGAGATGCCCGGCAGGGCAGAGGGGGGCGCGACGGAACGCGACGCCCGTCATCATCGCTGCGTTGGTGTGTTCCCCCTCACTGCGACCAATACTGCCAGGCCCAGTAGAAACTTTCGTCGCGTGGCGGCAAGCGGTCGCGCCCGGGCTGGAGCCGGACGGGTGCGGGCGAGCGGGGGGCGTCGCGCCTGGCCTCCTCGACGTTGGACGCTAGGCCCAGCAGCCAGTTGCCGAAATGGGCGAACAGCACGGCGGTGGAATGGGTCATCGTCGTTCTCCTTTCGCTTTTCATTCGCGTCCCGCCCACGGGACGAACACACGCTCGATCCTGCGGATGGCGAATTCGAGCACGAAGGCGATGGCGGCAATCACCAATATGCCCATCACCACCACGTCGGTGACCAGGAACTGGGCCGCCGACTGGATCATGAAGCCAAGCCCGCGCGTCGCCGCCACCAGTTCGGCCGCGACCAGCGTCGACCAGCCGGCGCCGAGCGCGATGCGCAGGCCGGTCAGGATCGAGGGCAACGCGCTGGGCAGGATGACGTGGCGGACCGCTTGCGCGCGCGTGGCACCCAATGAACGCGCCGCGTTGATGCGCTCCTGCGAGACGCCGCGAACGCCCGAGGCGGTCGACAACGCCACCGGCGCCAGCATGGCGATTGCGATCACCAGGATCTTCGACGGCTCGCCGATGCCGAACCAGATGATGACCAGCGGCAAGTAGGCGAGCGGCGGGGTCGGCCGCAGGAATTCCAGCAAGGGATCGAAAATGCCGCGTCCGACCGTGCTGATGCCGATGGCAAGGCCAACCGGCACGCCGACGAGGATGGCCGCGACCAGTGCGGCAAACACCCGGCCAAGGCTGGCGACGGCATGCTGGGCGAGCGTCGCGTCGACGAAGCCGTCCCTGATGACGACGATGAACTTGTTCCACACGGCGAGCGGCGAGGGCAGGAACACCGGCGACACCAGCTGCAGGCGGGCCGACAGCGCCCATAGAGCCAGCACCGCCAGGATGGTGACCGCACTGACGATGCGGGCCGAGACGCCTGTCCGCTTCGGGCTCGGCCTGGACCACGGCACCGACAGGCCGTCAGCCTCGTCGATGCGGGAGCCGGGCCGCTCGCTGTAGGAGGAAATGGTCATGCCGTCTCTCCTTCGAAGATGGCGTCGGTCAGTTCGCCGCGCGCCGCGGCAAAGGCCGGATCGGCCTTGATGGCGCGGATGGCCTCGCCCGACGTGTAGCGCCTGGAGAAGCCGGGCTCGAAGGTCCGCACCACGCGGCCCGGTCCGGGCGCCAGCACGACGATGCGGGTGGCGAGCACCAATGCCTCCTCGATGCCGTGCGTCACCATCAGCACGCCGGCCGCGCTTGCCGTCCAGAGATCGAGCAGCGTCGTCTGCACGCGTTCGCGCGTCAGCGCATCGAGCGCGCCGAGCGGCTCGTCGAGCAGCAGGAATTCGGGTTCGGCGGCGAGCGCCCGGGCCAGGCCGACACGCTGGCGCATGCCGCCGGAAAGCTCCCAGATGTGCTTGTCGCCAGCGCCGTCGAGTTTCACCAGCGCCAGAAGCTCATCGGCGCGCCGTGCCCGCTCCGCCGGCTGCACGCCACGCAACCTGAGGGCGAAGGCGACATTCTCGCGCGCGGTCAGCCACGGGAACAGCGCATCGTTCTGGAAGACCACCGCCCGGTCCGAACCGGGCGCCGCGATCGGACGGCCATCGATCGTGGCCGTGCCGCGCGCCGGCGCGACCAGGCCGGCCGCGACATTCAGCAGCGAGGTCTTGCCGCAGCCGGAACGGCCGACAAGGACGACGAAGTCGCCCTTGGCGACGTCGATCGACACCCGCTCCACGGCCGGTGCCGGCTGGCCGTCATAGTGGACCGAGATCTTGTCCAGTACGAGATGGGGGTCGAGCACGAGATGCGGCATGGTGCCTCGCCGATTTGAAGGAAATCCGCCTGCCCCGAAATCCATTTCATCAGCGGTTTCGGGACAGGCAACACGCAGCGTCGGGAAGAAGCGCGCGTGTCTGGTTGAGCGCTAGAGCAATTCCAGGAAAAGCGTGAAGCGGTTTTCCGTCCGGAATTGCGTCAAAACAAAGAGTTAGAGCAGTTCACCGTTTCCGTTAAACGGTGGACTGCTCTAGTTCGAGGCCTGCGCCTCGGTGACGTATTTCGATGTCACGTATTTCGAATAGTCCGGCAGTACGGCGTCGACCTTGCCTTGCTCCTTGAGGAAGGCGGACGCCGCCGCGATCGCCTTGACGGTGCCGCCGCCGAGGAACTTGTCGGAGGCCTGCTCTTCCAATGTCGGGAAGACATAGCCCTTCAGGAGCTCCGGCACTTCTTCCAGCTTGGCGCCGGTGAGCTTGGCGATCTTTTCGGCCTGCGGCGACGTCGCCGACCAGGTGTCCGGCTTGGCGAGGTACTCGGCATAGGAAGCGCCGGTCACCTTGACGAAGTCGCGCACCGCTTCCGGGTTCTTCTCGGCGAAGTCGGTGCGCACGATCCAGGCGTCGAAGGTCGGCGCGCCCCAGGCCGCGACCTGCGAAGAGTCCACCACGATCTTGCCCGACGTCTTGATCTGGCCGAGCGCCGGATCCCAGACATAGGCGGCATCGATGTCGCCGCGTGCGAAAGCAGCGGCGATTTCGGGCGGCCTGAGATTGAGGATCTCGACCGATTTCGGATCGACATTCTCATGCTTCAGCGCGGCGAGCAGGCTGTAATGCGTCGTCGAGACGAAGGGCACGGCGACCTTCTTGCCGGCAAGGTCGGCGACCTTCTCGATGCCGGCGCCGTTGCGGGCGACCAGCGCTTCGGATTGCCCGATCAGGCCGACGACGAAGATGGTCTGGATCGGCAGTTCGCGGCTGGCCGCCGCCGCCAGCGGGCTCGAACCGACATAGCCGATGTCGACCGAGCCGGAAGCGACCGCGGCGATGACATCGGCGCCGGAATCGAACTTGCGCCAGTCGATGGCGGCCTTGGTGGCCTTTTCATAGGCGCCATCGGCCTGCGGCACCTTGGAGGGCTCGACCACCGTCTGGTAGCCGATGGTGATCTTCAAATCTTCGGCCAAGGCCGGGCTGAGGAAGGCGGCGCCGGCAAGGGCGGCCGACGACAGGAGAAGGATGCGTCGCGAAATGGTGGACATCAAAGGGCTCCATGAAAGACGAAAAAACCGGATTGCCCCATGATAGTCCGCTAATTCTATCGTTTTTGTAGAGTTAAATCCTTCCAACGAAGGCAGATTTGTTGGAAAAAAGCTATCGGTGGCGGGGTGCCGAAGCGGAAAGGGAGGCTGTGGCGCGCCCGTCGTCACATCGCGACACTGCCTCGGGCAGCGAAATCATCGAACTTGAGCCGCCGCTGTCCACCGAACGGTGGACGACGCGAAATCCTTTTCATGTTGGTCTGCGGTCCACCTCTGTCCCCCGATCCGATGGGACCCATAAATTGTTTGGAGAATACGATGACAGTTGAGGATGATTGTGAATGCAATACAATTTGTCCCCAATACCAGCACTGTATTTGTATTTATCACTACGATGAAGGGTATTGTGACTGCACTTGCGGCCCCTTGCAGATCTTATCCGAGAGAACGACGAAGCGGGCGGCTGACAGCATCATAAACATCTGCGTAAAGGGCGCCGAATTATCGGCCGTGGCGGAGTTCCTGAGCAGATACAGCGAGGAAGAATTGTTCATCCCGGCTGCGCGCGCGAAGACGAAAATTTCGCTTGAGATCAAAAAGACGACGCTTGCCAGCGTGATCGAGCACGTTGGTCTGCGGATCGGACTGCCCGGTTGAAATGAATTCTCGTAACGGCCGCTTGAGTTCTTTGCTGGCTGGAAACCAGCCCGCGCCATATGTCTCCTACGGCCCGGGTCTGCTCATAGCAACGCCACACCAGCCATGGGCGACGCGAGCGACGCGGCGAGCTGAACCAGCTCGACCTGCCGCCGCACGCCGGTCTTCTCGAACAGCCGCAGCAGATGCGTCCTGACTGTGCTGCGCCCGATGTTGAGAACATCGGAGGTCTCCTCAACCGTGCGGCCCGCCGCGATCTGCTCGAAGACGCGCGCCTCGGCCGGCGTCAGGCCGAACAGCGCGGCGAC
>NZ_AYWP01000056.1:0-21586 GCF_000502435.1 Mesorhizobium sp. LNHC232B00
TCTGCTTGGTCCGGCTCGCCTGCTGCTGCTGGGCGTCGCGCTCGGCCTGCGAACCCTTGAGATGGCGGATCGAAGTGGTGGCCGCGGCGGCGATCGCCGGCGGCAGCGCCGTGGTGAAGATGAAGCCCGGCGCATAGGAGCGCACCGCGTCGATCACCGCGCTGGTGCCGGTGATATAGCCGCCCAGCGTGCCGAACGCCTTGGCCAGCGTGCCTTCGATGATGTCGATGCGGTNCGCTCGGTGATGCCGCCGCCGCGCGGCCCGTACATGCCCACCGCATGGACCTCGTCGATATAGGTCATGGCGTTGTGGCGCTCGGCCAGTTCGACGATCTCTTTGATCGGCGCGATGTCGCCATCCATCGAATAGACGCTTTCGAAGACGATCAGCTTGGCGCGTTCGCGGCCCGCCGCCTGCAGCAGGCTTTCCAGATGCGCGACGTCATTGTGGCGGAAGATCTTCTTTTCGGCGCCCGAACGCCGCACGCCCTCGATCATCGAGGCGTGGTTCAACTCGTCCGAAATGATCAGGCAGTTGGGCAAGAGCCGGGCGATGGTCGAGATCGAGGCTTCGTTGGAGACGAAGCCGGAGGTGAAGACCAGGCCTGCTTCCTTGCCGTGCAGGTCGGCAAGCTCGTGCTCGAGCTCGACCAGCGGGTTCGAGGTGCCGGAAATGTTGCGGGTGCCGCCGGCGCCCGAGCCCATCTTGCCGGCCGCGTTCTGGAACGCGGCGATGACGTCGGGATGCTGGCCCATGCCAAGATAGTCGTTGGAGCACCAGACGGTGATTTCCTCGGCGCGGCCGTTGGACCGCCATATGGCGCGCGGGAACTTGCCCGCGATGCGCTCGAGATCGGCGAAGACGCGATAACGCCGCTCGGCATGGAGCTGGTCGATCGCTTCTTCGAAGAACCGCTGGTAGTTCATGTCGGCTTCCCAATTTTGCGCGGGATCATAGTCATTGGCCTTTTGGCCGTCCACCGGGCCGCTTTGGTCAAAATGCCACGCCCCGCACCTGTTCCTAACGATCCCGGATCGTGGCCTATTCCCTCCACGGTACCCCTTTGGATCACTTTTGTTTCAGCTCGATGCCACATCAAGTGAACGCCGGTTACCTAGGGGACTAATGGCCATCCGCCAGGCTTTCCAGTAAGGCGGTTGTTGAGACAGTTTCCGATAAATCTTGGGTAAGCGAGGACTTGGGATGGCGGTTTTGGTGACAGGCGGCGCCGGCTATATCGGCAGCCATATGGTCTGGGAATTGCTGGATGCCGGCGACAGCGTGGTCGTTCTCGACCGTCTGTCCACCGGCTTCGAATGGGCGGTGGCGCCGGAGGCAAAGCTGGTCGTCGGCGATGTCGCGGACGAGGAATTGGTCGGTTCGATCATCAGGGACAACAAGGTCGACGCCATCATCCATTTCGCCGGCTCCATCGTCGTCCCGGAATCGGTTGCCGACCCGCTCGCCTATTACGAGAACAACACCTCGAAGACGCGCACGCTGATAGAAACTGCGGTGCGCGAGGGCGTGCCCAATTTCATCTTTTCCTCGACCGCCGCCGTCTATGGCGGCGCCGGATTGGAGCCGGTGCGCGAGGATGCCCGCCTGGCGCCGGAATCGCCCTATGGCCTGTCCAAGCTGATGAGCGAATGGATGCTGCGCGATGCCAGCCTCGCGCACGACATCCGCTATACCGCGCTGCGTTATTTCAACGTCGCCGGCGCCGATCCCAAGGGCCGCACCGGCCAGTCGACGCCCGGCGCCACCCATCTTATCAAGGTCGCCTGCGAGACCGCGCTCGGCAAACGCCCCTTCATGCAGGTGTTCGGCACCGATTATCCGACACCGGACGGCACCTGCATGCGCGACTACATCCATGTCAGCGACCTGGCGGCGGCGCATCGCCTGGCCCTGCAGCGGCTGCGCGCCGGGGGCAAGAGCCTCGTCGCCAATTGCGGCTACAGCCATGGCTATTCGGTGCTCGAGGTCATCGGCAGCGTGCGCCGTGCCTTCGGCCATGATTTTGAGGTGAAGATGGGCGACCGCCGGCCCGGTGACGCCGCGGCGGTGGTTGCCAATTCGGACCTCGCCCGGGCTGAACTCGGCTGGACACCGCAGCGCGACGATCTCGACCAGATCGTTGCCGACGCGCTCGCCTGGGAACGCATCCTGACCGGCAAGAACTCCTCGCGCGGCTGAGTCAGCCCCAAGGGCTCGCAAGCCACCCGGCGAAGCGCTATGGAAGGCATTCGCGGAGGGCGCGGACGCGCTGCGCCGTGTCCAGCTTGGGGGATGGCATGAAGATAACGGTGCTCGGAGCCGGCGTTGTCGGTACGGCGGCGGCCTATTACCTGGCCGGCGATGGCCACGAGGTCACCGTGATCGAGCGCCACGCGGCGCCGGCGCGCGGCACCAGCCAGTCGAATGCCGGCCTGGTGTCGCCGGGGGATGCCACCGCCTGGGCCTCGCCGGCGGCATTGAAGACGTTCCTGCGCGCGCTCTACAACCACGATCTCGGCATCAAGGTGCGGTTGCGCTTCGATCCCTATTTCCTCGCCTGGAGCCTGCGTTTCCTGCGCCAATGCACCGTGGCGCGCCTGCGCGCCAACAGCCAGGTCAAGCTGCGCCTGGCGCTCTATTCCAGGGATTGCATCAACGCCATCTCCGCCGAAACGGGCATCCATTACGACGAGCGCAAGAAGGGCATCCTCTATTTCTTCCGCTCGCAGCACAGTCTCGACACCGGCACCGACAATTACCGCTATCTCGCCGAGCATGGCCTGCCGATCGAGATCGTCGGCCGCGAGCGGCTGGTGGAGCTTGAACCGGGTCTTGCCGGCGTGAAGGAAAAGATCGCCGGCGGCGTCTATTCGCCGATCGACCAGACCGGCGATTCCCGCCAGTTCGTCGAAAAGCTCGCCGCTCATGCCGCCGAGAAGCTTGGCGTGAGATTTCTCTACGGCACCGCGGTCGAGGGGCTGGACATCGAGGGCGACCGGGTGCGCGCGGTGATGACCTCGGCCGGACCGATTGCTGGCGATGCCGTGGTCATTTCTATGGGACCGGAGAGTGGTCTGCTCGGCCGCCGTTACGGCATAGACCTGCCGGTCTACCCGGTGAAGGGCTATACCGCGACCATTCCCCTGGAAGACGAGAGCAAGGGGCCGACCATGGGCGGTGCCGACGAGGATCAGCTGATGGCGTATTCGCGCCTTGGCAATCGATTGCGGTTGGCTTCGACTGCCGAATTCACCGGCTTCGACCGCACCCACAAACCCAGCGACTTCGCGACCATGTTCAGGACCGGCAAGGATCTGTTCCCCGGCGCCTTCGACGAGAAGAAGGCCGAACTCTGGGCAGGCCTCAGGCCAATGATGCCGAATTCCGTGCCGGTCATCGGCCAGGCGCGTTACAAAAACCTCTACCTTGACACCGGCCACGGCCATGTCGGCTGGACCATGGCCTGCGGCTCTGGAAAATTCCTTGCCGACCTTGTCGCCGGCCGCAAGCCGGAGATCGACCCGCAAGGGCTGGTTTACAGGGGCTAGAGATGTCGGGACCGCAAGTCGCCATCGACCTTGGCCGCATCGAGCGCAACGCCCGCACCATCGTCGACCGCTGCGCGCTGTCCAACATCAAGGTTTTCGGCGTCACCAAGGGCACCTGCGGCATGCCGCAAGTGGCGCGCGCCATGCTGCGGGGCGGCGTTGCCGGCATCGCTGAATCGCGCTTCGAAAATATCCGCCGGCTGCGCGACAGCGGCATCAACGCGCCGATCATGCTCTTGCGCAGCCCGCCGATGGCGCGTGTCGAGGAGGTGGTGCGCACCGTCGACATCAGCCTGCAGTCGGAACTCGCCACTATCCGCGAGATATCGCGCATCGCCGAGCGCATGGGCCGTATCCACGACATCATGCTGATGATCGATCTCGGCGATCTACGGGAAGGCATCTGGCCGAACGACCTTATCCCGACGGTGGAGCAGATCCTGCAATTCAAGGGCGTGCGCATTGCCGGCATCGGCACCAATCTCGGCTGTTTCGGCGCCATCATGCCGACGCCGGAAAACCTCGGACAGCTCGTCTCCCATGCCTACAAGACCGAGCGCCTGTCCGGCAAAAGTCTCGACTGGATCTCGGGCGGCGCCTCGTCGTCGCTGCAACTGCTGCTTGACGGCAAGCTGCCCGCTGGCATCAATAATCTCAGGGTCGGCGAGGCGATCCTGCAGGGCGGCATCGAGACCTTCCGCGACGTGCCATGGGCTGAACTCGAGCCCGATGCCTGCCGGCTCACCAGCGACATCATCGAGGTCAAGCTCAAGCCGTCGCGGCCGATCGGATCGTCCGGCTATGACGCCTTCGGCAACCAGCCTGTTTTCCCCGATGAGGGCGACAGGCTGCGCGCCATCGCCAATATCGGCCGCGAGGATGTGCTGGTCGAGGGCCTGACGCCGATCGCCAAGGGAATACGGGTGCTCGGCGCTTCGAGCGATCATCTGCTGCTGGATGTGCAGGACGCCGATCCGCGCCCCACCGTCGGCGACCGGGTCGCCTTCCGCATGAGCTATGGCGCCATGCTTTTGGCGATGACTTCGGAATATGTCGAAAAGGCCCCGATGCACGACGTCGAGGATTTTTCCGGCCGCAAGATGGTGTCGATCTCGGCGGAACGGGAAGCCGCCGGCATCCTGGCCCGGGAAGGCACTGGCGCGCGGCTGGAAGCGATCAGTTTCGACGTCGTCGAGCTCGCCGACATCGAGCGGCCGCCCTCGGGGCTGATCCGGCTCGCCGCCGGCGCCGACCGCCGCGTTGCGCACAAGGCGCTGACCGCGACGGCGCGCGCGACGCATTCCTTTGGCCTTATCTGGATCGACTCGGTCGCTGCCTTGATGCCCGAGGACGAAGAGGGGATCGACCTGCCGGAGGGCTCGGTGCTGGCGCGTGCGCTCGGCCTCGACCACAAGGCGGGTGCGATGCAGCCGCAGCTGTCGCCGGAAAATGTCGTCATCATTGGCCTGCGCCATGCCGATCCGGCCGAGGCGCGGGTGCTGAAGGATTCGCGCGTCTCGGCCTTCACCATGACCGACATCGATGCCATGGGCATGCGCGACCTGATGCACGAGGCGATCCGCATCGCCACCTCGGGAACGCAAGGTTTTCATGTCAGCTATTCGCCCACGGTGACCGAGTTTGCCGGCTGGGCGGCCGGTTCCGGCGGATTGACCGTGCGCGAGACGCACCAGGCGATGGAGGCAATCGCGCTCTCCGGCAAGTTGCTGTCCATGGACGTTTCAGGCCTGACGGCAGGCCTCGAGCCCAGGATCGGTGCCGACCTGGTCAACTTCGTCATGTCGGCCTTCGGCAAACGGATCCTGTGATCAACCCCGCGCTTCGACCGCCGCGCGCCAGGCATTGACATAGCCGGCCCAGGCCGCGCTGGTCGGCGGTTCAACCTGCTCGCCTTTGCCGTGCGCTGTCACCTGTTTCGTTGCCAGCAGCGCCGCGCCGATGCTGGTGCCGGTGGCGGCCTCCGAGGCAATGACGGTGCGCCCTGTGACCGCCGCCAGCATGCCGACAAACAGCCGGTTACGGGCGAAGGGCCCCTCGACGGTGGTCGGGCCTTCAGCGCCGATCAGGTCGAGGCAGGTCGCCGTCATCAGCGCCAGATAGAACGAGATGGCGGCGAAGCGCTGGCCGCTGTTCATGTCGTCGGCATCAAGCCATGCCGCGGCCTGATGTGGGAACGGCCCCGACCCCTTCTGGGTCGACGGCAGCAGCAACGTCCTTCGCGCCAGTACGGCGTCGACATCTTCCTCGGTCCAGTTCTCCGGCTGGCCTTCCGTCAACAACGAAAATTCGCGCCCGCCCATGAAGCGGGCCGAGGGAACGGGATCGCCGAGCGCGTTGACATTGACCAGCGTGTCGCGCGCCGGGTCGAGCGTGACCTGTTTGCCGCCGACCGCCATCGACACCACCCAGGTGCCGGTCGAGACAACCGAAAACGGTGGCGCGTCGGATAGAAGGTGCGGCAGCAGCGATGCGTTGGAATCGTGCAGGCCGCAAAAAACAGGCGTTTGCGGATCGAGCCCGGATCGCGCCGCAAGCGCGGGCAGGATCGGGCCGAGGCGATCCCTGGCCGGCCGCACCGGCGCCATCAGCGCGCGCCAACCCAGCCTGTCGACCAGCGACGAAAAATCCGATTTCCACGGGTTCCACAGATCGGTGTGGCAGCCGAGCGAGGTCACCTCGTTGGCGGCGGTGCCGGTCAGCCGCAAGGCCCAGTATTGCGGATACATCAGCACGGCGGCGGCTTTTGCGAATTCGGCCGGGAAGCCTTTCTGCTGCCAGAAGAATTGCGCTCCGAGATTGAGGCCGAGCGGCAGGCGCGGCGTGCCGGTCTCGGCGAAGGGCGGGCGGACAGCGTCATAATCCGCCGCCAGCCTGTCGGGGCCGTCGAACTCATAGTCGAGCACAGGCAGCACCAGTTCGCCCGCGGCATCGACCAGCACGCCGGTCGCGCCATGGGTGGTGATGGAGATGGCGTCGATGCCCTCTTGGAGGTTGAGACTTGCCAGGCTGTCGAGGATGAAGGTCCACAGCGCTTCGACATCGTGATGTGGATAAGGCGCCTGGCGCACCGGGGCATTCGCCACGCGGCGCAGCGCAACCTCGCTCAGCGTTGCGAGATCGACCAGCGCCACCTTGGCGTTGGTCTTGCCGATGTCGATCACGGCGATGTGACGCATCGCACTCATTCCATATGGAACACGGTTTCCAGCGGCACCGCCACCGGCTCGTTGTCCGGCTTGGTCTCCATGAGGTCGGCCATATCAGCCCACCAGCGCTGCATCACCGGATGGCCGGGCAAATCGTCCATGCCGTGGTCGTCACGCCGCCACAGCACGCCGAACAGAATGTTGGTCTCCTCGTCAAGGTGAATCGAATAGTCGGAGACGCCGGCCTGCTTCAACAGCGCGACCAGCGACGGCCAGATTTCGTCGTGGCGCTTCTGGTACTCGGCCTTCATGCCGGGCCTGAGCTTCATCTTGAACGCGTATTTCTCAGGCATCAGCGTCCCCCGCGCAGCCGCCGCCAGACGATCGGCAGCGCGATGACGATGATCAGCAGCAGGCCGATGAAGATCGACATGACGATGCCGGGCACGTTGAGCAGGCCGAGCCCGAAGGTCACCAGTCCCATGATGAAGGCGGCGAGCACGACGCCCAGGATGCTGCCGGCGCCGCCAAGGATGCTGACGCCGCCCAGCACCACCATGGTGATGACTTCGAGTTCATAGCCCTGCGCGATCGACGGCCTTGTCGAGCCGAGCCGCGAAGTGATCAGCACCGAGGCAATGCCCGCCATCAGTCCGGTCAGGCAGAACAGGGTGAATTTGATGCGGCCGACGCGCACGCCGGAAAACTGCGCGGCGACCGGATTGTTGCCGATCGCAAAGACGCGGCGGCCGAAGCTCGTGCGATGCAGCAGGAACCAGTAGATGACGGCGGCGATGAGGAAGAGCACCAGTTCGAACGACACCACCCACCAGACGTAGCCCTGGCCGAAGAAAGCAAAACTCTCGGGATAGCCCTTGTAGGCCTGATCGCCGAGAATGATGAAGGCGATGCCGCGAAACAGGCTCATCGTGCCGATGGTGACGACGATGGAGGGCAGGCCGAGCCTTGTCACCAGCAGCCCGTTGAAGGCGCCGCAGCCGAGCCCGACGACGATGCCGATCAGCACCAGCACAGGCGTTCCGGCACCGGCCTGCACCGCCATGCCCATCATGGTCGAGGAAAGCGCGATGATCGCCGCCACCGACAGGTCGATTTCGCCGGAAATGATCAGCAGCGCCATGGCAAAGGCGATCAGCCCCTTCTCGGTGAAGTTGAAGGTCAGGTCCGAGAGCGAATAGGGGTCGAGGAAATAGGGCGAGGCGAAACTGTTGATGGCAAAGATGGCGACCGCCACCACGACCAGCAGCGCTTCCCACGAAAAGATCGCCGAGCGGAACGGCTTGTCCAGCCGGTCTGGAATGTGGCGCGGGGCAGGGATGTCGGTCATGCCGCCTCCGCCTTTCTCAGGATTATGCGGCCCTGCTGGCGTTCGCCGCGCGCGTTGAGCACGACGGCGAGGATGATGGCGCTGCCCGAGATCGCCATCTGCCAGAAGGGCGAGATGTTGATGACCGGCAGAGCGTTGGAGATGATGCCGAGGAACAAGGCGCCGAGCACTGCACCGCCGACCGAGCCGATGCCGCCGGCGATCGAAATGCCGCCGATGACGCAGGCGGCGATGATGTTGAGCTCATAGCCGTTGGCGACCTCGACCGAGGCGATCACATAGCGCGAGATCCAGAGATAACCGGATAGCCCGCCGACCATGCCGGAGATGCAGAAGACGATGAATTTCGTGCGGCCGACATCGATGCCGGCATAGACCGACGCCGTCGGGTTGACGCCGATGGCGTAGATCGAGCGGCCGAGGGCGGTGCGCGTCATCACAACGAAGAACAGCGCGATGACCAGAATGGCGATCCAGGACAGCACCGGTATGCCGAGGAAGGCCGCACGCTGGAAGCCGATGAATTCGGGGCTCATCTTGTCGGCATTGACCCAGGCGCCGCCGGACAGCACGAACGTGGCGCCGCGATAGATGGTCAGCGTGCCCAGGGTCACCACGATCGAGGGGATGTTCAGACGCCACACCAGCAGACCGTTGATGGCGCCAAGCACCAGCCCGACGGCCAGCGCGATGACGATCAGCAGCGGGATCGGGATCGCCGGATGCGCGGCGTTGAGCATCGCCACCACCATGCCGGTGAAGCAGAGGTTCGACGCCATCGACAGGTCGATCGACCGGGTCAGGATGACCACCATCTGGCCGAGCGCCAGGATCATCAGAATCGAGGTGTCGTTGAACACCTGGCGCAGATTGCCGGGATCGGCAAAGGCCGGGAAGCGCGTCGAGATCAGCCCGATCAAAACGACGATCGCCGCAGCCAGCCAGATTTCGCGGTATTTCAACAAAGCCTTCATGCCGCGATCCCCGCTGCCGTCCGGACCAGCGTCTCGGCGTCCAGTTCCTTGTTGTCGTAGACCGCCGCGACCAGCCCTTCGCGCATGACGACGACGCGGTCCGACATGCCGAGGATTTCGGGAAGCTCCGACGATACCATGATCACCGACAGGCCTTGCGCCACCAACTCGGCCATGAAGCCGTGCACCGCGGCCTTGGAGCCGATGTCGATGCCTTTGGTCGGCTCGTCCAGGATGATGACCTTGGGCGCGGTCGCCAGCCATTTGGCGATGACGATCTTCTGCTGGTTGCCGCCCGACAGCGTGCCGACATCCTGGCTGAGCGAGGAGGCACGGAGGTCGAGCCGTTCCGTGTAGGAGCGGGCGAGCGAAAACTCTTCCGCCAGCCGCAGCAGGCCGGATTTGGAGGTGCGCTTGAGTGAAGGCAGCGAGACGTTCTGGAAGATCGGCAGGCCGATCACCACGCCTTGCTTGCCGCGCTCCTCCGGCACATAGACGATGCCGGCCTCGATCGAATCCGCCGCGGATTTCGGCGCGATCGCCTTGCCGTCCAGCGTGATGGTGCCGCTCGAAATGCGGGTGATGCCTGAAATCGCCTGCATCACCTCGCTGCGCCCGGCGCCGACAAGGCCGTAGAAGCCGAGGATCTCGCCCTTGTGCAGTTCGAAGCCGATGTCGTTGAATTCGGTTGGATGCGAAAGCCCGGAGACGGAGAGCACCGGCGCGCCGATCTGGGCCTTGCGCTGCGGAAAGATGTGATCGACCGAGCGGCCGACCATCATGCGCACGATCTGGCTCTGGGCGGCATCCCTGATCAGGCCTTCACCGACCATCTCGCCGTCGCGGAACACCGTGTAGCGATCGGCGATCCGATAAATCTCGTCGAACTTGTGGCTGATGAACAGGATCGCCTTGCCTTGTTCCTTGAGAAACTCGATGAGCAAAAACAGCTCCTCGATCTCCTTCATCGAAAGCGCGGCGGTCGGCTCGTCCATGATGACGATCTGCGCGTCGATCGACATGGCGCGCGCCACGGCGACGAGATGCTTGTTGGCGATACCGAGGTCCTTCAGCCGGGCGTCGGCGTCGATATGGCCGGCGTGCATGGTATCGAGCACTTCGCGTGCATTCTTGCGCATCGTACGCCAGTCGATGCTGCCAAATCGCGTGCGCGGAGCGTGGCCGAGAAAGATGTTTTCGGCAACGCTCAGATCGTCGAACAGCACCGTTTCCTGATGGATGGCGGTGACGCCATGGCCGAAGGCCGCATGCGCGCTGGGCAAGGTGACCGGCTGGCCATCTATGCTGATCGTGCCCGCGTCGGGCTGGTAGATGCCGGTCATGATCTTGACCAGCGTCGACTTTCCGGCACCATTCTCGCCGATGAGCGCTGTCACCTGGCCAGGATAGAGCGACAGGCTGACATTGTGCAGCGCCCGCACGCCGGGAAAGCTCTTGGAGATGCCGGACAGCGTCAGGCGTGGGGCTGCCTTACCCTCCTCCTTGTGGGGAGGGTCGCGAACAATTTGAGCGGGGTGGGGGTCTACTAGCATATCAAGGTCCTGGTGCATGGAGATGTCGCCACCCCCACCCCGTCTCGCCTGCATCGCTTCGCGAAGCCGGCTCGCCGACCCTCCCCACAAGGGGGAGGGTAGTGCGAGCGTCCGAGATCAATAGATCTTGGAGAACTTCTCGATGTTGGACTTGTCGAACTGGAAGGGCGGAGCCATCGCAGCCGAGTTGCTGTCGTCGAGCGTGACCTTGCCGACGCGGCCGATCGACAGCGTCGCACCGGGCTTGGCCTCTTCCTTCTTCACCGCCAGGTCATGGGCGAGGTAGACGGCGGAGTAGCCGAGGTCGATCGGGTTCCAGAGAGCCACCGCCTGGCTGGCGCCGTTGTCGATGAACTTCTTGAACTCGGACGGCAGCGCGAGGCCGGTGACGTTGACCTTGCCGATCAGGTTCGCGTCGGTGACGACCTGGGCGGCGGCGACGACGCCGACGGTGGTCGGCGCGATGATCGCCTTGAGGTTCGGATAGGACTTCAACAGGCCCTTTGCTTCGTCGGTGCTCTTGGCCGAGTCGTCATCGCCATAGACGGTGGCGACCAGTTTGATCTTGGGGAACTTCTCCGGCAGGATTTTCTTGGCCGCGTCGATCCAGGCGTTCTGGTTGGTCGCGGTCGAGGAGGCCGACAGGATGGCGACGTCGCCGCCTTCCGGCAGATAGTCGGCGGCAAGCTTGATGATGGTCTCGCCGATCAGGCCGGTGTCGGACGGGTTGAGGTGAAGCTGGCGGCCTTCCTTGGCGACGCCCGAATCCCAGGAGATGACGGTGATGCCGCGCTCCATGGCCTTCTTCAGCACCGGCACCAGCGCGTCGGCGTCGTTGGCGGAAATCGCGATGGCGTTGACCTTCTGCGCGATCAGCGAATTGACCACTTCGATCTGCGCCTCGGCGGTCGCTTTGGTCGGGCCGGTGTAGATGATGTCGACATCGCCGAGTTCCTTGGCCGCCTCTTCGGCGCCCTTGTTGGCGGCATCGAAGAAGCCGTTGCCGAGCGACTTCACCACCAGCGCGATCTTGACGTTTTCGGCGTAGGCGGCATTCACGAACATGGCGGCGGAAAACGCCGCCGTAACCATCAATTTCTTCAGAAAGCTCATCGAATTTCCTCCCTTGAGCGTTGCATTCCATCGCCGCTGCGGGCGTGAGTTGGACTCAGGCCTGCAGCGAAGATTCTTCCTTTGCCGATTTGCGGGCGACGATCAGCGTCACCCCCGCGGTCTCCAACATCTTGGCTTCGCGATCCTCGATGCCGTCATCGGTGATGACCGTGGCGATACGCGACAGGCCGCACAGGATCAGGCTGGAGCGCTTGCGGAATTTCGAGGAGTCGACCAGCACCACCAGCTCGTCGGCCTGGTCGATCAGCTTCTGCTCCGCCTGGATCAACAGCGGATCGCCTTCCATCAGGCCGAGCGGCCCCAACCCTTGAGCACCCATGAACATGCGGCGCGCGTAGAAATTGCGCGTCACGTCATTGTCGAAGGGCGACAGGATGATGTTCTGCTCGCGGTAGATCGTGCCGCCGGACAGCATCACCGTGTTCTTGGAATGCTTGAGCAGATGCTCGGCGATCGGGAATGAATTGGTGAAGATCGGCATGCGGCGGCCGGTCAGGAAATGCACCATCTGGAACGTCGTGGTGCCGCCATTGATGATGATCGGCTCGCCATCCCCGCACAGTTCGACCGCTTCACGCGCAATCGCTCGCTTCTGCGAAGCGTTGATCGTTTCGTTGACGGAAAAGGGCCGGCCGGCGAGCCCGATGAACTGAGGCGGCGAGATTGCCTCGGCGCCGCCGCGCACTCGCCGCAGCCGCTTCTGGACATGCAGTGCCGCGATATCACGCCGGATCGTCGCCTCGGAGGACTCCGTCAGGTCGACCATCTCCTGCACCGTCACCACAGGCTTTTCCTGGACGGCGGACAGAATGATCCTGTGGCGCTCTTTTTCGTGCATAGTTCCTCCCTGCCTGGCCATCTAGGCACTCAAAACGAGCAGTGTCAATCATTTCCGATCATATAATTTCATTGTGCAGTGCAATATGATCGATCTTGATCGTTTATGATTGACAATCGGCCTGCTTGCGTAGACATTCCCGGCAAAATGGACTGCGCCCTTTTGCGTCCCAGGGAGGATACCTATGCTCGACAAGCGCTCCGGCTCGCGCCTGGCCAATCTGTGGGATGATGCGAAAGCCAAGGGGATGAGCGACCCTGAGCTTCTGGTCTATCGCTCGAACACGCTCGGCTCCGACAAGCGCGTCACCAACTATGGCGGCGGCAACACCTCCTCCAAGATATGGCAGAAGGATCCGCTCAGCGGCGAGACCGTCGAGGTGCTCTGGGTCAAGGGCTCCGGCGGCGACAGCGCCTCGATCAAGCTCGATGGCTTCGCCACGCTCTACATGGACAAGTTGCGCGCGCTCAAAGGCCTTTATCGCGGCGTCGAACATGAAGACGAGATGGTCGGCTTCCTGCCGCACTGCACGTTCAATCTCAATCCGCGCGCGGCCTCGATCGACACGCCGCTGCATGCCTATGTGCCGAAGCCTTTTGTCGACCACATGCATCCCGATGCCATAATCGCCNTGTGGTCGGTGAAGGGATGCAGATGGTGCGCGGCGTCGATCGACACGCCGCTGCATGCCTATGTGCCGAAGCCTTTTGTCGACCACATGCATCCCGATGCCATAATCGCCATTGCCGCCGCGAAGGATTCCAAGGCGCTGACCAAGGAAATTTTCGGCGACGCCATCGGCTGGTTGCCATGGAAGCGGCCGGGCTTCGAACTTGGCCTGTGGCTGGAGAAATTCTGCATTGAAAACCCCGAGGCCAAGGGCGTCATCCTGGAAAGCCACGGCCTGTTCACCTGGGGCGACACGCCCAAGGAATGCTACGAGACCACGATCTCGGTGATCAACCAGGCGATCGAGTGGTTCGAGCGCCGCTCCGAGGGCCTCGCCATATTCGGCGGCGAGGTGGTGAAGTCGCTCGACGCCGCCGCACGCCGCGCCATCGCGGCGAAACTGATGCCGAAAATCCGCGGCCTGATCTCGGAAAAGAGCCATAAGCTCGGCCATTTCGACGACCAGCCCGCCGTGCTCGAATTCGTCAACTCCAGGGATTTGCGCTCGCTGGCTGCACTTGGCACCTCGTGCCCGGACCACTTCCTGCGCACCAAGATCCGCCCGCTGGTCATCGAGTTCGATCCGGCCAAGCCCGATGTCGATGCCGTCATCGCCCGCCTCGCCGACGACATTGCCGCTTATCGTGTCGGCTACCAGGCCTATTACGACAGCTGCAAGCATGCGGACTCGCCCGCCATCCGCGATCCCAACGCCGTCGTCTACCTGATGCCCGGCGTCGGCATGTTCACCTTCGCCGGCGACAAGGCCACCGCGCGCATTTCGGGCGAATTCTACGTCAACGCCATCAATGTCATGCGTGGCGCGTCGACCGTCTCCTCCTATGTCGGCCTGCCCGCGCAGGAAGCCTTCGACATCGAATACTGGCTGCTCGAGGATCTGAAGCTGCAGCGCATGCCCAGACCGAAGTCGCTCGCCGGGCAGATCGCGCTGGTCACCGGCGGCGCCGGCGGCATTGGCCGGGCAACGGCCAACCGCCTGCTGCGCGAAGGCGCCTGCGTGGTGCTGGCCGACATCGACGAGGCCGCGCTCGCCAGCGCCAATGAGGAACTGGCGAACGCCTACGGAAAGGATTTCGTCCGGCCAGTGGTGATCAACGTCACCTCGGAGGGCCAGGTCGTCGCGGGCTTCGCCGAGACGGCGGTCGAGTTCGGCGGCATCGACATTCTTGTGTCCAACGCGGGTCTCGCCTCCTCGGCGCCGATCGAGGAGACGACGCTGGCGTTGTGGAACAAGAACATGGACATCCTGTCGACCGGCTATTTCCTGGTCTCGCGGGAGGCATTCCGGCTGTTCAGGGTGCAGAAGATCGGCGGCAACGTCGTCTTCGTCGCCTCCAAGAACGGCCTTGCCGCCTCGCCCAACGCCGCCGCCTATTGCACCGCCAAGGCGGCCGAGATCCATCTCGCCAGGTGTCTCGCGCTGGAAGGCGCGGAAGCCCAGATCAGGGTCAACGTCGTCAACCCGGATGCGGTGCTGCGCGGCTCGAAGATCTGGACCGGCGAGTGGAAGGAACAGCGCGCCGCCGCCTACAAGATGTCGACCGACGATCTGGAAGAGCACTACCGCTCGCGCTCCATGTTGAAGCGTTCGGTGTTTCCCGAAGACATCGCCGAAGCGATCTACTTCTTCGCTTCCGACATGTCGGCCAAGTCGACCGGCAACATCGTCAACGTCGACGCCGGCAACGCGCAGAGTTTTACGCGCTAGGCCTTCTTCCTTCTCCCGTTCACGGGGAGAAGGTGGCCCGAAGGGCCGGATGAGGGGCAGCGCTGACGGAACGCATTTTGGGAGGAATAGCAGTTGTCCGAAACCATCATCTCCACCGAAATCGTCGAAAAGGACAACGCCGCGCGCAAGGCCAACCTCGAGCGTGACTACGCCTCGCTTGGCGAACGCCTTGACCGTCGCGGCATCGCCATCGACGTAATCCGCGACAAGGTCGAGAAATTCGCGGTGGCGATCCCGTCCTGGGGCGTCGGCACCGGCGGCACACGCTTTGCCCGTTTTCCCGGTGCCGGCGAACCGCGCGACATCTTCGACAAGATCGAGGATTGCGCCGTCATCCAGCAATTGACACAGGCGACGCCGACCGTCTCTTTGCACATTCCGTGGGACAAGGCCGATCCGAACCGGCTGAAGCAGGCGGCCTCACGCTTCGGTCTCGGCTTCGACGCCATGAATTCCAACACCTTCTCGGACGCCAGGGACCAGAAGCTGTCCTACAAATTCGGCTCGTTGTCGCACGCCGACGCCGGAACGCGCCGGCAAGCGGTCGAGCACAATCTCGAATGCATCGAGATCGGCAGGACGCTGGGCTCCAAGGCGCTGACGGTGTGGATCGGCGACGGCTCGAACTTCC
This sequence comes from Mesorhizobium sp. LNHC232B00, assembly GCF_000502435.1. Taxonomy (NCBI): domain Bacteria; kingdom Pseudomonadati; phylum Pseudomonadota; class Alphaproteobacteria; order Hyphomicrobiales; family Phyllobacteriaceae; genus Mesorhizobium; species Mesorhizobium sp. LNHC232B00. The sequence continues at coordinate 15,614 of NZ_AYWP01000056.1, forward strand.
CGGGCCAGGTGAATTTCGCCAAGGCGTTCGAGCGCTATCTCGACGCCATGAAGCAAATCTATGCCGGGCTGCCGGCGGACTGGAAGCTGTTCAGCGAACACAAGATGTACGAGCCGGCCTTCTATTCCACCGTCGTGCAGGACTGGGGCACCAACTACATCATCGCCAGGGAGCTGGGCGACAAGGCCTTCTGCCTGGTCGACCTTGGCCACCACGCGCCCAACGTCAACATCGAGATGATCGTGTCGCGGCTGATCCAGTTCCGGAAACTCGGCGGCTTCCACTTCAACGATTCCAAATATGGCGACGACGATCTCGATGCCGGTTCGATCGACCCCTACCGGCTGTTCCTGGTCTTCAACGAACTGGTCGATGCCGAGATCTCCGGCGCCGAAGGTTTCGACCCCGCCCATATGCTCGACCAGAGCCACAACGTCACCGATCCGATCGAAAGCCTGATGCTGTCGGCGGTCGAGGTGCAGCGCGCCTATGCGCAGGCGCTGCTGGTCGACCGCAAGGCGCTCGAAGGCTTCCAGGAGGCCAATGACGCGCTGATGGCGACGCAGACGCTGAAAGCGGCCTACCGCACCGACGTGGAGCCGATCCTCGCCATGGCGCGGCTGAAGACCGGCGGCGCCATCGATCCCGTCGCCGCCTACCGAGCGGCAGGCTACCGCGCCAAGGTCGCGGCGGACCGTCCGGCGGTGGCTGGCGGGAGCGGCGGGATAGTGTAGCCCATAGTTCGACGTTTCAGTCGATCCGACAGCGGCGAGGACAGCACTTGAGCACCCCCCTCTGCCCTGCCGGGCATCTCCCCCGCAAGGGGGGAGATTGGTCGCTTCATCGGCGGGGCTCTTCCTGCAACGTCGGAGATTGGCGGGGGGAGATGTCCGGCAGGACAGAGGGGGGTGAAGGATCGCCACCCGTTATTATTGGCTGGACTAACCCACCCCAAGAGGCTCTTCTAGGCGTACCCCTCACGCTCCCGGAGGCACGCCATGCCGCTCACCCGCAGAACGCTGATCGCCGTCAGTCTATCGTTGATGCTTATCCTTCAATCGGTGGCGGCTTTCGCCGCCTCGCCGGCGCCGGCGAAGGGCGAACACGGCATGGTGGTGACGGCCCAGCACCTGGCGTCGGAAGTCGGCGTCGAGGTGTTGAAGAAGGGTGGCAATGCCGTCGATGCGGCGGTCGCGGTCGGTTATGCGCTCGCCGTCGTCTACCCGAACGCCGGCAATATCGGCGGCGGCGGGTTCATGACCATCCGCTTCAAGGACGGCAGGTCGACCTTCCTCGATTTCCGCGAACGCGCGCCGCTGGCGGCGACCAAGACCATGTATCTGGACAAGGACGGCAAACCGGTGAAGGGCGCGAGCCTCGATGGCTACCTCGCCGTCGGCGTGCCGGGCTCGGTGGCCGGCTTCGAGATGGCGCGTGAAAAATATGGGACGCTGTCTCGGCAAGACCTGATGGCCCCGGCGATCACCTATGCCAAGGACGGCTTCGTCCTCAACCAGGGCGATGCCGCGTCCCTTGCCGGCAATGCGGAGCGGCTGGCCAAGGATCCCGCCGCGTCCGCCATTTTCCTGAAGCCCGATGGCAAGCCCTATGGCATCGGCGAGCGGCTGGTCCAGCCTGATCTTGCCGCCTCGCTCTCGGCGATCTCCGACAAAGGTCCTGATGCATTCTACAAAGGCCCCATCGCCGACGCCATCGTCAAGGCAAGCGGCGCCAAGGGCGGCATCCTGGCCAAACCAGATTTCGAGCAATATGCGGTGCGCGAACTCAAACCGGTGACCTGCAGCTATCGCGGCTATGAGATCACATCCTCGCCGCCGCCAAGCTCGGGCGGTGTCATCATCTGCGAGATCCTCAACGTGCTGGAAGGCTATCCGCTGTCCTATCTCGGCGCCGGCTCGGCCGAGACGGTCCATGTCATGGTCGAGGCCATGCGCCATGCCTATGTCGACCGCAATTCGGCACTCGGCGATCCCGATTTCGTCGACAACCCGGTCTCCAAGCTTCTCGACAAGGCTTACGCCAAGGACATCCGCGACAAGATCGATCCGTTCCGGGCCGGGGTCTCGCAGGACCTGATGCCGAAGGGCTTTGGCGAGTCGAAGGAGACGACCCACTACTCCATCATCGACAATGACGGCAATGCGGTCGCGGTGACCTACACGCTGAACGGCTCGTTCGGCGCCGGCGTCGTCGCCGACGGCACCGGCATCCTGCTCAACAACGAGATGGACGATTTCACCCAGAAGCCCGGCGTGCCCAACCTTTATGGGCTGGTCCAGGGCGAGGCCAATGCGATCCAGCCGAAGAAGACGCCGCTGTCATCGATGAGCCCGACCATCGTCGCCAGGGACGGCAAGCCGTTCATGGTCATCGGCAGCCCGGGCGGCTCGCGCATCATCACCATCACGCTGGAAGCGATCGTCAACGTCATCGACCACGGGATGAACATCCAGGAGGCGATCGACGCGCCGCGCATCCACCACCAGTGGCTGCCCGACACGGTTTACATCGAACCGTTCGGACTGTCGCCGGACACCGAAAGGTTGCTGGCCGGCATGGGCTATCACCTCGATCTGAGCGACAAGACCTGGGGCCAGGCCGCCGGCATTCTCGTTGGCGGCAAGAGCCTGGCGGAAATCCAGAAGGGCGGCGGCGCGCGCTATAATGGCGCCATCGACAGCCGTGCCGTGTCAGGCGAGGCGCTGGGATATTGACAGGCCCGCGGCCTGTCCCGTCCCGGACGAAACCGGGTTCGCATTTCGGGATTGCGCTCTGGTTGCGGCCCGGCCCGGGCCGTCAAGTAACCGCCGTCAATTAATCGTCGTCAGGTCACCAGCGTGATCGTCGATGCGATCAGCATCAGGGCGGCGATGGCGACGAACAGCGCGTAGATGCGCGGCCGGTCGAGCAGAAGTGCGTTTCCGGAGATCCACGCCGATGTGGCGCCGCCCAGCGCGAAGAGGAAGCCGTTGCGGTGGCCGAAGGTCATCGATGCGGCCATCAGCCCGCCAATGATCAGGGCGCCGAACACGATGATCACGGCGACCGCGTATTTCTCGAAATCGTTGTTACCGATCCCCGGCCCGATCGCGTTCAGATTTGGCAGGTCGTCCGGATCGAAAGGGTTGGCCGACCCATACTCGTCTTGACCTAAGGATTCTCGCATCACTCGTTCTCCGCTGACCGGCAACAAACCATCAACACTTGCCGAGCGCAACCCGATCGTATGTCCCCCTAGGTGCTGAATGCCATCTTCAACACGTTCCAGCGGCGCTCGTCACTGTCTTTTCGGGCACATGACTTGACGATCTGGCAATTAGCGCCCGCGTTGGGCAATGCCAGGGATGAATTCGGTTTCCGCTCTTCGCGACTGCGGCCGCGAGTCGCAGCGCCGGGTCTGTCGCCGGAATGGTGGCCTCCTGGAGCATCTTAAATCTTGGCTATGAAGGTCATGTTTCATAGTCAACCGGCATTGGTCGCTCTAGGCCAGGGTCCGCAGACAGGCATCGCACGTTGAAAGCAGATAAGGATAACCGGCTGAGTAGGGCAGCCGGTCGCCCCTGCGGTCGGATGACCCGGCGCGGCGCGCTGGCGCTGTTCGTGCTGCCTTTGGCCGCAACCATGGCTCGGCCGGCTGACGCAATGCACGCCGGCGAGAACCACATGTCGATCCTGCCTGTGACAGTCAACCGAGCTGTGCAGCCGGCGTTCGCGGTGCGGCAAGGGAATATCGCCGCTGCCGAACCCCTGCCTCGGTAAGAGGCGCCGTCATTCCTGTGAAGGGGGCGCGCTCAATCGACGATAGGGGATGCCATCGAATCTTGCCGTCACAAAATCCGTTACGGACATCCTGCGCTTGCGTCCGTCGCTGCAGGCGTAGACCGGCCAACCGGCATCGCTGCATTCGCTGGCGGCGCAGATGCGCGCCAGGCAGTTACCGATCGTGAGCCGGAAGCCGCCCTTGCCGGCGAAGCCTTGCAACAAGCTGCCATCCGCCGAGCGCCATGTCCGCGCACGGAATTCCGCCCGCAAAAGCGATGGTTCGAGAGCGACCGCAAGATTGGTTTCGCCGGCACGCCCTGCGAACTGCAGACGGAAATGCGCCATTGCAGTCGTGTACGCGGTCACAAGATCCGATTCGCGAAAATAGGCGATCGCCAGATTGGAGCGGTCAAGCAGATGAGACATGCGCTCGGTTGCTTCTACCGGCGTCAGCAAGGCAACAAAGACAAGAAAGGCGAAGCAAGCTCGCGACATTTTCCAGCAGCCATATCGATCCCGGCCTGCCGGTGTGGCCCCGGTTGCCCTCCCGCAACATCCCGCCAATCGTCGCCCTGCGCAAGCCGCTTGCTGAGGCAGTTCAAAGGTGGCGTAGTGTACAACTCGCAAGGCCACCAGTTAAAGGGCTTGGAGCCGAAGGCGATGACGACGAATTTGCGCGGGCTTGGCGAGGTGCAGGCGGCGTTTGCGATAAGGAGGACACCTACCGCCAGACAGGTTTCTTAGCCGGCGCGGGCCGGCGGCAGTTCGAACAGATTGGCGCCGTTCTCCTGGCCGCGCTCGACATAGCCGATGATGTGAAACCACCTGGCGACATCGGGTCCTTGGAGCCAACTGCGCGAGTGGATGGGAAGGTTACCGGCGAGAGCCTGGATATGCCTTATATGCCGCTTGCAGAAACGGACGGTCGAGGCCCGGAAGAAATCATCCTGCGCGGCGAACAGCGTATCGGCGGCGTCGCTGCTTTCATGCCAGGCGATGATTGCCATGGTCTTCTCGCCCTCGGCCAGCGCGTGCGCGCGGCCCTCCTTCAAATTCATCATCAGGTTGTCGTAGGCGATCTTGCTGTCCTTGCCGGCGGCGACGTATTCGTCCGACATCCGCTTGGAGAGACCACGAAAGACGTCCTCGAGATCGCCGAGCGTAGCTGCGCGTGCTCTCATTTCACCTCCTGCAGCCCCAAGGGAAGTTTGCCCTAGGGTTGAGGGGGCGCCAAGCAAATTGAATCCCGATACGGGCTGATCAGAGCAAAGCCATTCCGCCAGATCGCGGGCGAAGTCGCAACGGGGTCTTGGGGAGAAGGTCGACAGTCGCGACGCCGCCAACCGCTCCACGCGGTCGGCCATGTTTGCCTCAGCCAGCTTTGCCAGTGCGTGCCCGACTTCCTGCGCCGAGTCGTGCCGAAGCCTTCCGGGCTGGCGGATCGATCTTCACCATCTGTCGCTTGGCCTCGCTCACCCGGCGTTGAGCAGACCGTATCCGGCCGCACAACGCCAAGCTGATGCCGACGCCGCAATCGTCTCCGAGCAATTCTTCAGCGCGTTCGAGATCCAGCTTCGCCCGGCTGACACTCTGCCTGGCCTTGGCCAGTTCCATCTCCAGCAGATCCATTCTTCCGCTCCCATTTGGGTTGCGGTCCCTTCGCTTCGTTAACCGCGGCTGATCGCGTTGGTTCCGACAACGACTAATCACGGATGGCGAATTACATATTTGAAGCTGGCCTGATGGGTGGCCGAGGTCGATATTCCGGCCTCTGCCGTGGTTTGAGCGGAACATCGGCCAGCGATACCCGCACCGGCTTGCCGGGCAGCGATGGCACGGCAGCAGCCTGACGCTTGCGCAGCGCGGCTGACAGCTTGGAAACGAAGTCTCGTATCTCCATGGGCGCTCCTCCCGAGCAGCCCCCCGAAGCTTGCATACACTACCGCGGCAGTCTCTGCATTTAACTTTGATGTACCGGCAGGCGCTTCGCGAACCGGCACCCCGGGGACCAAACGGGAAGGCTCAGCTGCGATCCTGCATCTGTGCCTTCTCAAGGTACGACAAAAAACCAAACCCAGTGTGGCTGCTCAGGGTGAGGCAAGTATCTGAGATTGCTTTGCCCTTCCCGAGAGATGGGTGACAGTTCATTCCGGATAGATGGGTTACACTTTCGGCCCTTTGCAAGGAGAG
>NZ_AYWP01000057.1:0-20235 GCF_000502435.1 Mesorhizobium sp. LNHC232B00
CTGCGGGGCCGGGGCGCGACGCGGCGGCTCGGCCGGGCGTGCCGCCGGAGCTTGCGGTGCCGGACGCAAAGGGCGTTGCTCCGAACCATCGCCGCCGCCACGACCGGACTTGGCAACGATGTCCGAGAGCTCCTTCAGGGCGTTGATCTGCTCCGAAACGGCGCGGCGAATGGCAGAGGTCGATTCCTTTGCCTCTTCCGGCATCTCGATGACGCCCTTCTTGAGCTCGGCGCGGGTGAGGTCGAGCTCGCTCTTGATCGAGCCCGCGGTGCGCCGCATCTCCTCGGTCGCATCGGCGAAGCGCTTGGTGGCCGAATCGACGACGTCGGTGATGGCGTTGCGGATCTTGTCGGCCGACTCCATCGTCTTGCCTTCGGCGTTCTGCAGCGTCTGGCCGACGAGATTTTCGAACGAGCGCATGACTCTTTCGAGATCTTCCGATTTCTTGACCAGGCCGACGGCGAGATCCTCGAGCGACGACTGTCTTTCAAGCGTGTGTTCGAGGTTGCTCTGGGCCGAACTCAACAGGTCCGAGGCGCTGGCCAGCAGACGGCTGTGTTCGTCGAACTTGGTGGCGATCGAGGCGACTTCACGCAAGGTCGACGAGGACAGGTCCGTCAGTCTTGTCGTGTTCGAATCGACCAGACGCGCCGAGCTGGCAAAGGTCTGTGCCGCCTTTTCGGTGGTGGCCGCGAAGCTCTGCGTGCTGCCGGTCAAGCGTTCGTCGACCTCGCCGAGATTGACCGCGGCCTGCTCGATCAGCTGGCCGAGCTGCGAGCTGGACTTGGTCATGCGGCCGATGAGATCGGCGACGCTGTCGGACAGCGACGAGCGCGCGCCTTCGACCGCCGACAGGGTCTCGGCGGTGCGGCTGGCGAGCGCATTGACCAGGGCTGCATTCTCGCTGCGCAGCTTCTCGGTGGCGCGTTCCGTGACCTCTTCCATGCTCTTTTGCAGCTCCGAGCCGCCCTGGGCGAAACGCTCGACCAATGGGCGGGCGGTTTCGTCGAGGATCTTCGACATCTCGGCGGAGCGCGCCGCGAGCATGGTGTTGAGCTCACGGGTATTGGCGCCGATCGTCTTGGCGGCGTCGTTGGTGCTCTGGCCGATATGCTGGCCGACCGCAGTGAAGGTCTCGGCGATCACATTGGCGCGCGACACCAGTTGCGCCTCGGCGCTCGAGACCTGCTCGTTGAGCCTCTGGCCCATCGTCTCGGCGGTGTAGGCGAGCCGGTTCTCGACGCTGGCGACCTGCTCCTCGACACGGGCGGCCGCGGCCGCTGCGCTCGATGCGAGACGCTCGTCGGCGCCGGCAAGCGCCTGCTCGATTTCGCGGGCGTGCACGGCCAGTTCCTGGCCGGTCTGGCGCGCACGATCGGCGACCCTCTGCTCGGTGTTGGCGAAGGCGCCGACAATGGTCTGCGCGTGCTCGCCGATCGTCGACGTGCTGTCGGCGATGCGCGAAACCAGGCGTTGATCGGCCTCTTCGAAGATGCGGCCGATCTCGGACGCGCGGTTGGACAGCGCGTCCGAACCTTCCGCGATGCGCGACACCAATTGCTGGTCGGCGGCATCGAAGATGCGGCCGAGGTCCGATGCGCGGGCAGCGAGCGCCTCGGCCGATTCGCCGATGCGCACGCCGAGCCGCTGGTCGGCGCTTTCGAAGTTGCGCAGGATGTCACCGGCGCGGGCGGCCAGCGACTGTGCCGTTTCGACGGCGCGGGCAACAAGCTTCTGGTCGGCCGCGTCGAAGGTGCCGGCGATCTCGTTGGCGCGGGCGGAGAGCTGATCGGCGGTCTCCTGGGCGCGGGCGGCGAGCTTCTGGTCGGCCATGTCGAAGGTTCCGGCGATCTCGCTGGCACGGGCGGCCAGTTGGTCGGCGGTTTCATGGGCGCGGGCCAACAGCGTGCTGGAAGTATCGTCTGCCCGGGCAAGCAAGGCGTTCGAAGTGTCTTCGGCACGGGCGTGGAGACGACGATCCGCATCCTCGAAGGTACGGGCGATGTCTTCGGCCCGCGCCAGCAATGCGGCGGACGTCTGCTCGGCGCGCTCGGCGATCTTGCGATCGGCGTCGCTGAACGCCGCACCCGCCTGCTCATGCAGCGCGCTGGTGACTTCCAGGACCTTTTCGCGCAAAGCGCCGGCGACGAAGACGGCGCTCTTTTCGAGCACGTTGCGGACGTTGTCGACGCCGGTCGAGAGCGCGCGTTCCATGGTGCCGGCGCGTTCCTCGATGATCCCGGTCTGACGGCTGAACGCCTCTTCGATCTTTTCCACGTCGGCCGCGATCGCGGTGGAAATATCGGTGCTCCTGGCCGCGATCTGATCGATGTGGCCAGACAGCGAGCGGTCGACGTCCCTGCGGGTCTCGGCGAGCTTGCCGAGATCCTCTTCAAGCGCGCGGCTCAGCATGTTGCGGCCTTCGGCCAGCTTGCCGACATGGCCGGCGATGACACCGTCGATGTCGCCTCGGCTTTCGGTCAGCTTCTGCAGGTCGGCTTCGAGCGCGCGCTTGAGAATGTCGCGGCCCTCGGCCAGCTTCTCCACCTGGCCGGCGACCAGGCCGTCGATGCTGGAGCGGCTTTCGGCCAACTTGGCAAGATCGGCTTCGAGCGCGCGCTTGAGAACGTCGCGGCCTTCGGCCAGCTTCTCCACCTGGCCGGCGACCAGACCGTCGATGCTGGAGCGGCTTTCGGCCAGCTTGGCAAGGTCGTCCTCGAGTGCCCTGGACAGGGTCGAACGTTCCTGGACAAGCCTGTCCGCGTGGCTGTTGACAAGGGTGCTGACGCCTTCGAGGTCGTCCTCCAGCGCCTTCGACAGCGTCGAACGATCCTGGACGAGCCGCTCGGAATAGCTGTTGACAAGGCTGTTGACGCTTTCGAGATCGGCTTCGAGTGCCCTGGCGAACTGAGCACGGTCATCGACCAGTTTTTGCGACTGGTCGGCGACGGTGTTCTTGACGGTGTTGAGGTCGGCTTCCAGGGCGCGCCGCAGGATGTCGCGGCCTTCCGAAAGCTTCTCGACCTGACCGGCGACCAGACCGTCGATGCTGGAGCGGCTTTCGGCCAGCTTGGCAAGGTCGTCCTCGAGAGCCTTCGACAGGGTCGAGCGGTCCTGAACGAGCCTGTTCATGTGGTCGGCGATGACGCTGTTCACGTTCTGCAGGTCGGCTTCCAGGACCCGCGAAAGCTGTCCACGGTCCTCAGCCAGTTTCTCCGACTGGCTGGATATGACGCCCTTGATGGTGTTGAGGTCCGATTCCAGCGCCCGCTTGAGGATGTCGCGGCCTTCGGCCAGCTTCTCGACCTGGCCGGCGACGAGGCCGTCGATGCTCGATCGGCTTTCGGCCAGCTTGGCAAGGTCGGCTTCGAGCGTCTGCGACAGCAGGCTGCGGTCGTTGGAGAGCCGTCCCGAATGATCTTCGATCAGGTTCCTTATGCCCGAAAGGTCGTCCTCGAGCGAACGGCCGAGCAGGCTGCGGTCTTCGGCCAGCTTTGCCGAGTGCGACTCGATGAGGCTCTTGATGCCGGCGATGTCGTTTTCCAACGCCTTGGCGAGAACGGCGCGGCCCTCGGCGATCTTCTCCACCTGGCCTGCGACGAGGCCATCGATGTCGGCGCGGCTGTCGGACAGTTTGCCGAGATCGGCCTCAAGGGCACGCGACAGGATGTTGCGGCCTTCAGCCAGTTTCCCGACATGTCCGGCAACCATTTCATCAATGATCGTACGAGCTTGCACGAGCTTCCCGGAGTCTTCGTTGAGAGCCAGGGAGAGCCGGTTGCGGCCTTCCTCCAGCCTTTCGAGATGGCTGCCGAGCGATGCATCGATGGCAGCGCGCGATTCGTTGACCTTGCGCAGATCCTCTTCGAGGGCACGCGCGATCAGGCTGCGGCCTTCGGCCAGCTTCTGCACCTGGTTGGTCACCGCGGCATCGATGCCGGCACGGCTCTCGTCGAATTTCGCCAGGTCCGCCTCCATGGCGGCCGCCATGCGCTCACGGCTTTCGGACAGCTTGCGGCTGTGGTTCTCGACGGCTTCCTCGATGCCGACGCGGGCATCGGAAAGGCGCTGGATGTCGGAATCGAACGAACGCGAGACGACATGACGCGCCGCTTCCATGCGGCCGGCAAAGTCGCTGGCGCGGGCCTCCAGCATGGTCGAAGTCGAGTTGACGATGTCGGCCATGTCGGCGCCGATCTGGGTCTTGCCCTGATCGATCATCGCGGACAACGTATCCTTGCTTTCGGCGAAAGTGTGGGCGATTTCGCGGGCGCGTTCGACCAGTGTCTCGTTGATCTGGCGGGCGCGGGCCTCGAGCGCCGCATTGAGCTTCTGCGTGCCGGTGTCGAGTGCCTCGGCGCGGGTCTGGAATTCGCTGATCAGCGCCTGGCCACGTTCGGCGAGCGTGCGCTCGATGCCGTTGAGGCTGGCTTCGAATTCCGAATTGAGGGTGCGGGCGGCGCCGCCAAGCAGCGACACCATGCCAGTGGTGCGATCGTCGAGCAGGTCGGTCAGCGACCGGGTCAGGCCGTCCGTCGTGTCCGTCAACTTTGCGATGCGGGTGTCGAGCAGGGAGGCAAAAGCCTCGCCGGAGGTCGACAGCCTGTCGGTGATGGTGTCGAGGCGGCCTTCAACCGAATCGAAGATCGACATCGAGCTTTCATTGATGCGGTCTATGAGCGTGTCACCGGAATTGGTGATCGTCATCGACAGCTTGGTCGACGCATTGAGGATCGAGTCGCGGATGATGTCGCTGGCGGCGCCGATTTCCTCCTTGAGCGTTTCATGCGCGCCCGAAATCGAGGCGCGGACACGCTCCGCATGGGTGACGACCGCCTCGCGTTCGCTGCCGAGCCCGTCGACGAGTGAGCGGATGCGGGTTTCGTTTTCCGAATAGGAGCGCTCGATCTGGTTGACCTCGCTATGGACCAGCGTTTCCAGTTCCACGGCGCGGGCGAGCGTGCGTTCGATGCCTTCGCCCATAGCCGCGACCTCGCGGCGAACGGCCTGGCCGATCATCATGACGCGATCCTGGGCGAGGTTTTCCGGCTCGGTCAGGCGGAAAGCCACTTCGGTCATCGACTGGGCGGCAATGCGCATGTCCTGGGCGCGACGGATCATCGCCGCGAAGGCCCAGAACAGGATCACCGGCACGATCGCCGCGACCGCGAGGCCAATCAGTTCGGGACGGGCAAAGAACTGGTCGAGCGTGCGGATCCGCCAGATGCTCGGTCCGAAAAGCAGGTTGGCCAATCCGCCGGCGCCCGCGATCCAGGCGAGAGAAACAAAGGCAATGACCCAATAGACGGTGTTGGAGGCGCGCCGGTTGAGGCTGTGCAGGAGTGTCTTGTAATCCTTCTGGCGATCGTCATTGGCCGGCGCGAAGCCCGTCGCCTGTGTGCCGAAACCCGTCGCCTGTGTGCCATTGCCATTGCGCGTCTCAACGGGGCGCAGTTCGGCGGGTTTGGCTTTTGGCGCGGGCTTGGCGGGCTGGGCCTGACTGACGGTGGGCTCCGGCTTCTGGTTGCGCCCCTCTCGTGCCAATTCGTCGGCGGCCTGGGATATCTGCGCTTCCAGATCTTCCATCGAAGCTGCGATATCGAGATCGCCGTCAGTGTCGCTGCTGAGGTCGATATCGAGCGCTTTTTCCAGTTCCCTGGCTACGTCGTTGTCGAGAGTTCTCGTCGTCGTCGTTGGTTTCTTCGCCATGCCTTCGCTACCCTGTACTAGCTGCCGCGGGCTTATAGTTGTCTTTATCGTACCCCCGCGCAGGAGGCTGAAAATGGACCCTCGTATCGTAATGACACAGGGGGGTAAAGAAAACATGCATTCCGTGGGATACGTAAAACTTTAAATATAAGGTTAACAGAAGCGTGATTCCGGTGCCGCTTTCGCAACATTTTTCCGGGCCACTCATTAACTCGTTATCCACTGGATTCGCCTAGTTTTCCAGGCGACCGAAGAAAACGGAGTTCGAGTTCATGCGTGGCGAAAGCGGCATTGCCTTCTCAATGCCCGGGGGCGACGTATCGGGAACGAGGCAGTCCCGGCCGGTCGATTTGGCACATCTTGCCCGGCAAACGATGGGCGATCGCGCCCTCGAGCAAGAGGTGCTGGCCCTGTTTGTACAGCAGGCGCTGTCGGTGCGCGACAAAATAGTCGACGCCGACGTCAAGGGCCGGCTTCTGCTGGCGCATGGGCTGAAAGGCTCGGCGCGCGGCGTGGGCGCCTTCGCCATCGCCGATTGCGCCACCGAGATCGAGCGTCGTCCGGAGGACGGTCAGACACTCAAACGGCTTGGCACGCTGATCGATGAAGTGCGCGATTTCATCGCCGCCATCAATCGCTGATCCCGGTTTGCGGAAAAACGTCACGGAGCGGCGCTTTCGCGCGGCAGTTGACTTGTCTGCCGGAGTGATTATCTCGGCGGAAACTCTCAGGTGAAAAATGACAAAACTGACCTTCATCGCCCATGACGGCACACATTTCGACGTGGATGCCGAAAACGGCTCGACGGTCATGGAAAACGCCATCCGCAACGCCGTACCGGGGATCGAGGCGGAGTGCGGCGGCGCCTGCGCCTGCGCGACCTGCCATGTCTATGTCGATGAGGCGTGGACGGCCGAAGTCGGAGAGCCGGAGGCGATGGAAGAGGACATGCTGGACTTCGCCTACGAGGTCCAGCCCAATTCGCGGCTTTCCTGCCAGATCAAGGTGCGCGACGCGCTCGACGGCCTCGTCGTGCGGGTGCCGGAGCGCCAGGGCTGAAAAGCCGATTTTTCCCGCTGCCGCTTGGCAGCGAGCCGGTGGTCATGCAGTCTCACGCCAACACAGCAGCGAGGCAGAGCGCATGACCGGCATCATCAGCACAGACGTCCTCATTGTCGGGGCAGGGCCTGTCGGCCTGTTTTCGGTGTTCGAGCTCGGCCTGTTCGACATGAAGTGCCACCTGATCGATATTCTCGACCGGCCAGGCGGCCAATGCGCGGAACTCTATCCCGAGAAGCCGATCTACGACATTCCCGGCTGGCCTTCGATCTCGGCGCAGGGGCTGGTCGACAAGCTGCTCGAGCAGATCGCGCCGTTCAAGCCGGATTTCACCTACAACCGGATGGTTTCCAGCCTCGAGAAGCTGGAGGATGGCGGCTTTCGCGTCACCACGGACGAAAACGAGGTGTTCGAGGCCAAGGTTGTGGTGATCGCCGCCGGTGGCGGCTCGTTCCAGCCGAAGCGCCCGCCGATCCCCGGCATCGAACCCTATGAAGGCAAGAGCGTCTTCTATTCGGTGCGCCGCATGGAGGATTTTCGCGGCCACGACCTGGTCATCGTCGGCGGCGGCGACTCGGCGCTCGACTGGACGCTGAACCTGCAGCCGGTGGCAAAGAGCGTCACGCTGGTCCACCGACGGCCCGAATTCCGGGCCGCACCCGACAGCGTCAACAAGATGTATGCCATGCAGGAGATGAAGCAGCTGGAATTCAAGGTTGGCCAGGTGACCGCGCTCACCGGCGCCGACGGCCAGCTCTCATCCGCGACCATCAAGGGTGGTCCGGAGGGCGATGTCGAGGTGCCTTGCACCCGCATGCTGCCATTCTTCGGCCTGACCATGAAGCTCGGCCCGATCGCGGAATGGGGGCTCAATCTCCACGAAAACCTGATCCCGGTCGACACCGAGAAGTTCCAGACATCGGTGCCCGGCATTTTCGCGGTGGGCGACATCAACTGGTATCCCGGCAAGCTGAAGCTGATCCTGTCGGGTTTTCACGAGGTGGCGCTGATGGCGCAAGCCGCCAAGCGCATCATCAGCCCCGGCGAGCGCATCGTGTTCCAGTACACGACTTCGTCCACGAGCTTGCAAAAGAAGCTCGGCGTGGTGGAGTGACCTGGCTGCCTGGCTCTACTCGGCCATCACCGGCGGGTGCTCGGCCTGGCCGCGGAGCGGTTTCTCCGGCATCAACGCGAGCGTGATCAGCGCCAGGAACAGCGTCGCCGCGGCGACAAGGAAGATCATCACGAAGGGCTCGGCGGATATGACCTGGCCGACGGCCAGCGTGCCTTCGCCGGCCAGCGGCAGGCCATAGCCGAGGGCGACGGCACCGAGCATTGCAACGCCCAGCGCACTGCCCAGCGAACGCAGGAAGGTCAGCACGCCGGTCGCGACGCCAAGATGCGCCCGGTCGACGGCGTTCTGGACCGATACGGTGGCGACCGGGAAGGTCGTCCCGCTGCCCAGGCCGACACAGACCGTCAGGACTTCGACAACCAGCAGCGAAGCGTGCCCGGCGACGAGGGCGAGCAGGCCGAGGCATATGATCGAGAAGAGAACGCCCACCATGGCGATCCGCTTGTAGTGGACGAAGCGCGGTATTGTTCGCCCGCTGAATGTCGCGCCGGCCACGGTGCCAAGCAAAAGCCCCAGCATCGCAAGACCCGACTCGCTGACCGACAGGCCGACGATCGACTGCAGGTAAACAGGCAAATAGACCGCCAGGCCTATGTTGGCAGCCTGCAGAAGGAACATCGACAAGGTGCCGGCGCGGACGATCGGGTTGCTCAGCACTTCAAGCGAGATCAGCGGTTCGGCCGCGCGCAGCAGCCGCAGCGAAAACGCCGCCCAGAAAACCACCGATGCCGCCAGCAGCCCGAGGATTTCGCCGGACAGCCACGGATACTCGCTGCCGCCCCAGTTGAGCGCCAGCAGCAGCAAGGCCGTGGCCGCGACGAGCAGCAGCGCGCCCAGGCCGTCGATGCGATGCCGCTTGGCGGCGATCGGCAGCTTCTTGAGCGGGTTGTTGATGATCGCCATCGCCAGCAGGCCGAGCGGGATGTTGATCCAGAAAATCAGCGACCAGTGAAGATGTTCGGCGAAGGTGCCGCCAAGCAGCGGCCCGGCGATGCTGGCAACGGCCCAGGTGCCGGAGATCCAGGCGGCGTAGCGCGCTCGCTCGCGTGGCGGGACGAGGTCGCCGATGACGGTTTGCGTCAAGGTGAACAGGCCGCCGCCGCCGGCGCCCTGGATGGCCCTGCCGACGACCAGCACAAACATGTTGGGCGCCATCGCACTGACCACCGATCCGAGGAGAAAGATCAGGATGGCGGCATAAACGGTTGGCCGGCGGCCATAAACATCCGAGATCTTGCCGTAGAGCGGTGCCATGGCGGTCGCGGTCAGGAGATAGCCGGTGACGATCCATGGCAGGTACTGCGCATGGCCGAGCGCGTGGCCGATGGTCGGCATCGCCGGCGCGACGATGGTCTGATCGAGCGCCGCCAACAGCATCGACAAAAGCACGCCGGCGATGATGGCGTTCTTCTCGCTTTCGGTCAGCGGCGTGGCTGCAGCCGTCATGGTCTGCTTGTCGACAGCCTGGTCCATAGTCTTTGTCCATGTGCTTGCGCGCCGTGCGGTTCACCGACAGGGCTGGCCTGGTGCGTCCGCCACGCGATCGGTCGTGGTGCTCGTGCTCGATGGGTCGTGCGCTGCCAACCCGTGATATGTCGTTCCCTATAGGCCGATTTCGACCGCCGCTCGAAAATTTTTCGAAGCTGGTACTACGCTTCGGCCGGGTTGGCGCCATGGATGCGCCGAGGAAAATTCAGGCCGGCGGCCGCAATTGGCCACTCTCGATACGCTCGATGCGATAGCGCAGGAGCCGCAGGATGCGGCTTTCGAAATTGACGCCCTCGACGCGGTCGAACTGTACCTGGGCGCGGTCGTGCTCGGCGAGGACGGCGGCGGTGATTTGGGCCGCCTTGGCCTTTGCCGTATCGCAATCCTTCCGCGGATAGGTCGCCTTCAGCGCCTCTTCCAGCTTGCGGGCATGATTCTTGGCGATCTCGACATGGCGCTCCTCATGGCGCTTAATGTCGGCCGACAGCGTGTCCCAGAACAGCTTCACGTCGGCATCCGCCTTGCGCGGGCGGCGCCATTCCGGAAGGATCACCTTGACCTTGACGGTCACGGCGGCGTCGGCGATCCGGCAGGAACCTGCCTGCCGGGCGTAGCTGATGCGGGTGGTGAAGGCCATCTGGGTGGCACCGGGGTGGCGGGAGCCGGTGCTCTTGACCTGTGGCCCGCGTTTGGAAAGCTGCGTCTCGATATCGTCGAGGGTGCTGCCGCCGATGGAAAAATAACTGTATGTCTTCACGAGATTGGCCGCGCCCGCCGGGATGGCGGTCATGGCAAGCAGCAGTGCGCAGAGCAGGGATCGTTTCATCATGTTGCCTCTTCGAGCACCTTGCTTTACGGCCGTTGCCGGCGCAACGGAATTGATCCGGCGCGGATCACACATCGTTGATGAGCCTTGAGACGGATGATTTCTGGTCGGGTCGACCTGAAATCTGAATCCGCCTCCAAATCAAAGGGGTAGAGCATCATGTCGTCCGAAAACCGCTTCACATTTTTCGGCATCATGCTCCAAGGGTGACGAGCAATGACGGCGAGGCGATGGCAACTGGCCCATGGACGCCATCTCGACCTTGGCGAGAGAGCTGTGGTTGCCGGCATCCTCAACGTCACCCCTGACAGCTTTTCCGACGGCGGCCTGTTTAGTGGGATCGAGACGGCGCTGGCCCAGGCACGCCGCATGATCGCCGAAGGGGCAGGAATTGTCGATGTCGGCGGGGAATCGACCCGGCCCGGCGCTGCCGCGATATCGGCCGAGGAGGAACAGGCGCGCGTCCTGCCTGTAATCGAGGCGCTGGCGAGCGCCGGCGACGTGCTGATTTCCGTCGATACCTATCGAGCCGAAACCGCGCGCCTTGCGGTGGCTGCCGGCGCGCACATCGTCAACGATGTCTGGGGCTTGCAGCGCGAACCTGACATTGCGCGCATCGCGGCTGAAACCGGTGCCGGGCTCATCGTCATGCATACCGGGCGGGATCGCGAGAAGCTGCCCGACGTCATTGCCGACCAGTTGGCTTTCCTGGGAAAATCGCTGGAGATCGCCCGCGGGCACGGTGTCGCCGACGACCATATCGTGCTCGACCCCGGCTTCGGCTTCGCCAAGGAGACGGCGGAGGAAAACCTCGACCTGATGGCGCGGTTCTCCGAGCTTCATGGGCTCGGCTTTCCGCTGATGGCCGGCACCTCGCGAAAGCGCTTCATCGGCACCGTCACCGGCCGCGATGCGGCCGACCGCGCCGCCGGAACGGCGGCGACCAGCGTCATCCTCAGGCTCAAGGGCGCGCATCTGTTTCGCGTCCACGATGTCGCAATCAACGTGGACGCGCTGGCCATGGCGGATGCTATGCTGGCACGTGAAACCGCCGCATCGGCCCGAAAATCGGGATCGATTTTCGGAAAGCACGATGCGTAGATTCAAAAGTGTTAGAGCGTACTTTGTGCGTCCAAGTGGACGCACGTCGCTCTAAGGACCGGGACGCTGAGCCATGTATGTCATCCGCTTGAAAAACTGCGCCTTCTTTGCCCGGCATGGCGTGCTGGACGAGGAGGAGGCGCTGGGCCAGCGTTTCTATGTCGACGCGGTGCTGTCCGTCGAACCCG
The DNA here is from genome assembly GCF_000502435.1 of Mesorhizobium sp. LNHC232B00. Classification (NCBI taxonomy): domain Bacteria; kingdom Pseudomonadati; phylum Pseudomonadota; class Alphaproteobacteria; order Hyphomicrobiales; family Phyllobacteriaceae; genus Mesorhizobium; species Mesorhizobium sp. LNHC232B00. Next base: position 11,507 of record NZ_AYWP01000057.1, read on the forward strand.
GGCGCGCCCTTGTCGACGACGCGATCGGGGAAACCGTCAATTACGGCATCGCCTTCATGGTGATCGAGAAGATCATCACCGGCGAGCGGCGCTTCCTGATCGAGGCCCTGGCAATGGAGGTGGCAAAGGCGCTGACGGAGCGGTTTCCCCAAATCAGGAAGGCCGAAATCACCGTGCGCAAGCCCAATGCCCCGGTGCCCGGCGTGCTCGATTACGTCGAGGTGACCGTTGTCTGGCCAGAATAACACCGTCTATCTCAGCCTCGGCGGCAATCTCGGCGACCCGGCGGCCTCGATGGCCGCGGCGCTGCGCATTCTCGACGCCGATGCGGATACAAGCGTGGCCGCTGTTTCCTCGCTCTACCGCACGCCGCCCTGGGGCAAGCTCGATCAGCCGGATTTCCTCAATGCCGCCGCCGAACTGTCGACGCGGCTTTCGCCTCGCGCGCTGCTCGACCTCTGCCTCGACGCGGAGCGCAAGCTGAAGCGGGTGCGCGAGGAGCGCTGGGGGCCGCGCTTGATCGATATCGACATTCTGGTGTTCGGTGACCGTGTCATCCACGAGACCGGGCTGGAAGTGCCGCATCCGCGCATGCTGGAACGCGCCTTCGTGCTGGCGCCGCTGGCCGAGATCGCGCCCGGTCTGGCGGTTGATGGGCGAAGCGTATCGGAGCGTTTGGGCGGCGTGGATGCCGCCGGTATCGAGCGGTTGCCATCCGGCCGTGACTGGTGGCTGCGATAAAGCACCAAAATAAAGAAGCAGATCCGCGTCAGCCAGAGAAACCACCACCGTCCAGAAATGCCTTTTCTTCCGGCGTGGTTTCGCGGCCGAGCATCCTGTTGCGGTGCGGAAAGCGGCCGAAGCGCTGGATGATGTCGCGGTGCTCCTCGGCATATTTGAGGTATTCGGGCGCATTGGCGGTGGTGAGTGCCACGGACCTTTCCTGATCGGCGAGCAGTTCCGAGTGCTCGAATGGCAGATAGAGGAATACGCGGAGTTCCGGTTCGAGCAACAGATCGTGGCCGGCCAAAACCGCTTTTTGAGCGAAATGCCTGGCAAGCGGGTCGGTTGCATACATATGGCCGGTGCCGCGAAAGCAATTTCGTGGAAACTGGTCGAGCAGGATCATCAGCGCCAGCGAGCCTTCGGCATGATCCGACCAGCCGTCGCATTCACGCCGCGCGGCTGCGTAGTGCAGGTCGAGAAAGCGATTGCGGAAGTCGGTATCGAAGGCCTCGTTCTTCTCGAACCATGCGTCCTCGCCGGCGTCACGCCAGAATTTGCTGACCGACAGGGCTCTGCTGTCCAATTCCATGCGTGGTTCCCTATTCAATCGGCGGATTCAATCGGCAGTTTCGGATTTATGCAGGACGCCGGCCGTCTCTTCATTGAGGGCCTGACCGGCACGTCGCGGCGTGGACAGCGGCGTCGGAATCGGCGTTCCGATATTGCCCCTGAGGAAACGCTGTCCGGCGCGGATGCCTTCGGCGAGCTGGGTTTCGAAACGGTCGGTGTCGCGGCGCCTGACATCCTCAATCGTTTCGGCCACGTCCTCCGGATCCACGCCGAGCGATTCCAGGGCCGAGCCGCCGAACACCAGCGCCGATTCGAAGGTCTCGCGCAGCTGGAAATCGACGCCCGCGCGAATGAGCTGCAGTGCCGTGCCGCGATCGAAGGCGCGGGCCAGTACGGTCAGCAACGGGAACTCGGCTTTGACAAGCTCGGCGATGCGAACGGCGGCATCGGCCTTGTCGACGCAGATGAGCACGGCGCGCGCCCTGCCGGCACCCGCGGCATGGAGGATATCGAGCCGCGTGCCGTCGCCATAATAGACCTTGAAGCCGAAGTCGGCTGCCGCCTGGATCATCTCAACGTCGTTGTCGATGATCGACACATCGATGCCGCGCAGCAGCAGCGGCTGGCTGGCGATCTGCCCGAAGCGGCCGAAGCCGATGATCAGCACGCTGCCGCTCAGACCGTCGGCGACATCGACCCCATCGAGCGACTGCTCGTCGTGCGGCGTCAGGTACCGCAACGCCACGATGGCCAGCGGGGTTAGCACCATGGAGATGATGACGATGGCGGTGAGTGTCGCATTGGCCTGGTTGTCGATGATGCCGACGGCGGCGGCGGCCGAATAGAGAACGAAGGCGAATTCGCCGCCTTGCGCCATGAAGACCGCGCGTTCCAGCGCTTCGCGATGGCCTGTCTTGAGGATGCGGGCAACGGCATAGATGCCGAACGCCTTCATTGCCATGTAGGCGACGACATAGATGGCGATCAGCTTCCAGTTCGCGGCCACCACATGCAGGTCGAGCGACATGCCGACCGCGAGGAAGAACAGGCCGAGCAGGATGCCGCGGAACGGTTCGATGTCGGCCTCGAGCTGATGGCGGAAGGTCGATTCGGACAGAAGCACGCCGGCCAGGAACGCACCCATCGCCATCGACAGGCCGCTGAGCTGCATGGCGAGCGCCGACCCGAGCACGACCAGAAGTGCGGCGGCCGTCATGACTTCGCGGGCACGGGCATCAGCCAGGATGCGGAAGAAGGGGTTGAGCAGATAGCGCCCGGCCACCACCAGCCCGACGATCGCGGCAAGGCCTATACCGACCTCTGTCAGCCGCTCCGACAGGCTGGTATCGGCGCCGCCAGGCGCCAGGAACGCGATCAGGGCCAGCAGCGGCACGATGGCGAGGTCTTCCAGCAGCAGGATGGAGACGATGCGCTGGCCTTTCGGCGAGGCTATTTCGCCGCGTTCCTCGAGGAGCTGCATGACGATTGCCGTCGAGGTCAGCACGAATCCGGCGCCGGCAACGAAGGATTGCGAGACTGGAAACCCGCCGGCCATTCCAACGCCGGTGAGCAGGACCGCGCAGACGCCGACCTGAAACGCACCGAGCCCGAAAATCTCGCGGCGCAGGCCCCATAGCCGCGACGGCTGCATTTCCAGCCCGATGATGAACAGGAACATGACGACGCCGAGTTCGGCGACATGGAGGATGGCTTCCGATTCGGAAAAGATGCGCAGGCCGAACGGTCCGATCACCACACCGGCGGCCAGGTAGCCGAGAATCGAGCCCAACCCCATGCGCTTGAAGATGGGAACGGCGACGACGCCAGCGGCAAGCAGCGCCACCACCTGGACCAGATCGCTGCCCGATGCCTCTGCCGCCATGCCGTCATTCCGCTCGTTCGAGGATCGTTTTGGATTGTGAAGTCGTGTGACAAGGGCGCAAAGATACGGGCTTAGGCGGGGATCGAACAGCCCCGAATCCGGACCAAGGTGATGTTGCAGGCGCGATACACAAGTTGACGCCGCAACCACGTTGCTTCTTGCCACAATCAGAGATTAAGGACGCTCGGCTTCGGCCATTGGAGGGCGCGACGATCAAGTCGCGCCCTTTTTGAGGAGATGACTGACATGAAGAAGTTTTTGTTTGTTGCCGTCGGCCTGGCGGTGCTGGCCGGTTCGGCTTGCTCCAAGGCGCCCGAGTGCACGGCGGAGATCGCGACCAAGAAAGCGCAGGACATGGCCGCCGCGCTGCAGGAAGCGATCACCAAGGATCCGTCCAAGGCGGCTGACCTGACCGCCAAGGTGCAGGCGGTGACAACGAAATACCAGGGCGCCACCACGCTGGCCGACGCCTGCAAGGCCTATGACGAGTTGACTGTGGCGATCAAGGGCTAAACGCCTGATTCGATGGGATCAAAACCGAGCGGCGGCCTGTTGGTCGCCGCTTTTTTGTTTCGGGCAAGATCCAGGATGGTCAGTTCGGGGCGATGGAACCGACTTCGACGGTGTCGACGCGTTTCAGGCTCATGCCGATCACCGGGACAAGCTGATCGGCGACGCGGACGGCAACGGTCACGGTCATCGAATTGTCGTCGGGAATGCGGGCTTGCATGACGCCGCGCAGCTGGTTTCGGTTGATGGTGAAGACCACCTTGCGGGCATCGACCACATTGCCGCCAATAATGTCGAGGCCGGAACCGGCCGCGCCGCCCATGAAAGAGCCCTTGTAGTCGCGGCCCCTGCGCTCGATCTTGGCCGACATCTGCTGAGTGAACATGCCGACCCGGCAGCCGCCGTCGAGCGTCATGCCCATCTGGCCGTCGGGCGTCGAGCCGGTGAAGCTGCAGTTGAATTTCGTGCCCTTGTACTTGCCGGCGACGATCTCGCCCGGGCCAACCCATTTGCCTTCGGCCGAATGGAAGAACTGTTTGTCCGGCTCCGCCGCCGACGCCCCCGAGGCGATGCCGGCGACCGCTGTGATCGCGGCGGCGAGAGGCAGGATGCTGGACAGAATTACGCTTTTCATCGACGACACCCGGCAACAAAGAGGCTGTTTGAAACCGGTTCGACCATGAAGAAGATTGGTTAATGCTTCGTCACTTTCGGTGTTCGAAAGCGCAATCTGTCAACCATCTCGAAGGCTCGAACCTTGTTTGCCGGGCTCGGCGGTTTCGGCGCCTTTCCTTGTCGCAAACGATGTCAGCGCCGAGAGGAAATCGCCCAGGCCCGGGCGCTTCGCGGCGCTGAAGGGCAGGGGACGCGCGGTCTCCATCGCCGCTATCCCGATGCGCGCCGTCATCATGCCGTTGACGACGCCCTCGCCAAGCTTGGCCGAAAGGCGTGCCGCCAGGCCGTGGCCGACGATCTGCTGGACGAAACTGTCGCCAACGGCGATCGAACCGGTGACCGCCAGATGCGCCAGCACGCTGCGCGCCAGGCGGAAGAACCCCAGCGTTCCCGGCCGCCCGCCATAAAGTTCCGACAGGCGGCGGATGAGGCGCCCGGCTTCGAAGACGACATAGGCGACATCGACAAGCGCCCGCGGGCTGACCGCCGTCACCAGCGAGACGCGCTTGGCGGCCTCGAGGATCATCACCTTGGCCCTGGCGTCCAGGGGGCCGAGAATCTCCGCTTCGGCCAAGCGTACCAGATTGCCGCCGTCGATGATCTCGCCGCGCAGTTCGGTCAGGGCGCGGCGGCCAGCCGCCGTCTCGGGTTTGGCCGCGACGAAGGCCGACAGCTCGTCGACCACCGACCGTGCGGCCTTCGGATCGTCGCGGGCGATGGCATCCAGCGCCCGCTTCTGCAGCTTTTCGACTTCGGCGAGGCGGGCGATCGCCAGGAATTCGCGGATGAGGATCACCAGCAACGCCAGCACGGCGATTGCAGCCATGCCGGCGGCCAGCCAGCCCAGCCATTCGGCGCGCGCGAACAGATCGCGGATGAGCTGGTCGGTCCACAGGCCGACAGCCAGCGAAACCAGCACGCCAATGGCGCCGAAGAAGATGCTGCCGAACAGCGAGCGTTTCCTGGGGGCGATCGCCGGTGGCGGTTCGGCGGCGATGATATCGGGTTCGTCGAAGACGTCGACTTCCGCCGGGATGACCAGCGCGACGCCGGGCTTCATCGCACGAGGTTTGCGCGAGGGCTCGTCCGGGCGCGCCTGTGGCGTCTGCTGTCTCGGCGCGGCCTCCGACTCGATGCGGAAGGCCGCCGGCTTGCGGGGCGCGGTCATGCCAGATGGTCTCCGATCAGGAACTGCAAGGCACGGTCGAGCCTGATATGCGGCAGCGACAGCGTGACGCCTTCGGCAGTGCGTTCGAGTTTTGGCGGACGGAACCGGACAAAACGGATTGCCGGGTCCGAGGAGTCCTGTCTGTGGTCGGGGCCCGAAACATCGAACACCGCATCAATTTTCTCCGGTAAATCACCGGGAAATATAGCAGTTTCCGTCTTTCCGTCGAACGTTTCACCGTTGATCTTCTCGCCGGCGATCGGCGTGCCGATGATGACCGGCAATGTCTCGCGGCCCTGCTTGACGGTGCCTTCGCGGGTTGCGCGCACCGCTGCCATGGCGACGACATCGACGTCGGCGCCGGTGAAGTTCGCCCGCGCCACGGCACGGTCGGCCAGGCGCCGCACGATCGCCTGCAAGCGGTCATGGCTTTCGTGGTGCAGGTGATCGGCCTTGGTCGCCGCGACCAGGATGCGGTCGATGCGCCGTGAAAACAGGTCGGTGAGGAAACTGCCCCGCCCTGGACGGAAACAAGCCAGTATCTCGGTTACCGCCCGCTCCAGGTCTGCCATGGCGCCGGGGCCGGCGTTCAGCGCCTGCATGGCGTCGATCAGCACGATCTGGCGATCGAGACGGGTGATGTGTTCGCGGAAGAAGGGTTTGACGACATGCGTCTTGTAGGCCTCATAGCGCCTTTCCATCATGGCATGGAGCGAGCCGCTGCGTGGGCGCCTGTCGCCGAGGCCGGCCAGCGGGGCAAAGGTCAGCGCCGGCGAGCCTTCGAGGTCGCCAGGCATCAGGAAACGGCCGGGCGGCAAGGTCGAAAGTGCCCTTTCGTCGAGCTTGCAGGCCTTGAGATAGGCGGCGAAGCTTTCGGCCAGGCGGCGTGCGGTCATCTCGTTGGCGTCGGCGTTGGGGTCGATCTCGGTGGATATCGCCCGCCAGGCCCGCGACAGGTCCTCGCGCACCGGCAAAGTGGCCATCTCAATGGCCTCGCGCGAAAAATCGGCGAAGGATTTGCCGAGCAGCGGCAGGTCGAGCAGCCATTCTCCGGGGTAATCGACGATGTCGACCGACAGTTTGCCTGACGAGAACATGCGGCTCCAGCCGGAGGCCGATTCATACTCGATGGTCAGCCGCAGTTCCGAAATGGCGCGCGTCGAATCAGGCCAGACTCGGTCGTTGACCAGTGCGGCGATGTGATCCTCGTACTGGAAGCGCGGCACGGCGTCATCCGGCTGTTCTTCGAGGAAGGCGCGCGCGATTCGCCCGGACTTCTGCGCCTCGAACAGCGGCAGGCGCCCGCCGTGGATCAGATTGTGGACCAGGGCGGAGATGAACACCGTCTTGCCGGCGCGCGAAAGCCCTGTAACGCCCAACCGCATCGATGGAGAAAAAAGCCCTGAGGCGCGTCCCGACAGCGTATCGAGGGCAATTCTCGCCTCGTCGGTGAAGGTGGTCAGCGATGATGCCAAAATGTGATCTCTCGGGCTTCGGTCCGTCCGATATAGGCTCTGAAACCCAGCTTTGAAATGGCGCCGGAAATCGGGATCAAAGATCGGCCGGTGTCAGAAACGCTTCGAGATAGCCGGCGTGCTGGGACACTTTCGCCAGATCGTCAAGGAAACGCACCACCGCCAGGCCCGAGGTCGGGAACCCATGATTGAGCATTGCGCGCGCCGTCTCGTCGCCGTCGCCGGAAACCGCCATGGCCAGATCCTCCGTCATCGGGTTGTGGCCGATGACCAGCAGCGAACCCGAGCCGCCGTGCTCCTGGATGAGGCGGAGATAGCCGGCCGCGTCCTCGCTGTAGAGCGTGTCGAAAAACAGAACCTTGCCGGTGTCGGTCTGGCCGGCCAGGCCCTCGAGCGTCTCCTTGGCGCGCTTGGCATTGGAGCACAGCGTCAGGTCCGGAACATAGCCCCGTGATCGCATGGCTGTTCCCATGATCTCGGCATCGGCGCGGCCGGATGCATCGAGCGGGCGATCGAAATCGCGCATGCCGGGCAGCGCCCAACCAGCCTTGGCGTGTCGTAACAGATAGAGCCTGCTCACCCAACCTCCATGACGCCGAAAGCCGAAACCGCACCGCGATTAGCCACGAGAACGGCTTGGCGCACAATGGTTCGTGTTCTCGGCGCGATGAATCACAGGAGACTGCGCGGCAAAGGGTTGACGCACTTTCTCCATCGAATCAGGGGCATCTCGCCCCAAGGAGGGCCGCCGGGATACTTTAACAATTGCGTGAGTCGGTCGCCGATTGCGCTTGTGCAGGCGTTTGGTCGCGAATATATAGGCGCCAAATTTGGGGCTGTTTGGGTGAGTCGAATGAACGACATCGTTACCGCCGATTACGTACCCTCCGAAGACGAGCCGTTCATGAACGAACGACAGAAATCCTACTTCCGCCAAAAGCTCGTCACCTGGAAAACTGACATACTACGCGAAGCGCGCGAAACTCTCGAAATCCTGCAGCAGGAAAACGCCAACCATCCGGACCTCGCCGACCGCGCCTCTTCGGAAACAGACCGCGCCATCGAGCTCAGGGCCCGCGATCGCCAGCGAAAGCTCATCTCGAAGATCGATTCGGCGCTGCAGCGCATCGACGAAGGCACTTACGGCTATTGCGAGGAAACCGGCGAGCCGATCGCGCTGAAGCGGCTCGATGCGCGCCCGATCGCGACATTGTCGATCGAAGCGCAGGAACGGCATGAGCGCCGCGAGAAAGTCTACCGCGACGACTGAGCCGTACTTCCCGAGCTGAGTTGCAGTGACATCGATGTTGAAATGGCCGGGAAACCGGCCATTTTTTTATCGAGAACTCAGCGCCGAATCAGCCCAGCCCACCGGCAAGCGGCTCAGGCGCGCTACTTTTTCTGGCTGGACAGTTCGCCCAGAAGCTTGGTCATTTCGTCGTCCAGGGACTGCGGCGCCTTGGCCGCCGGTTTGCCCGCCGGGACGCCGGAGCGGGGCTGGTCGAGCGAAACCTCGAGTTCCCTCATCAGCGTGTCGTCGATGCTGTCCTGCCTTGACGGCGGCGGCGCGTGCTTGACGACATTGGCGTTGGCGGAGCCATAGGCGGGCAGCGGCGTGACATTGGTCGACTGATAGGGTTGCGTCGCCAGCTTCGGTGCGGGCGCCGGTGGCGGCGCTGCGGGGCGCGGGCGGGCGGGCATTGCCGCGGTCACCGGCTGCGGC
>NZ_AYWP01000058.1:0-17115 GCF_000502435.1 Mesorhizobium sp. LNHC232B00
AGGACGATGTCACCGAACGAATAATTGGCAGCGCCCGCCGGCGCACCGAACGCCTGCTGCAGAGCGCCAAGCTGACGGCGACATGGGCAAGCCCGCCATCGGCCGACGACGTGATCCGGCGCGACGACGAGCGCATCCTTGCCGATCCGGCCTTCGACGAGCCGGTCAAGGACGACGAGCGCGCCTTCATCGACGCGCTTCTGAGCCAGCATGGCGCCGAGCAGGTGGCCGCCGCCTTCGTGCGCCAGTGCCGCGCCAGCCGCTCGGCGCCCGAGGATCTCATGGATGTCGCGCCGTTCACGCCCTCGCGTGAAAGACCGTCGGGCGAAGGTTTCGCGCGCCGCGACGAGGCGCCCAGCCGGCGCGACGATTTCGGCGCCAGCGTCTGGTTTTCGCTGTCAATCGGACGCCGGCAGAATGCCGAGCCGCGCTGGCTGATCCCGATGCTGTGCCGTACCGGCAGCATCTCGAAGCGCGAGATCGGCGCCATCAAGATGCAGCCGGAAGAGACCTTCGTGCAGATCGCCGCCGACTGGGCCGATCGTTTCCTGACGGCGATCGGTCCCGACCGCAAACTCCAGGGCAACATCGTGGTCAAGCGGCTGGACGGCACACCGGACCTGTCGCGGGCCGGCTACCAGCCGCCAAGCCCCGACAAGAAACCGCATCGCGGCAAGGCGCCGTTCGACCCCAACGCACCGAAGCACAAGTTCGAGAAGCGTGCACCGGCAGCCGAACGCCCCGCCGCCGCGCATGAGGCGAAGCCGTGGGCGAAGAAGCCGGGCAAGCCGAAATTCGACAATGCCGGCCCGCCGAAGCACAAGAAGGCGAAGAAGCGGCCAGGTTGAGCATGATGCCGAAAAGTATGTGAAACGGGTTCCCGTCCGCAATCGCATCAAAGCCAAGAGATAGAGTGGTTCGCCGTTTCCGTGAAACGGTGAACCGCACTCGCGCTGTCGATCATTTGGATGTCGCCGCCTTGTGCTGCCGCGATGGCATCCATCATGCGGCCTCCGCCTTTCACCAGCGCACAAAGCGATTGTGGCTGATCGTGCGCGAGCCGTAGCGCGCTGGCAGACCGCGCCATGGCGTCCAGGCCCCTGTTGATCCATGCCAAAATCGCAAGATCGGTCGAGCGCGACATATCCGGAAAGGCCTAGTTGGTGTCGCCACGGAGGAAGAGCGTTGAAGGCAGCACTTGAAAACTACCAAGCCCGAATGCAGCGGGTGCTGGACCACATCGACCAGCATCTGGATGACGATCTGGGCCTGGAGGCGTTGAGCGGTGTCGCGGCGTTCTCGAAATACCATTTCCATCGGCAGTTCACGTCCACCTTCGGGTTGTCCGTGCATCGCTATGTCCAGCTCGCCCGCATGAAGCGCGCTTCATACAGGCTTGCCGAAAGTGACGCCCAAAGCGTCACCGATATCGCGATGGATGCCGGTTATGACGCGCCGGATGCCTTCGCCCGCGCCTTTCGGCAACGGTTCGGACAATCGCCCTCGTCGTTCCGGAAGTCTCCCGACTGGGGGTCGTGGCTCATGGCCTTCGGGCCCCTCGAAAAAGCAAGGAACACACTCATGCAGATAATTTTTGATCACGGCGACGTGACGATCCGCGATGTGCCCCCGACGCCGGTGGCGATCATGGAGCATCGCGGAGACCGGGCGACGCTCCAGGACACCATCCAGCGGTTCATCGCCTGGCGTAAGGCCGCGGGCTTGTCGCCCGAGACAAGCCCGACCTTCAACGTCTTCCGTTCCGAAAGAGAGCCTGCGGTCCCGGCTGACTACAGCATGGACATTTGTGCCGGGACCGACCAACCGATCGAGGCGAATGACGCGCAGATGAAGGCTGGCGTGATCCCGGGCGGACGCTGTGCGGTGCTGCGCTACCCCGGCAATACCAACAATCTCGAGCCCGCAGCACTTTACCTTTATCGTGAGTGGCTTCCTGCCAGCGGCGAGGAAGCACGCGACTTTCCGATCTATTGCCAACGACATCTGTCCCACTTCCCGGAGGGGCCCCTACGCGAAGTGGTCGTTGAACTCTTTCTGCCTCTGAAATAGCTCGGCAGGGCAGCGGCCTGTCCCTTCCGATGGCAAGAAACGGACAGGCGGCTGTCGCTCCCATCTCGGCCATTCCGCATTATGAGTTCACGGTCTGGATCATTTGCTGCCGGCGTTCTTCATTCAAGCGCATGTTTTGCTTGACCACCTGGCTGTCGACTGTCGTCGAGCGGCCGTCTTCATCGAAACATGTCTTGAAATCGAAGGCAAAAGCGCTGGCCTTGTGGTCGTGGAGAAATTCGTGTCGGACCACGGCTTCCGTCCAGGTGGGCGTATAATCCCGCTCGACCCACCACAGCACATAGGGCGGCCAGGCGGGTTTGAGAAACCATTCTCGTCCGTGCCTCATCGCCTCCCTATGAATTCCGGCATAGGAGAATGCCATCGGCGATGCCAGGTCTTTCCACAGCGACAACGTCGATGGCGACCAACCGTCTCCACGTTCACTATAGAAGCGCGGAAAGACCTGCACGCCCCAGCTTTCGGGGCCGGGCTCTTCATCATAGCCCGATCTGGCGATGAATCCCACGCTCGTTTCGGCGATCAGAAAATTGCGATCGTTGCGGTCATGAAAGCCCTGGTTCACGGGATCACTGGCTGGAGCACGGAATATGCCGAAAGTGTACAGGGCAAGTCTTTTGCTCTTCATTTTACCTCCGCCAAACAGCCCTGTTGCACTCGTTTTTCTCCATTGTTCCAGGCCAGTAACGGATCGAAACCGGCCGGTTCGGTCAGGCGTTCGAAGCCCGGGAGACCGACGCATGCAGGCCGGCCTTGATGGCGGCCCAGCTTGCCGATGCAGGCGTCGGGCGGTGCTGCTTGGCGATGCGCTCGGCCAGCGACGAGCGCCAGGCGTGGTCCTCCGTCATCCTGCAGATAGCCGCATACCAGCCGGCTTGGTCATTGGAATCGATCGCCGGCATCAGCCCGCCGGTCGCTTCGATCAGCGACGGCGCCGTCGACACGATGACCGGGACGCCGAAATCGAGACATTCCGAAGCGCCGTAGCCCCAACCTTCGATATGCGAGGGAAAAACGCCAAAGGTGGCGCTGCGATAATATTGGATGAGCTGCTCGTCGCTGACCAGCCCGGTGAAGGTGATCGACTGGAGCAGTTCGGGATGCGCCTTGAGAAAGGCGCGCAGCGGCTCGATCATCCAGCCCCAGCGCCCAGCGCAGACAAGCCTCGGCAGCTTGACGCCTTCTTCCAGCGCCTGCTGCCAGATCCGCGCCAGGAGGATGTGGTTCTTGCGCACCTCGATGGTCGAGCAATAGATCACGAACGGCTCGCCGGTCTCGATGCGCGACGTCGCGCCCATGCGCGATGCCGTCTCGTGCAGGATCGAGGGCATCGGGAACCGGTACACGACCGGCGCGGCCATGCCGGCCTTGCGCATGTGATCGGTCAGCGTGACGCCGACTTCGTCGGAGGCACAGAATGCCGGGGCGCCCAAGCGCACGAGGTGTTCGATATAGGACCCGAAGCGGCGTTCACCAGTGCCCGCTCCAAGCAAATCGGGACGCAACGCCGGGATGATATCGTGGCAGAGGAAGGCAAGCTTGCCGGCGTCGCCGGAGACGGCGGACCGGTCTTCCTGGGTCAGGATGTGATGGCTGATCAGCACGAGGCCGCGTTCAACCTCGACCGGCAGGGGTGGAGTCAGCTGGCTTAGGCGGACCCTGGTCCGCCGGTAGAGACGATAGGCGCGGATAAGCAGCCGGGTCGCCTGGTAGACGATCCCCTTACGACCATTGGTCACCGCGTTGGCCAGATGGCGATCCGTCTCGCGCCTCCCCGATGGATATTGCCTCACGGCCTCGAAGGCCTGCGACAGCGCAGCGCGCCTTCCTGGCCACCGTGTGACATGATGCGGTGAAATCTCGCCTGCCGCGACATGGTCTTGTTCATAGGGTGCGAGTGGTCCGAACCGGCCGTCCCCAGACCTGAACGCGACCACCTCCACGCAAGGGTCGGGATCGGCCAGCGCCGCGTTGACGAGAAAGCTTTCCACCCGCGGGATGCCGGCCAGCCCCTTGCCGGGTGGCCAGAGCATCAGGCCGGTGGCGTCGATCGCCAATACAGAGGGGGCAGGCCTCTCGGCCTCGCCGGCTTGCGTCGCGACACTGGCATCAGGGCACTCGGCTGTCATTGTCTGCTTTGGGCGAGGATGGCTGCTTCTGACGCCTTATGCTTCATTTGCCGCTGATATGGTAGCCATGGCGCATGGCTTGCCCATGGGCGCGGCCCCATGCGACACCTTGGCAGGGACATTGGCGACAGGGGTGGCGCATGCGCGGCGAAGTTCTTCACTATGACGAGGACCAGGGCTTCGGCTTCATCACCGGAGCCGACGGTAACCGCTACACCTTCACCCGCGAGAACCTGCGCCGGCAAACCGCAATGACCAAGGGGACGGTGGTCGAGTTCCAACCGGGCGGCGGCCAGGCGCGCGATGTTTTTTCGATCGCCGCTGCGAGCCCGGTTGCCTCAAGCCTAGCTGCCGACGCCGCTTTGAGCGCCGCACCGGCTCAAGCTGGTGCGGCACCCGCAGCCGCCCCATCGCAGGCACGGCATTTCGGCCGCTCCTCCGAGCCGGCCGAACCCAGCGACCTCTGGGGTTATTTCTGGCGGGGCGTGACCCAGAACTACTTCAATTTTGCCGGCCGCGCCCGCCGCAAGGAATATTGGGGCTATTGCCTGTTTTGGACGGTTTGCCTGCTGATCATCGGCGGCATCGGCATCTTCGCCGATATCGAAATGGGCAATTTCGACAGCTCCGAGATGCCCGCGATGACGATCGGGCTTTTAGGCATGTTCCTGCTGGCCACCTTTCTGCCTAGCCTCGGCATGATCGTGCGCCGCCTGCACGACCTCGGCCTGACCGGCTGGCTCTGCCTGCTGATCCTCATCCCGACCTTCGGCAGCCTGATCATCCTGGTCTTCGCCCTGATCCCGACGCAGGGGCGCGAAAACCAGTGGGGACCGGTGCCGGCGGGCGTCAGGGTTTGATCTTCTTCAAGGCGGCGCCAGACAATCTGAGGAAGATCTTCTGGCCGTGGCGCTCAGCGCCAAGCCGGTCGTAGAAACGCAGCGCACCCTCGTTCCAGTCCTCGGTGGTCAGGTCGATGCGGCCGATGCCTTCGCGCATGCAATGGCCGGCGAGAAAGCCGATCAGCGCTCGGCCGACACCGCCGCCCCGGGTTCCGTCCAGCACGAACAGATCCTTGAGGAACAGAAGCCGCTCGAGATCGATGCCGGGATGCGCGATCGCCACCGACGCCAGCCCGCCGACCTCTCCGCCGACGAAGGCGAGCGCGAAATGTGGATAGGCCGGGCTTTCCTCGCCAAGCCATTTGCGCGCGGCCGACAGGGCCCGGTCTGGGTCGAGCGGCGATTGCTTGTAGTGCACCGCCATCGCACACAGCATGGTGGCAAGTGCGCTGGCGTCGCCAGTCGTCGCCCAACGGACGGCGACCGCCATGGTGGATCAGCCCAGGAATTTGGCGATGATCGCGTCGCCCATCTCGACCGTGCCGACCTCGGCCATGCCGGGCGAGAAGATATCCTTCGTGCGCAGGCCCTGGTCGAGCACGGCGGCGATCGCGCCTTCCAGCCTGTCGGCTTCATCGACCATGCCGAAGGAATAACGCAGGCACATTGCGAAGGAAGCGATCATGGCGATCGGGTTGGCGATGCCCTTGCCGGCAATGTCCGGCGCCGAGCCATGCACCGGCTCGTAGAGCGCCTTGCGCTTCTTGGTCTTGGCGTCGGGCGCGCCGAGTGAGGCCGACGGCAGCATGCCGATCGAGCCGGTCAGCATGGCGGCGATGTCGGACAGCATGTCGCCGAACAGATTGTCGGTGACGATGACGTCGAACTGCTTGGGCCAGCGCACCAGCTGCATGCCGCCGGCATCGGCCAGCATGTGGTCGAGCTTGACGTCGGAATATCTAGCCTTGTGGGTCTGGGTGACAACCTCGTTCCACAGCACGCCCGACTTCATGACGTTGCGCTTTTCCATCGAGGTGACGTGGTTCTTGCGCGTCCGCGCCAGCTCGAAGGCGACGCCCGAAATGCGTTCGATCTCGAACGTGTCGTAGACCTGGGTGTCGATGCCGCGCTTCTGGCCGTTGCCAAGGTCGATGATCTGCTTGGGCTCGCCGAAATAGACGCCGCCGGTCAATTCGCGCACGATCAGGATGTCGAGGCCTTCGACCACTTCCTGCTTGAGCGAGGAGGATGCCGCCAGCGCCGGATAGCAGATGGCCGGGCGCAGGTTGGCGAACAGCTCCATGTCCTTGCGCAGCCGCAGCAGGCCGGCCTCGGGGCGCACCTCGTAGGGCACGGCATCCCATTTCGGCCCGCCAACGGCGCCGAACAGCACCGCATCCGCCGCCATAGCCTTTGCCATGTCGGCATCCGAAATCGCGGCACCATGCGCATCATAGGCGCAGCCGCCGACCAGGCCTTCGTCGGTGGCGAAGTCGCTGCCGAGCTTTTCATTCATGGCCGCGATCAGTTTCTTGACCTCGGCCATGGCCTCGGGGCCGATGCCGTCACCGGGGAGCAGGAAAAGATGCTTCGTTGCCATGAAAACCGTCCCAGAAAGATTTGAACCGGCGCTTTGCTAAACGCCAAGCGCTTGCGACGCAAGGGGACGAGCGCCGAGATCCTTCACGCCCCCTCTGCCTTGGAACGGTGAGACCGCTAATCTCCCCCCTTGAGGGGTGTTTGGACCGGGGACATCGCGAACAGGTGTGCGAGGACATCGCGAACAGTTTTGTCACTTATCGTCTGCAGAGGTTGAGGTCGACTGTTTCTATTTTCTGATGTCTGAAGAAGGCTTGGAAGACGCCGTCCTTTCCGGTGGGGATGAAGGCCACGGCTTTTCCGCCAAATGCCTTGGAGAGGCGCAGGATGTAGCCACACAAGGCGACGCGGCCCTCTTTCTGGACCTTGCGAACGATGGCGCCTTTTGGGTAGTCGAAGGCTTCGACGGCCTCGCTGAAGGAGCGCGGCGAGGGTGTGTATCTGTCGAGGGGGACGCAGCCGTTGAGGCCATCGTGAGGTCTCTCGGCGTTGTAGAGGTCGCGCCAGGCATCGAAGGCATTCTGCGCGCCCTCGATATTTTCGAAGGCAGGTCCGGCCATCGCCTCGGCCTTGAGCGAGCGGTGAAAGCGTTCCTCCTTGCCCAGCGTCTGCGGGTGCAGGGGCCTGGAGTGGGAGACGGCGACGCCGTGTTCGATCAGCCAGACGGTGAAACGTGTGAAGTTGCTTCGTCCACCATCTCCCCATGGCGGACCGTTGTCGAAAGCCATGCGCTGCGGCTGTCCATAGCGGCGAAAGGCGGCAATCAGGTGGGCTTTGACCGTTTCGCCGGTCTCGTTGATGCAAGCCTGCAGCACGACAGAGAAGCGCGAATGATCGTCGAGCGCGGTCAGCGGATGCAGCCGGCCGCCCTGCCGCAATGCCACATGGCCTTTGAAGTCCATCTGCCACAGATCGTTGGGGGCGGCATGCTCGAAGCGCCCGAACGGCTTGGCTCCACCCCCCAGCAAGCCCAGCTCGACGCCGTTGCGATGCAGGATCCCGGTCACCGTGGAGGGTGCAGGCGAACCGGTTCCTTCGCGCCGCAGCACCTTGGCGATCTTGCGTCCGCCCCAGGCCGGGTGTGCCCGGCGCATGCCAAGAACCGCCGCCTCGACCGCATCGACGCTGCGCGACGGGCTCGTCGCCGGGCGGCGCGACTGCTCCGCGAGCCCGGCCTCGCCATGGGCGCGATACCGCGCAATCAACTTGTGACCACAGGTGCGGCCGATCCCGAAACGACGACAAAGCGCACTGACATTGCTGCCGTCCTGCGCAGCAAGACGCACAAACTCCAACTTCCCATCCATCACACTGGTGTCCCCAAATGGCATCGCGAACCTCCCGGCGCAAAGCACGCCAAACTGTTCGCGATGTCCTCGCACACCTGTTCGCGATGTCCCCGGTCCAAACACCCCCTTGAGGGGGAGATGTCCGGCAGGACAGAGGGGGGCGCTGTCCCGCCAGCGTCTCGCAATTCCCAGCGCCTGAGCTTCACCGATGCGAGAGAATGTTGACCAGCCGGCCGAACGGATCGCGCACATAGAAGCGGCGCACGCCCCAGGGCTCGTCGGCCGGCCCGTATTCGATGGCAAAGCCTGCCGTCTTCATGCCTTCGAGCGCCGCCTCGACATCGTCGACCTCGATCGAGAGATACGGCACCGGCGTGCCGGAGCCGCCTTGGGCCATGAAGGAGACCTGCACCTGCATCTCCGCCTCGGAACCGTAGGTGGCGATCCAGCCAAGGTCCATCAGGACGTCGAGGCCGAGCACGTCCTGATAGAAGCGCTTCGCCGCCGCGATGTCTTGCGTGGCGATATTGGCGACCATGCGCCGGACCTTCATGGCCTTGGCCTCAACTACCTGGAGCAATTCCAGGAAAAGTGTGAACGGTTTTCCGTCCGGAATTGCGTCAAAACAAAGAGATAGAGCGGTTCGCCGTTTCGTGAAACGGTGAACTGCTCTAGGCCGAGCGCCGCAGCGCCGTCACCTCGATTTCGATCTTCATTTCCGGCTTGTTCAGCTGGCAGACGATCATCGTCGCCGCCGGCCGGATGTCGCCGAACGTCTCGCCCAGGATCGGGAACACCACGTCCACGAAAGCCTGGTCGGTGATGTAGTAGTGCGCCCGCACCACATCGGCCATGGCAAAACCGCCGTCCTCCAGCGCCTTGCCGATCGTCGCCAGGCAGTTACGCGTCTGCGCCTCGACCGTCTCCGGCATCGTCATGGTCGCATAGTCATAGCCGGTCGTGCCGGACACGAAGCACCAGTCGTCCTGCACCACCGCGCGCGAATAGCCGGCGGTCTTTTCGAACGGCGAACCGGTGGAGATGAGTTTGCGCATGGGAGGCCTCGCGGATGGTGTGGCATTTTGCAGGGAAAGGGCTGGGCTGACCATGGGCCAAAGCGGTTGATGTCGGCGGGACAGCGCCCCCCTCTGCCTTGCCAGGCATCTCCCCCTCAAGGGGGGAGATTGTAGTCGTCCCGGCTTTCGCCAATTATTGCAGGAACGAGCGGAGCGCCGAAACAGCCAATCTCCCCCCTTGAGGGGGAGATGTCCGGCAGGACAGAGGGGGGCGCGAAGGATCGCGGCCTCACAGCAGGAGCCCGTTCTAATTCGCTTCGCCCAGCGCCTTGTCCAACGCCGCCTTCACATCGGCCGGCCAGGTCTTCACGTCAGGCCAGGCGTTTGGCTGGCCATTGTCGCCGCGGCGGGCGAAGTAGAGCTTGTGCTGGGCCGGGTCGACGGCCATGAAGCCGTCATTGCCGCCGCAATCATGCGGCACGCAGCCGCTGGCGTAGAAGGCGCCGGACGCGGTCTTTTCCGTGCCGCCGCCGACCAGCAGGCTGGTCGCCACGTCGGGCATGTCCTTGCCGAGCAGCGTCTCGGCTTGCTTGTAGACGGCCTCGTTGTGGAAGGCGTCGATGATGTTCTGGTACTTTTCCGGATCGATGTCTTTCCAGTCCGTGCCAGGTTCGGGCATGTAGGTCAGATTGCCTGAAATCGTCAGCCCGTCCGTCGGCGACCATTGCAAAGCCGGCTTCTGATCGCCCGGCAACAGATAGGGCACGAAATAGATGGCGTTGTCGGACACCGCCGAGGGCGGCGCGCCGCACTCGTCCTGCTCGACCTTCGTGCTCTGGATGGCGCCGCCTTCCGGCTTCCAGACAATCACCGTCGCCGGCCCGCATTGATTGCCGCCATCGCCAACATCGAACAGCGCCACCTTGACGCCGCCGACCTCGACGACCTTGTCGAAGAAGACGTCGTAGTTGCTGGCCAGCTGCTTGCCGTCATAGGCGAGCACCTTCTCGCCATCCTGCTCCGGCTGCGTGATGGTCAACTGGCCGCCCTCGAAGGGTATCGGGCCCTGGTTGTCATCGTCGGCAGCATCGGCGGCGCCCGTTCCCGTCCCCTGGTCGGTGGCCGGCTTTTCGGCCGACGGCGCCGGTTGCGCGGCCGGTGTCTCAGTCTGGGCAAACGCGCTCGCGGCGGGCATCAGCAACAAGGCCAACCCGCAAACGCCGGCGAGAGCAATTCCCCTGGGAATTGCGTCGAAACAAGGAGGTAGAGCGGTTCGGCGTTTCCGGGAAACGGTGAACCGCTCAAGAAGCGAACGCGCCATGACTGTTCCTCCCCTTCAGTCGCCGCAAACCCGGCCTGGGCGGCCGGGTTATATCTCCAGCAGAGTCCCGCTCAGGCCCAGGGGCGCTGTTCGGCGTTCTTCTTCTCGAACGAGGCGATGGCGCCGGCCTTCTCCATGGTCAGTCCGATATCGTCGAGGCCGTTCAAGAGGCAGTGGCGTTTGAAGTCGTCGAGGTCGAAGGTGACCACGCCGCCGTCCGGGCCACGGATTTCCTTGGCTTCGAGATCGACCGACAGCGTGGCGTTGGAGCCGCGCGAGGCATCGTCCATCAGCTTCTCGAGATCCTCGGGGCTGACGGTGATCGGCAGCACGCCGTTCTTGAAGCAGTTGTTGTAGAAGATATCGGCGAACGAGGTCGAGATGACGCAACGGATGCCGAAATCGAGCAGCGCCCACGGCGCGTGCTCGCGCGACGAGCCGCAACCGAAATTGTCGCCGGCGACCAGGATCTGCGCTTTGCGGTAGGCCGGCTTGTTGAGCACGAAATCCGGATTTTCCGAACCGTCGTCCTTGTAGCGCATTTCGGCGAATAGGCCGGTGCCAAGCCCGGTGCGCTTGATCGTCTTGAGATAATCCTTCGGGATGATCATGTCGGTGTCGACATTGACGATCGGCATCGGCGCGGCGACGCCGGTGAGCTTGGTGAATTTTTCCATGGCTTTGGCCCGTTTTTTCGTTGCGGGGGGAATTTGCTGAGGCACGGTTTACACAAAGCCGCGGGCAAATAAAAGGCAATCGTTTATATGAGGAAGCCACACGCCGGCCGCGCAAAAAACAGCTTCGAATTGGCCGCCCGATGATGCAGTCTGGCGGACATGGCTCAAAACCCCCTCGTCCTGTACGCGCGCGAAGCAGCGCTCGACATCGCCGAATTCCGCCGTGTGCTGGTGGAATCCGGCCTCGGCGAGACGCGGCCCGTCGATGACGACGCGCGCCTGCAGGCGATGCTTTCAGGCGCCAACCTGGTGCTGACCGCTCGTCTCGACGTGGAGGGCAAGCCGCTGATCGGCGTCGTCAGGGCCGTCACCGATTTCTCCTGGGTCTGTTACATATCGGAGCTCGCCGTCTCCCGATCGGCGCAGGGTCTCGGCATCGGCAAGGGCCTGATGGACGAGGCACGGCGGCAGCTCGGCCCCTCCGTCGCCATCAGCCTGATTTCGATGCCCGACGCCGTCGGCTTCTACGAGCGCATCGGCATGAAGCGCATGCCCGATGCCTTCTGGTTCGGCCGGAGGGGCTGACTTTTTCTCCAGTGGCTACTGGCTGGCAGGGCTACAGAATTAAAAAACGCTGCGCAGCGGTCCTTCGCGCGCCCCTCCTGGTCTGCCGGCGTCAAATCACGTTCAATTCCCGGAACGCCCTTCCTTCTGCAACCCGGCCATAGCCGAACGCCGCGCAATCCACCGTCCGGTAACTGCCATGCACGATGAGTTCAGCCAGCGCCTTGCCGACCGCCGGCGCCTGCTGCAGCCCGTGACCCGAAAACCCATTGGCGAAGATGAAATTCCCGACCTCGGGATGCGGGCCGATCACCGCGTTCTGGTCGAGCGTGTTGTAGTCGTAGTGGCCGGCCCAGGCGCGAGTCGCCTTGATCGCCTCGAAGGCCGGAATGCGGGTCGCCAGCACCGGCCAGATCACCTCTTCGAACAGCGGCCAGTCGACCTCGAAATCGCCGGGCGCGGCCGGGCCGTCGCCCTCTTCGGGTTCGGCGCCGCCGGTGAGGTAGACCGAGCCTTCCGGGCGCACATAAATGCCGGAGGGATCGACCAGCAGCGGCATGTCGGCATATTTCTCGCGCGCCTCGAAAACGAAGACGTTGCGCTTGCGCGGCTCGACCGGCAGCTCGAGCCGCGCAAAAGCCGCGACCTTGCCGGCATTCGGCCCGGCGGCGTTGACGACGATGCCGGCTTCCAGCGCCTGGCCATTGTCGAGGCTGACGCCGGTGATGCGGTTGCCATCGCGCGCAATGCCGGTGACATCGGCGGTGATGAAATCGATCTTCTTGTCGCGCAGCGCCCTGCGGAACAGCGTCAGCATCGCATGCGCGTCGAACCAGCCTTCGCCGGTGCGGCCATAGGCGCCGGCGGAAATACCTTCGGTCGACAGCCAGGCGAAGCGCCGCGTCAGCTGCTCGGCGTCCTCCAACACGATGTCGGCGCCCTCGGCGATCTGCGCCTCGTGATTGGCCTTCAGGATCGGCAGCCCGGCTTCCCCGGCAAGGATGAGATAACCGCCCTCGCGGAAACCGATATCCGCATCGGTGCCGAACTCTTCCTTCAGCCGCCGGAACAGCTTCAGCGTGAACTGCGACAGCCGGATGTTTTCCGGAATGGAGAATTGCTGCCGGATAGAGGCCATGGACAGCGTCGTTGCCGCCTGCGCGAATTGCGGATCGCGCTCGATCAGCGCGATCGAGCCGGAAAACCCTTGCTCGCGCAGGTAGTAGGCGATCGAGGACCCGACGATGGCCCCGCCGATGATGACGATGTCGTAGCGCACGCTTTATGCCTCTCCAAGCCTAGAGAATGATCCCGAAAAGTGGCCGCCGGTTTTCGGAAAAGATCATGCTCACTCTGATACTACCGGCAGAATGATCTCGAAGCGCGTGCCGGGCTCGCTGTCAACCAGCCGGATCATACCATCATGCGCTTTCAGGAGGGCCAGCACGATGCCGAGGCCCATGCCAGTGCCGCCGGTGGAGCGCCGCGTGGTGAAGAACGGTTCGAAGATGCGCGCCTGGTTGCTCGGCGAAATGCCGGCGCCGTCATCCCCGACCAGCACCGTCGCCTTGCCGCCGGCGCTTGCAGCGATGATCGAAACCTGAGTCGCGCCGTGCCGGGCCGAATTGTCGATGAGATTGCCCAGCACGATCGCCGCGTTCTCCGCCGATATGCGCAAGGCCAGGTCGCCGCCGGCCTCGACGCGAACCGCCAGCCTGGTGTCGACCGGGAGCAGGGCGAGCGCTGCATCGATCGAGGTGCTTTGGCCGCTGGGCGCGAGATTTTCCGCCCGTGCCAGGTCGAGCAGCTTCCGCACCAGCAGGTTGAGCCGGCCGGCATCGGTGACGATGTTGTCGGAAAAGCGCCGGCGCTCCGCATCGTCCATCGCCGAGCCGGAATCGCGCAGCAGCTCGGCCGCGCCCTGGATCGCCGTCAGCGGCGATTTGAGCTCGTGCGAGACATGGGTGGCAAAGGTCTGGATCGAGTCCGATCGCGCCTGCAGTTTTTCAGCCATGTCGAGGAAGGCGACGGAAAGCTCGGCCATCTCGTATGTGCCGTGGTGGTCGAGCGGCCGGATCGCGTCGCGGTCGCCGGCGGCGATGCGCTCGGTGCGGTCGATCAGCGCATAGATCGGCCGGCTGACGGTGCGCAGGAAGACCAGGCCTATGAGCAGCGTGCCGCCGAGGATGGCGATCGCCGCCAAGGTCACCTTGCCGCGCTCGCCATAGAGGTGCTTGACGATGTTGTTGGGCGTCCGCGACACATAGACCACGCCGGCGACCTTGCCGTCGACGGCCACCGGCAAAGCGACGAAGACACGCACCTTGGTGCCGCGACTGACCGAATAGAGCGGCGGCGTCGGCTGGTCGGGAATGCGCAGCCGGAGCGCGCTGGCATAGCGGCCACCGAGCGCGGTGCGCACCTCCTCGACCTCGCCGAGCGACTGCCCGACCTCGCCGCGCCCGACGATGACGACGCCCCGGGGGTCGAGCAGCCGGAAACCGGCCAGCGTGGTTTTCTGCGTGGCGTCGAGAATGCCGGACAGTCGCGTTCCGATCGCGGCGAAGGCGGGATCGGCGATTGCGGGCGTCGCCGCCGGCCGGGTCGGAAGCACATAATCCGAGGCGAGATCGAGGCGCGGCTCGATCGGCCGGTAGCGGCCGTCGGGATTGGCGCTTCGGCTTGAGATCCCATTTGCCCCAGGTGTCGGCGCGCCAAGCTTTTCCGGCGCGATGCCGGCGTCGCGAACGTCCTGCGCGTAGATGGCGGCGATGGCCGCGCCTTGCGCGATCAGTTCCGCCTCGGTCTGGCGGATCAGTTGGTTTTCGTAGAGGCGAAAGAAGAACAGGCCGACCAGCGGCAGCGCCATCACCATGACCAGGATGGCGACGACGACGGTGGCAAGCCGTGGCCGCCATTTGCGGCCGATCCATTTGCGCGAACTGGTCAGCCGCATCGGCCGAGCCGGAAGCCGACGCCGTGCACCGTCTCGATGGCGTCAAGGCAACCCGCCGCCGCCAGCTTGGCGCGGATGTTGCGGATATGGCTGTCGACGGTGCGGTCGGCGACATGGACCTTGCCGGCATAGGCATTGGCCATCACCGCGTCGCGGTCGAGCACATGCGCCGGCCGCGCCAGAAACCCTTTCAGGATCGAGAATTCTATACCCGTCAGCGACAGCGGCTTGCCATCGAAGCTGGCGCCGTGGCTGGCCGGCACCAGAATGAGCTTGCCATGCGCGAACTGCCTGTCGTCGGCCGGTTCGGGCGCCATCGGCCGGGCGCGCCGCAGGATGACGTTGACGCGGGCGACCAGCTCGCGCGGGGAAAACGGCTTCGTCACATAATCGTCGCCGCCCATTTCGAGACCGAGGATGCGGTCGATCTCCTCGTCCCGTGCCGACAGGAACAGCACCGGCACATCGGATGTGTGCCTGAGCCGCCGGCAGACCTCCAGCCCGTCCATCTCCGGCATGCCGATGTCGAGCACGACCAGGTCAGGTGTGTGCCGTTCGATCGCTCGCAGAGCGGCCGCGCCGTCGGAAACGGCAGCCGTCTTCATGCCGGCTTTTTCCAACGCAAAGCAGATCACCTCGCGGATATGCGGGTCATCGTCGGCGACGAGGATGTGATGCGGCATGGATCAGCGGTCCGGCGCGGTAGGTTGCGAGGGCTGAGGAAGCACGAGCGACCCCTTGCTGTCGAGATAGCGCAGCAGGCGCCAGTCGCGAAAGCTCCAGGCCCGCCAGTTGTTCTGGACGCTGCGATACCAGCTTTCGTCGCTGTCGCGCATACGCTCCAGCTCGCGGACAGCGCCGGCGGCAGGCGTCTTGTCCTGGTGATCGAAGAACCGGTCGAGCGCCGGAAACGCGCCCGGGCCGAGCGAGCGCAGATACCAGGCGTCGAGGGGAATGCCCTGGCCGGTCATTTCGAGGGAATGGTCGACATTGTAATTGGCGATCGTTGCCGCGAAGTTGATGAAGCAACAGCCATAAAGCGCCAGGGATAACGTCAGAAGATTGGCGGAGAACAGCCATTCGTTGGATTTTCGCAGTGCGATGCGGGCGATGATCAGCGCAAGGCCCGCCGCCACCAGCCCCATCCACACGAAAGCCGCGATACGCCAATAGGTCAGCGCATAGATGCCGACATAGAGGTCAAGCCGCAGGATCGACGAGATGACCAGCATGATGTTCTGCGCCACCCAGGCATAGACCAGCCGGCGAATGACCAGATCGGCCGAGGTCGCGCTGCCGGGCCTGAGCGCTGCCAGGACGAAACCGGCGGCGAGCAGTGCGGTGACAACAAGCGGATAGGCGCCGCGATGCGCATAGGCGGCGTAGCTCAAGCCGTCGGGAAGGCCGGCACCGCCCCACAGATAGGTGACGTCGAGCCCGGTCTGCAGCGCGAACAGCACGTTGAAGACAACAAGCGCGCGCAGGATGGCCGCCTTGCCGAAAACGATATCCTCGATGACGTGAACCTGCGGATTGGTCGCCGGCTGAGCAGCCGGGACATGGTTTGGCCGGGAAGCGCGCCGACGAAATCGCGGCAGGCGTGGCCGCAAAAAGGCCCAGACGCCGGCGAGCACGAACAACCAGAAGGCAATGCGCGCCAGCTGGATGAGATCGAGCAGCTTCAGAAGGTCGACCAGCGACAGCCAGTAGCCGATGACCGGATTGGCGGCGCCGAACAGCGCCAGGAAGACGGCGCCCAGCGTCAACGGCATCACCCAGACGGCGATCGCCGCCAGCCGGACGCGGCGCCGGCCGAACCGGCGCGCTGTCCTGCGCCAGCGGATGAAATCGCCAACGAACCGAAACGGCGCCGCGAGCCAAAACAGGGCGATCTGCCGGGCAATGCGGGTGGGACCGTGCCGCAGGCGCCCGCTCAGCGAAAGCGCGAACACGACAAGGGCCGCAAGCGCGATCGAGACGGACAAGGCGCTGGCATTTTCGGCGAGCGGCAGCAGCGCGACCAGCAGGGCGGCGGGCTTCAGCCAGACCCTGCTATCGCTGAAGGCCGCGGGATGCACGGCCACGACCGCGGCGGCGATCAGGATGGCGAACAGCAAAACCGTGATGCCGACCGGCTGGCCGTAGAACAGGAAATCCGCCAGCACGACCAGCAGCAGCGCAATGCCGAAGCGGCTGCAATAGCTTGGTGCCGCTGTGAAAAACGATATCATGAACCGACCTTCCTGGCTGCTTCTGGCCTGGCTGCTTCTGGCCTGGCAGCCTCTGGCCTGATCGCATCCGGCCGCATTGGCGGCGGGCTCTTGCGGACAAAGGGAATGAGGATGGCGGTGGGATCCGCGCGCGGCGGATCGGGCAGCCACCAGCATTCACTGCGCAACCGGTAGGGCAGACGGGGGCTTGCTCGCTTTTGCATGCCGTCTGTCTCGCAGGCCGGCAGGGAAACCGTGCGGCGGATACAAGGAGGTTTCCCGCAGTCGCGTGCAGTTTTCGTGCAGGGATGGAGAGGGCGGCTTCTACCTCCCCCTTGTGGGGCTAGCGTGCGCACACATTTGCTTCGTGCTTTGATCAAGCGTGAAGAAGCGACGCCGGAAAATGGCTTGAAGCGTTTGA
>NZ_AYWP01000059.1:0-17024 GCF_000502435.1 Mesorhizobium sp. LNHC232B00
CGGTGCTTCCGTCTGGTCGACAAGATCGGACACGATCTGCTCCACCAGCCGCCCATCGATCTGCGCCGCCGGCGACAGGATGACGCGGTGGCGCAACGCCGGCACAGCCAGCGCCTTGACGTCGTCGGGGATGACATAGGCGCGGCCGTCGAGCGCTGCCCTGGCGCGTGCCGCGCGCGCCAGCATGGCGCCCGCGCGCGGGCTTGCGCCAACCTCCAAATCGGGGCTCTCGCGCGTGCCGCGCACGAGGGCGGCGATGTAACCAACGACATCGTCGACCAGCGTGACATCGCCTACGGTGGCGAGCGCCTTCTCCAGCGTCTTTCGGTCGGCCTGCGCCGTGATGCCGTATTGCTTGATGTCGTGGGAAGCGGAGCCTCCGCCATGATGGACGATGATGTCGCGTTCCTCCCGCGCGTCGGGATAGCTCACCTTGTGCTTGAACAGGAAGCGGTCGAGCTGGGCTTCGGGAAGCGGATAGACGCCCTGATGCTCGATCGGGTTCTGTGTCGCCACCACCATGAAGTTCTGGCTCAGCGGATGCGTCGTGCCGTCGAAGGTGACGGCGTGTTCCTGCATGGCTTCCAGCAGCGCCGCCTGCGTCTTCGGCGGCGTGCGGTTGATCTCGTCGGCAAGCAGGAGGTCGCAGAAGATCGGGCCACGCGTCAGCGTGAACTGCCCGGTCTGGAAATTGTAGATGTTCGAGCCGACGATGTCGCCGGGCATCAGGTCAGGCGTGAACTGGATGCGCCCATAGACGACGCCGAGCGCCTGCGCGAAGCAGCGCGCGGTCATGGTCTTGGCCGTGCCTGGCGGGCCTTCGAGCAATATGTGCCCGCCGGCGAACAATGCCGTCAGCATCAGATCGACCGTGTCGCGCTGTCCGGTGATCGCCTTCGCCACCTCTTCCCTGATCGCGGTCGCCAGGGCCTTCACATCATCGACGTTCACCGAGCCTCCTTGTCGTCCAGTCATGCAGCTCCTGCGCTGCTTCATGCATTTGAGCCAAATTCCTGGCTTCGTTCGCGGCCTTGAAGCGACGGCTGAAGCCTTGGGTTTCGCCGTGGTCGCGGGAATCGAGCCAGCGGTCGAGCGCTTCGCCTGGCAAGCCTTGCGGCGCGCCGAGCAATGCTGCGGCACGCGCACGCATCAGCACCGCATAACGGTCGCCGAGCTCCTGCAACCGCCCGGCGCGCCTGAGCAGCATCGCCGTGGTGTCGACCAGCGCCCGCTTGCCGAATGCGATCGCCCGGCCCTCGGCCCGTGGCGGACCGAACCGGCCGAGACCATGCAGGAAGGCAAGGGCGGCCGCCGCCAGCACCGACAGCGTCAGCGCCAGGAACGGCGGCTCGACCAGCAATTTGGCAAGATCGTATCTCTGGCCGGCACCGTGCAGCGTGAGATCGAAGATCACCGCGCCCTTGGCCGGTTCGAGTGAGGCAATGAGGTCGAGCGCCGCCTGGGCTTTGGTGAAGTCCTTCAACGCGGCATTGTTGATCAGGTCCGGATCGGCCAGGACGTAGAAAGGCTGGTCCTTGACCTCGGAGAGCACTGCCTTGCCGTTGCCTGCCGCGATCAGCGGCTGGTCGTCGGCAATCCATTGCAGTTGATCGGGCGCGGCGACCATATGGCCGCGGACGTCGATCTGCCCGACCGTGCTGTTGCCGACACCAAGCTTTGCCTTGACGATGTGGCCGAGCCAGTCGCTGACAACCGTATCCGGCAGGCGCTCGATCTTCATTTCAAAGTCCTGGCGTCCCTCGAGCGGCAGGGTCAGCCATTTCGGCAGCACGAACAGCGTCGGCTTGTTCGCGCGAAGCCTGACGATGCGGTCGAGCGCGGCGGGGTCGCTGTCTGGCGAGATGGTGACGATCAGCAGGAACCCGGACAATATGCCCGTGTCTATATCTTTCTGGCTTCGCGCCATGGGTGCCGGCGTTCCCGTCAACTGCAGCCATTTGACGATGCCGGCATAGCCCGAGCCGCCCTTGGAGAGCGGGGTGGCGCCGCCGCCGGGCTGGCGGAAATCCGGGGCATAGGTGGACAGGAGAAAGAACGCGGCCGCGGCCAGCAGGCTGGCAAAAATGCCCCAGAACAGGGTTCTGCGGCTGAACGGTTCCTGCGCTGTCTCGGCTGCCGGCGCGCTCATGTCCAGGCATCCCTGAAGGCAAACCGCTCATAGGCGCCGCGCGCCTGATGCCAGCCATCGGCGCCGACCGGCCGGCGGGCAAAGAGCGCCGCCTCGACGATGCGTGCGATCTCGCTGAACGCCTGGCGCGCCCGCGACGGGAGCGATGGTGCCGTGGCGATGTCGCGCGACGTCAGCGATGGGCGCAGGAAGTCGGGCAGCCGTCCGGCGATGTCGGCGACGCTGCGCCGAAGCAGGAGATGCACCGCCTCGTCGAACGCGCCGCGCGCGGCGAGGGCGTCAGCCTCGGAGAGCAGGATCTGCGCCGCGCTGGAATCCGGGCGCCAGTCGTCCTGCGCCGCCGCTTCCTTGCGGGTGCGCCGCCACGGCAGGCGCCAGGCCACACCCTTGGCTTCGAGTGCGACCAGAAGGACGATGACTGCCACACCGATGATCACCGCGCCCCAGAACAGGTAGATCATGTAGGGGCCGATCCGCGCCAGCATCTCCAGCACGGGCTTCAGCCATGCCGGCGGTTCTGATGGCACCAGACTCGGCAGATCGAATTGGATGGAGTGGTCCGCCAGCAGCTGCTCGTGCAGATTTGCCAGCCCTTCGGCGTCCGCCGTGTCCGGCTGTGCGACTGTCACCCGCTCGCTCCCTGCAACCCACGGTTCGGCGCCAACACTGGCAATGCTGCACGGCAATTGCAAGTGATTGGACGTCGGTTATCAATACTGACAGATTAGCAGTCGGGAACACCGCCTGGCAGGCGCGGTGAGGAGGGGACGACGTCATGACCTCAACCACATTGGCACGGCGAGAGAAATTCGATATCGGCAGGGNGTTCAACAACACATTTGCTGTTATCGGCCGCAACATCGCGCTCTGCATTGGCCTTGCCGCCGTATTTTCAGGACTGCCGAATCTTGTTTCGCAGCTTGCGCGCCCGGCTGCCCGCGCAGTTGGAGATCCGGCTAGTCTTGCCGAGGCGACCGCGAATTACACATTCGGCTATTTCGTCGGCTTCGCGGTGTTTGGAATACTCTATGTCGGTCTTTCGCTTCTGCTGCAGTCCAGTCTTGTTCGAGCGGCGATCGAAGATCTGAACGGCAAGAGGCCGAGCTTTGGCGACTGCATCCGCGTGGCGATCCGCAATTTGCTGCCGACGCTCGGGATCGGCTTGCTTGTCGGGCTTGGCGTTGGCGTTGCCTCGATTGCTTTGGTGGTGCCCGGCATCATCCTCTGGCTCGGCTGGTCGGTTTCGATACCGGTGCTTATCCAGGAGCGGCTCGGCGTGTTCGGTTCGATGTCGCGCAGCCGCGCGCTGACGAAGGGAAGCCGCTGGGCCCTGTTCGGGCTTTTCCTGATCCTGATGATCGTAGCACTTGTCATCCAGTCGATGAGCGCCGTGGTCATCTATCTCTTCCACGGAATTGCCGCTGCGGTCTTGGCCGCCCTGGTGCAGACCATCGTATCGATGGTGATCTCCGTCGCCACGGCGGTCAGCTATGTCGAACTGCGCCAGGTCAAGGAAGGCGTCAGCGTCGACGAGTTGGCGGAGATCTTCTCGTAGCGGAAGGTGCCGTTCGCGTCAGCGCGACAGCCCACTTCCGTAACAGCCCACTGTCAATGACAGCAGCAATGATCCGCTTGTACGCTCGTCCTGCACAGGCAGGACGAGGTGATCGGCACGTCCGCCTTGGTCAACGCCACGGCAAGCCTTTCCTGCAGCGCGGGCAGTTCGTCGCTCTCGCCACGCCGTTTCAGGCATTCCACCAACCCGTGCAGCGCCCAGACATTGTTCGGGTGCTGGGCGCAGCGCTGCACCGTGCCGCTGAGGCCGAGATCGTCGCGATAGACCTGCTCGGCCTCCTCGGCGTGGCCCTGGTCGAGCAGCAGGGCGGCCAGTGCATGGCGCGGCGGGTGCATCCACGCCCATGGCTCGGTGTAGGAGAGATTGTCGTCCAGCTCGACCGCTTGCCGCAGATGGCCATAGGCCTCGTCGTGCCGGCCCTGGTGATAGGCAAGCTCGCCATCCAGCAAGGCAGCACCGACAGCCAGCGAGGCGCGCGTCGGGTTGCTGAGAAAACGCCGCTCCGGCGCAATGCTTTCCACATGCCGGTGGAACCGCTCACGCTCGCGCTCGGCCTCGGCGAATTGCCTCAGCGTCGCATGCGCGACGCCCTTGGCGTAGTGCTGCATGGCTGCCGTCAGCACATAGAGGCCGGGCTCCGCCGTCACCGGTTCGTCGATGATCTCCTGCCAGCGGCCGAAGCGCACGAGCACATGCGACTTCATCGCGTGATAGCCTTCCACTGTTTGCGTGAGCTTGGGACGATCCCGGATGGCGACCACGTCGCGCACGGCCAGGCTTCGCACCTTGTCGGCGGCCCATAGCGCCGGCCGGTATTGGCCTGACAACATGCAGGTGAACATCATCAGGTGCAGATCGTGGCAGCAGCCGAGCAGATAGTAGGTCGGCTCGTTGGCATAGGCGAGATAGAGATCGTTGGCGCGCACCGCCTTTTCGCTGGCGAGCTTCGCCTTCTCGTATTCGCCGCACAGCACATAGATATGGCCGGGCATGTGGTTCATGTGCCCGGCATCGGGACACATCTGCCCGAGCAGATCCGCCGAGCGCATGCCGCGTTCCGGCATGGTGGACATTTCCAGGAGATGGATATGCAGGTGGACGATCGCCGGATGCTGGGCGACGCCGGCCTCGTCGGCGAGCCGGATCGATCGCTCGCACACCTCCAGCGCCTCGATGACATCCGAGTTCGGCGCCGGCGCACCGGTCTTGAGGTTCCACAGACGCCGCACCGTGCGCATCATCAGCGCCTCGACCAGCAGCGCCATCACGTCATGGTCATCGGGAAAATCCTGGTAGACCAGCCGCATCGCGGCGGCATAGGCATCGTCCCACTGCTCGAATTCCCGTGGGCTCACCTTCTGTGGCTTCTGGAAGCGAGCGGCCAGCGCCTCGATCAAGGCCTGTTCGACATCGCTGGCGCCAGCCGCATTGGCGCGCGCGAGCTGGACATGCTCGAAGCATCGCTTGGTCGCGCTGTTCGCTTCAGCCTCGCCATGTTCCTTCCAGGTCAGGTTGTAAAAAGGCCCGGCGGCATAGGCGATGCCCCAATGCACCATCGGACAGTCCGGATCGGTCTCCAGCGCCTTCTCAAAACACTTGATGCCTTCCTCATGGTTGAAGCCGTAGCACCAGTTCAGCCCGATATCGAACCAGCGCTGGGTCTCGGTAGAGCGGGTGGAGATAGGGCGGCGGTAGGTGCCGAGATTGAAGCGGTCCATGTCTTCCATTCAAGTTTGATTAGTCGGTCCCTTCGGGCACCGCTTCATTTTGCCATCCGGCCAGGTCTGGCAGGTCGTCAAGCCAACTTTTCTCGCTCGTCAAGGCATCGTCGGCATGCGGGGCAGCCTCGGTGGCGTTTTGAATGAGCCAGTCCATCCATTTCCGATAGGCAACCGGATCCAGTTGCGGCGGCAGCACCTTGGCCTTGAGCAGCATCCTCTTGCGGAAACTGGTCTGCCGGCGGAGCTTGGTCGTCGTGAACTTGATGACCTTGCCCTGGCATTCAACCGTCCAGCGGCCATCCCCATGACTGGCGAGCCTGTCGATGGCGAAACCGGCATCGACAGGCCTATCGCGCCAGGGAAGCTCGATGGCATTCTTCCTCAGATCGAGTGCCCATCGCCTGTAGCTGGCCCCGGTACGCTGGGGCGGCAGCACACCAGCCTGTTCGAGTATCTTCCTGCGGAAGGTAGGCTGCTTCTTGAGTTGGCCGGTCGTGAACTCGACGCGATGCCCGCGAAACTCGACGTGCCAGCGGATCCTTCCGTTGCCGACATACTTCACCAGCCTGTCGATGACGAATTCGCCATCGGCCAGCACCGCGCAGCCTTGGCTGATGCTTTCGAGAATGTACTGGCTGTCAGTGACCATTATGGAGCCCAATGCAGGAAACCTTTGCGGAGCTTAGCCCGGCAGCGACTGCCATGACCAACGCGTTATTTGCCTCTGAGGAGGGAGCCGGGTCGGATCAAAGGGATAGGGCCTCGTCCTTTTGAAGGAATCGCAAACCGTGAGAAGCCGGCGTAAGGATTCGTTGCGCACAGTGAGGTCCCCATGTTTTTTGAACCGCTCAATCTGGACGGCCGAAAGCGAAGCGCCGCCCATCATGCAACACGGCTTTCGAAGCTGCACGGTCGGCTGGCGAAGAAGCTCGACCAAGTCGACCATGCGGCCGACCGGGTTGAACAGGCAGCGGCCGTCTTGGTCGAGGCCACCCGTCAATGTGCCGTGCATGAGACGATGGCACCTTCGGCAGTTTTCGTGCATCTGGGCGCCCGTCAGACACTCGGTCTGTGAAGCCCTCTCGCGGGGAGGCAGCGCAAAGAAGAACTTGTCGAAGAGCGCCTGATCGTCGCCGATGGTAGCGCCGACGTTCTGCGGCGCGAAATCAAGAGAAATGCAAATCCCAAGCGAGCTAAGTTTCTGAATTGACTTAGAAAAGTTTGGCTGGGGTTCCTGGAAGCTTTTCGAACTTTCTGGGTCACTCCACAGCCCAAGTTGCACGTGCTCATGGACAAATTAGGAAACTAGCTTCGGTTTTTCCATGGCTTTGCAGGGGATCGACTCCCATGGCACGTTGCACCCGATAGCGCGACGGCATGACTTCCAAGTGTGAACGGCAGCTTCGCGTCCAACCCCGGCGCTAGGCACTCTCTCAGTATCGCTCAAAAGCGGAGATTCCGAGTCCTCAGGGGCAGCTCGATCCATTGGCGGACGTTCGATGTGAGCTTCCTGGCGGTTACGGCCGTCTATCTCGACTGCCAAAGCTAGCGCAGGAACACACTAAACCTGCTGGGGCCTGTGTTCTTCTCGCCGCCGATCGGCGGATTGCAGGGCAGAGATGCAGCGTTCCAGCCGTTCAAGCCGCGATTTGCTGGAATGAAGGTGGTAGCCGAACTCGGTAAGCCTTCTTGGCTTGGCAGTCCCTCTCTGGGTAAATAGCTCAGTTTCCAGTCGGACGATCTGTTCCCTGAGCATTTGGGCTTCGGCCAGCCGCTTTTTCCGGATCCAGCTTCGCCCCCGCATTCTCCAGGTCCTCCACTCTCTTTAGTCAAAAGCCCCGGAGGCGCTGCTCTGGTGGGTTCTGGATTGGGCCCTGTTCGGAGTCACGCAATGTCCGTCACCATCGTCGGACATTTTGTGGCTCGCGCGTCCAACCGCGGTTCAAACCTCGACCAATATGCGTCGGCATCTGTGCACGGCAACCTTTCGATGGGATTTTTTCGCTGCTGGGTTTGGTCAAATTGAGTGACACTCGGGGCCTATCTACCGACTTAAAAGCGCGATCGGCGAGACGCCCCTTCAGCCGTCTACTGCACGAACGACGCCCGTAGCAAACCTATCGTTCGCTCACCCGGCATCGCATGGACGGCAGAGGCGATGATTGAGCCAAGACGCGGACGGATGTAGCCGCTTCGCTGGGCAGAGCCGCTTAACTCTGGTCCACAACCGTTGCGTTTGTCCCGCGATGAATCCATGCCGACGAGGCATGTCGAGAGCCCAGCTATCGTGCTCACCCGCTGCCGGTACGGTGTCGGGCTTCTTTTAGGTGGCCTTGTGGATGCGCGGGACCTCCCGCTTCAGAACGCCCCCCGGGCGAGGTCCCCAACAACCTTGAGCTCGACGAGGTACCGGCCCCTATGGGTACCGACAGCATCTTCCGTGCAAGCCGGATGCCGGCCCTTCGGTCCCAAAACGAGACACATCTAAGGCCAGTTTTGCCCCGGGGTTACAGCGCAATACCTGGTTTTAAGCTACAAGATCTTTGCGTAGGGGTTTCCTGGGCACGGTGGACCGTCTGGGAACTAGGGGCGCAGATATGAGGAAGTTAGCCCGTCGATTTCGGTCGACGGGTTTTCTTTTGGAACATCGACCAGGGAATGCCGGTTCGCGTGTGCGGCTTCCTGCTTTNTTCCTGCTTTCCCTCCCAACACGCCGCAATCAGAGTGTCCGGTGCTCCGAGACAGGCCTGCTCGACCCCGGGCGGCGGGCCATATCGGTGGAGTTGACCGTTGGCGGGTAAAGCCGCCACCCGTTTCCTGCTTGGCTCAATTAAATGGCTGAATTTCAAACCGACCCATTACCAACCGGCGCATTGACGCGCGACCCTTTCGCTGCAAGGATATTAACGATTTGTTTACCAGGCGCCAGTCGCCGCTGGGTACTGGGGGGGAATTTGGAACCGTTTCTGGGTACGAACCGCCTCAATTGGGATGATCGGGCCGAACTACATTCGACCGACACAACAGGCAGCTATCACATCGAAAATGTGCTGGCAGGCGGATCCAATCTTTATGAACTGGAGACGGAGGAGGTCGGTGATA
The DNA here is from genome assembly GCF_000502435.1 of Mesorhizobium sp. LNHC232B00. Taxonomy (NCBI): domain Bacteria; kingdom Pseudomonadati; phylum Pseudomonadota; class Alphaproteobacteria; order Hyphomicrobiales; family Phyllobacteriaceae; genus Mesorhizobium; species Mesorhizobium sp. LNHC232B00. The sequence continues at coordinate 8,549 of NZ_AYWP01000059.1, forward strand.
TTGTCGGCAAAGACATCGTCCATTTGCAATGTCATATTGGGCTCGACACGATCAGCTTGAAGAATCTCGGCGCGGGCAGCGTGACCGGTCTCGACTTTTCACCGACGGCAATCGCCGCTGCGCGGGATTTCGCTGCGAAGGCAGGCACTGAGGTGCGCTTCGTCGAGGCGCCACTGTTCGAGGCAGTCGAAGCACTCGGCCGGACCTTCGACGTCGTTTATGTTACCTGGGGCTCGGTAAACTGGCTGGACGACGTGTTCCGCTGGGCGCGGGTTGTTGCTGATCTCCTGCGACCCGGCGGCAGGCTCTATATGGCCGAGGGCCATCCGTTGATGTTTCAATGTGATCGTAAGGCCGCGGCGCTGGAGTTTAAGCACGATTGGCGAACGCCTACAGCTCGGCCGCTCACATGGAACGAGGAACGGACCTATACTGGCGACGACCGCATTTTGAAGCATTCTCGCTATTATGAGTGGATTCATCCGATCAGCGACGTGGTGAACGCGCTCATTTCAGCTGGGCTGACGCTCGATTTTCTGAATGAGCATGACACGGTTTCTTGGCAGCACTTTTCATTCGCGGTGAGAACCGGCAAGGATATGTACGGCTTGCCCAACAACTCTCCCAAGATTCCAATGGCCTACTCCATTGGCGCGACTAAGCGAAGCGCCGGCAAGATACCATACCTTGTTGCTCCCAAAACGATTGCGGACCACTGTTAATCCAGTTTTGCACTGTCATCCCCTGCGCACGATCACCCGGACCCGGGAATCATCCCCGCCGACACGTTGCCTCATTGAGTGGCGGCTGCGTCCAATCGCCTTCGGCGGCGTGCCAGAACGACCTCAGCGGTCGGACAGTGCAAAGTTTTCAGAACTGTGAAGTTCAAAATTAATTAATGAAAGCTAATGTTCTATCGGCGGATAGATCCGAGAATCTGAACAACACAGGGGAGTCTCACCCTATTGGCTCTTTTCGGCGCTAGGTTCGGCGGCATAAAGGATGCTGTTTTTTCCTCGGCAAACATCCCGGCCGCAATGGCGGTCTTGGTTATTGCGATTAGCGCAGCGTATGCGGACCACCAGAACAAAATCGTTTCGGACCAAGCCGCTCGTGCGGATGTTCTGGTCAAGGTCAATCTGATCCGCGCCAAGCTAGAAGGGAACATCAACGGAAACCTTCAACTCGTGCATGGACTGGTCGCGACTGTCGTGACTGAACCCTATATGGGACAGCAACGCTTCGCCTCGCTCGCGAGCAACCTGTTTGGCGGCGACTCGCAATTGAACAATATTGCTGGCGCGCCCGATCTGGTCGTTTCCTTAATGTACCCTCTGAAGGGCAACGAGAAAGCGGTGGGCCTCGATTACCGAATGGACGATCGGCAGCGCAACGCCGCGCTGCGGGCACGAGACGAGCGCAAATTGATTCTAGCCGGTCCGGTCGACCTGAAGCAGGGCGGCCAAGGCTTCATCGGCCGTTTTCCGGTTTTTGTGCCGAGCGCGGGCAATACTGAAAGATTCTGGGGCATCATTTCGGCCGTTGTCGACGTGCAGCGCCTTTACAGGGCGAGCGGCCTGTTTGACGATGATCTCGGGATTGACGTCGCGCTCATCGGTAAAGACGCCCTCGGCCCGCGTGGAGATCAATTCTTCGGCGATATCGGCGTCCGCAAAAGCAATCCAGTGACGGCCGAAGTTCTGCTCCCCTCAGGTTCCTGGCAAATAGCGGCCATCCCCAAAAGCGGCTGGCCTTCGACACCTAGCAACGCGTGGTTCTTGCGCGCGATCATGGCCGCGGCCGGGGCGCTGGTTGTGATCCCATTCTTGGTCACCAGTCGTCTGATTGGCGAGAGGCAGCGCAATTATGCGGAACTGCGTCGATTGTCGAGACGCCTCGAACTCGCTCTGGAGGCGTCGGCTATTGGCGTTTGGGAACACGATCTCGCGACCAATGATCTGTCCTGGGACGACCGCGTCAACGAAATATACGGCAAACCCAGCGATGGAGGACCTCGCGACTACTCGGATTGGGCGGGGGCAATTCACCCCCAGGATTTAGCCGGCGCCAACGCAGATTTCGACCGTGCCGTGGCCAGCCGCGGAACATATTCGTCGGAGTACCGGATTATTCGTTCGGATGGCGAGATTCGTCATGTCCGAGCCAAGGCGACGATATACCAGGCTCCAAACGAGACGGCCAAAATGATTGGTGCGGAATGGGATGTAACAGCCGACGTTTTGCTGAATACCGATCTGGTTCGCGCAAAACAGCTGTCCGAGTCGAAAAATGCGGAACTCGGGGCAGCCAAGGCGCGCATAGAGCATATTGCGCTTCACGATTCGCTGACCGGTCTGCCCAACCGTCGTTACCTCGACCAGATATTGGAGGAGTACACAGCAAATGCAAAGCGTGATGGGTGCTATGCGGCCCTGCTTCACATCGACTTGGACCGGTTCAAGCACATCAACGATACTCTTGGCCATGCCGCGGGTGACGCGATGTTGGTACACGCATCTGCCGTCCTCCGATCCAAGGTCGAGAATGGAGGATTCGTCGCTCGGATCGGAGGAGACGAATTCGTCGTCCTGTGCACGGTGAATGACGATATCAAGCAACTAGCGCTGCTGGCTGACCGCATCATCAGTCAGATGGGCGAACCCGTCTACTACCGCGGTCACCGATGCCGTTTTGGTGTCAGCGTGGGAATTGCAGTCGACAACCGAAAAGACGCCGAAGCCAAGCACCTGCTGATGAACGCCGACATCGCGCTTTACCGAGCAAAAAGTCGTGGGCGCAATCGACACGAATTCTTCACTGAGGCGATGCAAAGCGAAATCGTCGACACAAAGCGGATTGCCGATGAGCTGCTTGGCGGCCTGGAGCGTAACGAGTTCATAGCCTTCTACCAGCCCCAATTTAGCGCAAAAACGCTCGAAATTGTCGGAGTCGAGGCGCTTGCGCGATGGAGACACCCAAAGGAGGGTATTTTAGCGCCGGATGTCTTTCTAAGGATTGCAGAAGAACTAAATGTCGTGTCGACGATCGATCGAACCATACTGAACCAAGCGCTTTCAGATTTCCAAGGCTGGTCTGCTGCGGGTCTTCATATACCGCGCGTATCGGTCAACGTTTCGGCACGGCGGCTTCAGGACGAACAACTCATAAAGAGCTTGAGAGAACTAAATATCAAGAAGGGAACAGTTTCGTTCGAGCTTGTTGAATCCATTTTCCTTGATGAAAACGACGATTTGGTGACTTGGAATATCGACCAGATCAAGCAACTGGGCATTGATATAGAGATAGATGATTTTGGCACCGGCTATGCCTCCATAGTCAGCCTGCTCAAGCTACAGCCTCGCCGACTGAAGATAGATCGGCAGCTGGTCATCCCAATTGTCGAATCGCCGCAACGAAGGCAGGTTGTCTCGTCGATCATCGAAATTGGCAAGTCCTTGGGTATCGAGGTTATAGCGGAAGGCGTGGAGACGATGGAGCACGCACGCGTGCTCAAGGGGTTGGGCTGCGATATACTGCAGGGTTATGCCTTTGGGCAGGCATTGGATTCCGACCGACTGAAGGTATTGGTTCGCTCTCGGCGTCTGCGTGCGGCCAGCTGAGTGATAGCTGCTGCGTTTGCTGCCTGCCTGCTTCGCATATACTGGAACCGCGGACGTTGACGCTAGCGCTTTCGCCTATACATCGTGTCAGAAGGCAATATCTCGCTCCCCGCAATCTGGATCTACAAGGACGTGACAACATGACCGGCTCTGGGCGAAAACGGTCGTACCGGCTAGCTGCTTGGCGGAATGGCAGCTGTCCGGTCCAGATCGCCCAAGAGCCGCCAGTCTGCTCACGTGAAGAGTTTCGGGCGCCGCCAGGCGTACGAAAGTCCCCGAGGAAGGAACCCGCGGGGCACAGTCGATGGCTATGGGGATTTCGATCTGCGGCCGATGTCGGCGATGGCGTGACCGCTGCTGGGAGGCGTCGGGATGGATGCGGGGAGGCCGCTTCGTTGTGCCTCCGCGCGGTTTAGCCGATCCGGCACGAGGCTCGTTGCGACGCTGTCGGCGGCGATATTGACGATGGACACGCGTGGGTCCGTTGCCGGAGGCGGGGCGCCTGCGGGTGAAGGTTCGACCATGCCATGCCGGGTCATGGAGTTGTCTTCCGGTTCGTCGCGGTTGCATCGGGCGGACCGCGTGGCTGCCTCCAGCGCTCGAACGTCTCGATGATGATCATGCGCCCGCCGCAGCAAGGGCATGGCGGGCGGAAGTCTTCCGGTACGTCGGGATCACCGGGGCTGGGCAGCTCGGTGACATCCAGGAGTTCGCGGGCGAGCGCAAGGCTGGCCTTGCGGGCGGAGCCGGCGAGCAGGCCGTAGTGCCGGATGCGATGGAAGCCGCGCGGCAGGACATGGAGCAGGAAGCGGCGGATGAACTCGTCAGCCGCCAGCGTCATGACCTGCTGCCGATCAACGCCGTCGCGGCGATAGTCCTTGTAACGGAAGGTGACGCCGTCCTGGTCGAACGCGATCAGGCGGCGGTTCGAGATCGCCACCCGGTGGGTGTAGCGCGACAGATAGGCGAGCACCGCCTCCGGTCCGGCGAACGGCGCCTTGGCATAGACCACCCATCGCTTCCCCCGAACGGGAGCAAGGTGGCGCAGGAAGGCGCGTCGCTCGGTGAGGTGCGCCATGGTCCCGAAGAACCCGAGCTGCCCGGCGTCGTGCAGCGCGAGCAGCCGCGTGAGGAAGAGCCGTTGGAACAGCTTGCCAAGCACGCGCACCGGAAGCAGGAAGGCCGGCCGCGAGAAGACCCATCGGCCTCCGCCCAGTGCCATGCCACCGCCCGGCACGATCATGTGTACGTGCGGATGGTGGGTCATCGCCGATCCCCAGGTGTGGAGCACGGCGGTGATGCCGATGCGCGCGCCGAGGTGTCTTGGGTCGGCGGCGATCGTCAGCATCGTCTCCGATGCCGCCTTGAACAAAAGGTCGTAGACGAGCGCCTTGTTGTGGAAGGCGATGTCGCCGACCTCGGCAGGCAGAGTAAACACGACATGGAAGTATCCGACTGGCAGCAGGTCGGCCTCGCGCTCGGTAAGCCATGTCCGCGCCGCCGCGCCCTGGCACTTCGGGCAGTGCCGGTTGCGGCAGGAGTTGTAGGCGATCCGCCATTGGCCGCAGTCCTCGCAAGCCTCGACGTGACCGCCAAGGGCTGCGGTGCGGCAATACTCGATCGCCGACATGACCTTGAGCTGGATGAGGCTCAGGTGACCTGCATGGGCGGCCCGATAGGCGGGTCCGGCAGCACGGAAGATGTCGGCGACCTCGATCGAGGCGCGCACGGCTCAGATGTCGGGCGAGCCCTCTCCTGGCTTGAACAGCCCGAGCTTGTCGAGCGGGCTCGTCACGGCACGCACCGTCCGGGTCGCCACCTTCGCGTAGAGTGCGGTGTTGTTGAGCTTGGCGTGCCCGAGCAGGACCTGGATGATGCGGATGTCGGTGCCGTCCTCCAGCAGATGGGTGGCGAAGCTGTGACGCAGCGTGTGCGGCCCCACCCGCTTGGCGATGTCGGCGGCCTGGGCCGCCTCGACGACGATGCGATAGAGCTGCCTCGTGCTGATCGGCTTCATCGCGTGCTGTCCGGGGAACAGCCAGCCGTCGCGATGCATCACGCCCTGCTGCCGACCGACCTTCCACCACTGGCGCAGCAGGGTAAGCAGATCCTCGGAGAGCATGGCATTGCGATAGCGCCCGCCCTTGCCACGCTCAACACGCAGCAGCATGCGCTCGCTGTCGACGTCGGTGACCTTCAGCATCGACACCTCGGCGACGCGCAGGCCCGCACCATAGGCGACAGAGAGCGCGGCCTGGTGCTTGAGACACGTGGTGGCATTGAGCAGCCTGGCGACCTCGTCGCGACTGAGCACCACGGGCAGGTGGCGCGGATGCGACAGCCGGACGAGCCGGCGCGCCAGGTCTGGGCGGTCGAGCGTGTGGGTGAAGAAGAAGCGCAGCGCCGACACGATGCTGTTCATGGTCGGAACGGGAACACCGTCCTCCTGTTGCTCGATCTGGAACCGGCGCAGGTCGTCGGCGGTAGCTGTGTCTGGTGAACGCCCAAGGAATGTCGCCAGGCGTCCGATGTCGCGGAGATAGTTGCGCTGCGTCTCGCGTGAGAAACGCCGCATGTTCATGTCGTCGATCAGCCGCTGGCGCAGCGGGCTGATAGGGGCAGCGAGAGCGGGATAGGGCATTGGTCAGGCTCCTTGTTGAAGAAGCCCGTCATGCTCTGCCGCTGCCGCGCGACGCTCAATGCAGGCGCGATGCCCGGCCTGTGCCCTCTACCTCACCCCAGGCGCCTTCCCGCGCAGCGGGTTCGTTCCCCGTCCAAGCGGTCATTCAACAGTTCTACAATCCGTGATTGACTGGGGTTCTTGGAAGCTTTTCGAACTTTCTGGGTTGCGCCTCTGGGCCAGGGAGGATGTCGCGAAACTCGTTGCCCTCCGCTTCTGGGCGTATCTGGTCGAAAATCCTTCCTGATGCGAACAAAACCTGCTTTCTGCAAGGCGGCTTGGATCTTAAGCTATTAAACTATTGGGAATGGTGGATAGCTGGTTACTGGCCACAGGCTAGTTTGACGGCGAGCCCCTCAAGCGCCTCCACGTCTGACCCATAGGAATGGGCGTGAGCGGGGTATCGCTCTTGCTGCTGGCGGTAGAAGTGCAGCCATTTCGGCAAGTCGGCAATCGAGAACGTCCCTCGCCATTTGTCTTTCTCGATCGTGAAAGTGCCTGCCTCCGAATCGTAAGTCGCTGTGGTCTTCATGCCGGCTTATAGGCAGACATACCGCTGACGACGCCAGCCATAGATTGCGCCTCCCTCGACAGCTAACGACTTAGCGGCCATAAACCATGGGCGAGACAAATAGCCTCGATATGGAAGGCAGCCGAAAGCCGGAAAGCGCGGCATCAGCGACAATTACGGCGCGGCAAAAAGGCCAGGTCACATATGCTTGTCAGCTCTTGCACGCGGCCGATGCCCTCAGAGCTTTGTCTGCACTGGAATAGCACGAGTAGGTTTTCTTGCCGACAGCCGTCGTCTTAACTCCGTCGGGCTTCATAGAGACCACCGTGCATGTCTTGGTGCTCGTGTCCTTGGCGACCCAATAGTGCGTCGCAGCAATTGCGGGAGCACCCAACAAGCCTACCAGTGCGGCGGCGACTATAACAGTGCGTATCATAGTTTCCTACATTCTCATCGTCCAACGACAGTCCGCCTTGCCAAGATCGAGCGGCGGACGAGCGACCGAGTGGTCAGCCATAGATGCGTCCGGGGTCGAATGAACGACAGGAAGGAACCATTGTTCCCCCGAAATTTTCTCCGACCTACAAATTTGCAAATCACTTGTTTCCCTACGGGCGAGCGATAGATCGCCATACAGTCGCGACACATGCGCCCGACCAAGAACCGCTTTTCAAAAGTTTCCCGGACCCGTGCGCGATCGAGACGAGCTATCCGCCGTAGAGCCTCCACAGCTTCGTCCACGCTGGCTACGATCGGTCCGAACACAACATCATCGATGACTTCCGGAACGGCACCGGGTCTGAAACCCGAGTCTCGATGCTTCCCTACGCCTAAGGGCGGTATTTAGGCTTAGGGTTTTCCTAGCGTAACGTTAACGTTAATGCGGTTGGCGCGCCGAGCGCCCTACCAGGTGCGCTGGGGAGCTACGATGACAAATCAATCCTTTGTAACAGTGCTTGTCGGGCCGAGCGAGTTACTCCGAGAGGGCCTTAGTCGAATTTTGGATACAGCAAAGTTTCGTATTCTTTTTTCTGCGGCTTGCGTTCACGATCTTCTGCAGAAGCCGCTACCTCAGAACCGGCCCATCTTACTCATAATGGATGTCGGCGGTACTGATGCAGATGCTGAATTCGCACAGATTGCTGACTTTAAGGCACTTTGTCCCAACAGTCATGTTGTTGTGCTAGCCGATCACTGTCGATCGAGCGATATAGTTTCGGCTTTTCGTGCGGGGGCTGACGCGTATTTGACAAAAGCCGCTCCTTCCGACACGTTCATCAAAGCTCTCGAATTGGTTATGCTTGGACAGATGGTATTGCCTGTGGAACCTTCGGCGTTTATTCAAGATATAAGGCCTGATCTTAAATATGATGCGGTAACCGATGATTTGACAAGCGCGGCTGCTAAAATCGAGAATGTGGAGAGGGGCCTATCGATTTTGTCAAACAGGGAAAAATGTATTCTACGTTGCTTGGTCGAAGGGGAGTCCAACAAAACCATCGCCCGCGAGATTAGAATCGCCGAAGCTACGGTGAAGGTACACGTCAAGGCGATTCTTCGAAAGATTCGGGTTCGCAACCGTACGCAGGCCGCAGTTTGGGCGATGAACCATGGTGTGCTCACTCTCGCGTCTGGCCCGTCAGGGAACGAAAAGATGACAGGTCC
>NZ_AYWP01000060.1:0-16943 GCF_000502435.1 Mesorhizobium sp. LNHC232B00
CGGTCATGACCCGGGTCACCCGTCAGCCCGATCATGCATGATTCGAGAGACACAAGGGGTGTTCCAGGGAACGCCAACGCCTCACTCCGTCACGCACCCCTCATCCGTCTCGGCGCTGTCGCGCCGATCCACCTTCTCCCACAAGGGGAGAAGGAAGAGACGCGCCCCCAACTCATTTGGAGTATCGTCACGATTGCTGCACTATATCCGTGCATAACGGGGTGTTTGGGAGAGACGGGCGTTTTGAAGGAAGCAAAAATCCAGAAACCGGAACGGCAGCAGCGCCTGTTCGGCCTGTCGACGCCCCTGCGGTCCGCGGTCATTCCGCCGCTGTCGGCGGCGCGCTGGCTGCTGGTGCTGATCGTCGCCGCCGGCGTCTATTTCTTCCACGGATTCCTGTTTCCGGTGCTGGCGGCGCTCGTCATCGCCTTCGCCAGCTGGCCGCTCTATCGGCGCCTGCTGGCCAGCGTCGGCGGCAACCGCACCATTGCCGCCACCTTTGCCATCCTGTTCATCCTGGCCTTCCTGGTCATACCGATCGCGCTTGCCGGAACCTACGCCATCAACGAGGTGCGCGAGTGGGTCGGCTGGGCGATCGAGACCAATCGGTACGGTGCCACCACACCGCATTGGATTGCCACGCTGCCTGTCATCGGTGAGTGGCTGAACGAGCAATGGACGGACAATTTTGGCCATCCCGGCGGCATCGGCGAGCTGATCCAGTTGATCAGCGGCGCCAATATCGGCAGCATCTATCGCGGCGTGCTCGCCGCCGGCGGCAGTGCTTTCGGGCTCTTGCTGACGCTGCTGTTCATGATGATCGCGCTGTTCTTCGCCTATCGCGACGGCGAGCACTTTGCCGGCCAGGTCGACCGGCTCGGCGAACGCATCCTGCCGACCCGCTGGGAGCGGATCTCGCGCGTCGTGCCGGCGACGATCTCCTCGACCGTGACCGGCATGACCGTTATCGCCATCGGCGAGGGGCTGGTGCTGGGCATTGCCTACTGGCTGGCCGGGGTGCCATCGCCGGTAACGCTCGGCGCCCTGACCGGCGTCATGGCGCTGATACCCGGCGGCGCACCGCTGTCCTTCACGCTGGTCTCGATCTACCTCGCTGCCAGCGGTTCGCCGATGGCCGGCCTGGCGCTGTTCCTGTGGGGGGCGGTCGAGCTGTTCATCGTCGACAAGACATTGCGCCCGAAGCTCGTCGGCGGCCCGATAAAGCTGCCCTTCCTGCCGACCTTTTTCGGCCTCATCGGCGGCGTCAAGACCATGGGTTTCCTCGGCCTGTTCATCGGTCCCGTGCTGATGGCGCTGCTCGTGGCGATCTGGCGCGAATGGCTGCGCGAGGTGGAACTGGCCGACGAGACGGCCGCCGATTCGGCGGCCGAAATCGAGGCCGGTCCGCAAATCGAGGTCCTGCCGGAATCCAATGCGGCGAAGAAAGCCAGCGCCTGATAAGGACCGGCTTTGCGCCGTAAGCCGAATTGTCGCTAGACCGGGTGATGCACCGCGAAATCGACCCGGCGCTTGCGCCCGTCATGCAGCTGCCAGAGCGAGTGTGCGACCAGCGTTACGATCAGGATCGCTCCGCCGATCAGGCTGTTGCGGGTCGGTGCCTCGGCAAAGATCATCCACACCCAGACCGGCGCCAGCACGGTTTCGAGCAGGTAGAACATCGCCACTTCCGGTCCTGAAATGTATTTCGGCCCGGCGGCGAGGCAGAAGAACGAGATCGGCATGATGACGGCGCCGTTGAAGACGATCCACCATGGCGCGTTCACATGAAAGCCTTCGCCTGACACCATGAAGGCCGCCAGCGCGAGCGGCAGAAGGACGCCGACGAGCGAGGTGAATCCCATGTCCTTGCCGCTGGCGCGCGAGATGGTGATGGCCACCGCGATGAAGAAGGCCGAGCACAGCGCCATGAAATCACCGAACAGCTTGCCGGTGCCGACCGAGCCGCCGACGATGACCAGCACGCCGAGGATCATGATCGCCATCGCCGCGATGGTCACAAGCCGTGGCCTTTCCCTCAGGAATATCCAAGACAGCAAGCCCGCGAACACGGTGTTGAAGGCAAGGATGAACACCAGGTCGGCGGTCGAGGTGTGATAGACGGCGGTGACGAAGGTGATCCCCGTCAGCCCGTAGCATATCGCCACGATCAGGCCGGACCAGCCGGGGATGAGCGGCGGGGCGTTTCGGCTGAGTGCCCGCCAGACCGACCAAATGACCATGGCCGCGACGAAAGTCGTGCCGGTGCGCAGCAGCATGATCGTCCATGCGCCTCCGTCGGCGAGGCGGATCAACGGTATGTCGACAGTGAGCGTGAGCCCGCCGATGGCGGTTATCAAGAGACCCTTTTGGTGATCGTAATGAGAGGACATGCAGGAACTTTCGCAATGAAATGCAGGCTGGCGGCCAGCCGGTGCAATGGCGCACTCTCTCCAGCCAACCGGCTGAAAGACCAGCATCCCCTGCCTTGAAACAGTTTAAGGGTGGGCCGTGGAAAAACTCAGCGTGAAACCGCTTCGTTGATGTAGCGTTCCCAGCCCTTGGGGCCGAGATGCTCCTGCGGCATGAAGCGCATCTTATAATTCATCTTGCGCGAGCCATTGACCCAGTAGCCGAGGTAGACATGGGGCAGGCCCATCGCCCTGGCGCGGGCGATGTGGTCGAGGATCATGAACGTGCCGAGCGAACGCTCCTCGAAATCGGGATTGAAGTAGGAATAGACCATCGACAGGCCGTCGGCCATCTTGTCGGTAAGCGCCACGGCGATGAGTTCGCCCTGGCCCTTGCCGGTGATGAAGGTATCGGGGCCGCGGCGCCGGTACTCGATCACCTTGGTGTCGACATGGGTATCCTCAACCATCATGGCGTAGTCGAGCACCGTCATGTCGGACATGCCGCCGCGGCGATGGCGGGCATCGAGATAGCTGCGGAACAGCGAATATTGTTCGGTCGAGGGCTCGGCATTATGCATGGCGCCGACGAGGTCGGAATTATGCTGCAGCACGCGCTTCATGTTGCGGCTGGCGGTGAATTCCTGGGCGAGGATGCGCACGGACACACAGGCGCGGCAGGTCTCGCAGGCCGGTCTGTAGGCAATGTTCTGCGAGCGCCGGAAGCCGCCTTGCGTCAGGAGATCGTTCATCTCCGACGCCTTGTCGCCGACCAGATGCGTGAACACCTTGCGCTCGAACTGACCGTCGAGGTAAGGGCACGGCGACGGCGCGGTCAGGAAGAACTGCGGCGACTGGGTCGGGTGCTGCGTCATCGAGCCTTGGAAACACTCCTTCGAGTCGCTCTACCTTTGGCGCGGAAAGCGAAAAATTCAACAGGATTGTGAAGGTGTGGGCGAACAGACGCCTTCACATTTGCGCCGATATGGCGGTAGCGCTTCCAGAAAATGCCGTCAACGGCCGGTGCGGCTGACCACGGTGCCGAGCAAAAGGTCATGCAGCGTGCGCTTGCGGTCGGCAAACAGGGTCACCAGCAGGACGAGCGGCGACAGGATGACGTTGCCGGCCCAGAACAGCACGGAATGGACGACCGCAGTGAGGCCGTCGATCGGCCTGCCGTCGAGCCGGTCGAGGCGGATGCCCATCATCTTCATGCCCGTGGTGGCCTGGTCGGTGCTGCCCAGCGTGTTCCAGATGTAGAGGATGGCAATGGCCGGCACGAGGACGCCAAACAGCACCCAGCCAAGGCCGAGGGTCAAGAGCCCGAGGAAGAACACCAGTATGGCGAACGGAATGGTGAGCAGCGCGACGATGATATAGTCGAGCACGAAGGCCAGGATGCGCCTTGTGCGCACGCCTTCATAGGCCCTGACATCATCGAGCCTGGTGTTGATGATTTCGCCGTCGAGAACGCGCGCGTTCATGTCATTTCCTCGTAACAGGGCCCGACATAGGGTGCGGGCCGCCCGACAATGAAATGGTGAAGTCCCGTGCCGGAATCAAGATCGGGCTTCATTGCGGGCGCGGGGACGGAACGGCGTCTGGCGCAAGCCGAACTGGTTGAATTTGCCGCGCGAATGGCATTAGCTTGCTGCGGCGCACCAAAGCGCCGAGGGGCAAGGGAACGGGGCACTATGGACTACGACATGCTGGTCATCGGCAGCGGCCCTTCCGGCCGCCGCGCCGCGGTGCAGTCCGCCAAGCTCGGCAAATCGGTGCTGGTGGTCGATCGGGGCCGGCGTCTTGGCGGCGTCTCGGTGCACACCGGCACCATCCCTTCCAAGACGCTGCGCGAAACGGTGCTCAACCTCTCGGGTTGGCGCGAGCGCGGCTTCTATGGACGCGGCTACCGGGTCAAGCAGGATATTTCGGTCGGCGACCTGGTCGAGCGGCTGCATAAGACGCTCGACCATGAGGTCGAGGTGCTGCAGCACCAGTTCATGCGCAACACGGTCAAGAGCGCACGGGCCGCGGTAAAATTTCTCGGTCCAAACAAGGTCAGCCTGACGACCGACAATGGCGACTACAGCGAAGTCGGTTTCGCCAATGCGCTGATTGCGGTCGGCACCAGGCCGCACCGGCCGCGCGACGTGCCCTTCGACAAGACCCGCGTCTTCGACAGCGACGAGATGCTGGAACTCGACCGCCTGCCGCGCACGCTGACGGTGATCGGCGCCGGCGTCATCGGTGTCGAATACGCCACGATCTTTTCCGCTCTCGACGTGCCGGTGACGCTGGTCGAGCCGCGCAACTCCCTCCTCGATTTCGTCGACCGCGAAATCGTCGACGATTTCATCCATCAGATGCGTGATCGCGGCATGACGATAAGGCTGGGCAGCGCGGTGAAGGAAATCCGCTCCAAGCCCGAAGCCGCCGAGGTGGAACTGGCCGATGGCCGCACCATTCGCTCCGAGGTCGTGCTCTACGCTGCCGGCCGCACCGGCAATGTCGGCAGCCTGGGGCTGGATGTGGTCGGCATCGATGCCGATACCCGAGGCCGCATCAAGGTCGACCCGCAGACCTTCCAGACCAGCGTGCCGAACATCTACGCCGCCGGCGACGTCATCGGCTTTCCGAGTCTCGCCTCCACTTCGATGGAGCAGGGCAGGGTCGCCGCCTGCCATGCCTTCGGCGTGGCATTGCCGCCGCCGCCGGAAACATTCCCCTATGGCATCTACGCGGTGCCGGAAATCTCGACCGTCGGCCAGTCGGAGGAACAGGTGCGCGAGAGTGGCGCCGCTTACGAGGTTGGCGTGGCGCGCTTCCGCGAGACGTCACGCGGCCACATCATGGGCGTCAACACCGGCTTCCTGAAACTGTTGTTCTCGATCGAAACGCGTCGCCTGCTCGGCGCGCATATCGTCGGCGAGGGCGCTACCGAACTCATCCACATCGGCCAGGCGGTGATCAATCTCGGCGGCACGGTCGACTTCTTCGTCAACAACACCTTCAATTACCCGACGCTTGCCGAGGCCTACAAGATCGCCGGACTTGATGCCTGGAACAGGATGGGGCGGGGGTAGGCGCTGTCTCTCGACGCGGATTCCGCAGGCCCGCACGGCCGAGCGCAGATCGACACTCTGACCGTTCGGGACAGAAGCCCTCAGCTTCGCTGTATCGCCGCCTGTCCCGCCAGCCATTGCCTGACGATCGCCGCGTCCGGATCGCCGATTTCATGGCCCGATGGAATGATCCGGGCATCGATCTCGCTGCCGTGGCGGCTGAGCAGCGTCACCAGCGCCGGCGCGAAGGGCCCATAGGTCTCGTCGGCTGCTCCGGCGATGATCAGCGTTCGCGTCCCGATGAGCGTCGCCGCCGGCGCCGGGTCGAGTACAGGCATTTCGAGCACGGGCATTGGCCTCAGCAGCGCCGCTCCACGCACGATGCCTGGATGCAGCAGCATCAGGCTTGAAACCAGATTGGCGCCGTTTGAATAGCCGAGGAATGTTGTCCGCGCGAGATCAAGCCCATGGCGCTTGGCCGCTTCGCCGGCGAATGCCGCGAAGGCGGCGGTTTCGGCAAGGATGCTCTGCTGATCGAATCGCGTCGGGGTGATCCGCTCGAACCAGCGAAAACCGTCCTCCTGGGGGATCCGGCCACGCGCCGCGATCAGCACGGCGTCGGGCGCGATCTGTCTCGCCAGCGGCACCAGGGTGGTCTCGTCGACACCGGAACCATGGAGCAGGAACAGGCATTCACGGCGGCTCCCGCCGGCACCCAGAAGCCGGTAGGGAAAGGCCAGATCCATGAGCAGCGGGCCGTTTTCGACGCTGTCGCCCATCATTCCGCATCCTCTTGATTATATGAGGTTTCGCTGAATTTGCCGGCTTCAAAACGCAATATTTTCATGCTCCGCGAAAGTTGATTGAACCGGGCGCATTCCAGCCCGTTTCTGCGCCGATACACTCCCCTGGGAGGAATCGAAGCGGTGCGCCCCGGGGGTCGCATTGCTGGACATGAACAACCAGCTTTGAGGCCTTTTGTCGATGACCACCCCCATTTCGCCGGCCCCCATTTCGCCGGAACGCGATACGCGTATCGATGTACTGCGCGCGCTAGCCTTGCTCACCATCTTCGTCGACCATGTGCCGGGCACGGCTTTCGAGGTCCTGACCTACAAGAATTTCGGTTTCTCGGACGCCGCCGAAGCGTTCGTGCTGATATCCGGCATCTCGGTCGCGCTCGCCTACGGCACGAAATTCCGGCAGGGCGGCCGGCTTCTCGCAACCTTGAAGATGTGGCGGCGGGCGGGTGTGCTCTACGTCACCCACATCGTGACGACCATGGCGGTGATGGCCCTGTTCTGCGCCGTGGCGGTGTTTGCCAGGCGGCCGGACCTGCTGAAGCTGATCAACATCGAGCCGCTGATGAAGAACCCGCCGGAAGTGCTGGTCGGTATCGTCACGCTCGGCCATCAGCTTGGCTACAACAACATCCTGCCTGTCTATGCCGTGCTGCTTTTGATGGCGCCGGCCTTCGTCCTGTTCGTCAGCTACAGGCCCGTCGCCGCACTTGTCGTGTCCGGTGGGCTATGGCTCGTCGCCGGCATCTGGCAGATCGCCCCGCCCAACTATCCCGAGCCTGGCTTCTGGTTCCTGAACCCGCTGTCCTGGCAGTTCCTGTTCAACATCGGCCTGGCCGCCATGCTGCATGTCAGGCGTGGCGGTGTCATCCCGGTCAATCGCTGGCTGGTCGGCGCCGCCGCGGCCTATGTGCTGACGGCGCTGGTCTGGGTGCACAGTCCGCTGTGGGGGCAGATAACCTGGTTCAAGCTGCCCGTGGTGATCGGCGGCTTCGACAAGACCTTCCTGTCGCTGCCGCGGCTGTTGCACATCCTGGCGGTCAGCTATCTCGTCGTTGCCCTGCCGGCGCTCTCCGGCCTGTTCCGGACCAGCCCCGACCATCCGCTTGCGATACTGGGCAAGCGCTCGCTTCCGGTCTTCATCGCCGGCACGCTGATTGCCATGCTCGCCCAGGTGATGAGGCTGATCAATCCGGGCGGGCTCGTCTATGATAGCCTGCTGTTATCGGCCGGCATCGCCATCCAGTTCGCGCTCGCCTTCTATCTCGAATGGCTGTCGACCATCGCAGGATCGGGCAAAGCCCGCGCGACGCAAAAGGACGTCGCGCCGGTCCGCGCGCCTTTCGGCATCTCCGCCGTGGCGAGAGCCAATCGCTGAGCTTGGCCGCGCGGCTCAGCCGCGTGGCGGAGCCGACGAGGCCCGCACGATCAGTTCGACAGGCAAAAGCTGCCGGCTGACCCTGCCGTCGCTCTCCAGGATCGCCTTGACGGCAAGGCGGCCGATCTCGGCGATGGGCTGGGCGATCGTGGTCAAGGGCGGCTTGGACGTCGCCGCTTCCGGGACGCCGTCGAAGCCGATGACGGAAACGTCGCCGGGCACGGCCAGCCCGCGCGCGCTCAGCCATTCGAGCGCCGCCAGGGCTGTCCTGTCGGACATCGCCAGGATGGCCGTTGGCGGCTCGCCGGAAGCGAAGATGGCTTCAAGCCCCGCTTTCGTGGTGGCCGCATCGTTGGCGGTCTCGTAGACGGGCACTTTGGATATGTCGACGCCAACCCGCGAAAGCTCCTGGAGATAACCGGTGAGGCGGTCGCGCGTCCCCGCATAGGTCGCGGCGCGAACCTGCTCGGGCGACACAAGACCTGTCCTGTCGTCGGCGAAAGGCAGCGCCAGGACGGCAAAGCGGCGATGTCCGAGATCGGTGAGATGGCGCGCCGCCAGGCCGGCGCCGGCGATGTTGTCGACGCCGATCGCCGCGACCGAACCGTCCTGCGAATCCAGATCGAGCGCCACGAACGGCAGTTTACGCTCGCGTGCCAGTTCCACCAGGCGCGAGCCGCCTTCGATGCAGAAGACGATGAAGCCGTCGACCAGCGCGCTCTGGATGTTCCAGGCAAGCTGTTCGTTGTTGGCGGCCGAGACCAGGGAAATCCCGGCCCCGGTTGCGTCGCAGGCCTGCGAGATGCCCGCCATCATGACGCGCGCGAAGGGATCGTCGAAGAAGTAGGAGAGGGGCTCGGCGGTGGCCACGCCGATGGCATTGACTTTGCCGGCCCGCAGCAGCCGGCCCTTCGGATCCGGGCCGCCATAGCCCATCGCCTCGGCAGCCGCCTTGACCCGTTCGCGGACTTCCTCGCGCACGATCTCGGGGCGGCTGAAGACATTGGACGCGGTGCCATGCGAGACACCTGCGGCCTTGGCGATGTCGGCCAGCCGGACGGGTCGTCGATTGCCTGCGGTGAGTGACGCCATTTTGCGCGTGCCTCCTGACATGCATTTAGCACGTTCCGGGCTTGCATCTAGCACTTTCGTTGGATCGATTCAAATTCTGCTTGACCAACGGCGGCCGAAGGCCTATGTTTGAATCGATCCAAGCCGGCAGATTCAAGCTGGCGAAACGACCGAAGGGGAGGTTGCGTCATGCATCCCGTCAACTATCTTTTTCAAGACATCTATCGCAACGACTGGAGCGTTGCGCCGGCCTCCAGCAGGTCCAGACGTCGAAATCATGCCGGCCCATGGATTCGGGACCTTCGCTTTCTGGTGGAACGCAAGCGGAGCTGATCGGCGCAGCCTTTTTGTGCTCACCGATTGGATCGATTCAATTCAAGAGAGAGAAAAACCATGCATCCCGTCAAGCATCTGTTCGAAGACATCTATCGCAACTATTGGGGCATCGCGCCGGCCGCCGAGCGGCCCGAGGCGCCGCGCCGGACAAGGCTAGCCTCGCGCGGTCGCGACCTTTGGGTCCGATCCGAACGTCACCGGGACTGACCGTTCGGCATCTCAGGATCTTGGGCGCACCAAGGCGGAGGCGGCAATCGCCAGCCAGCCTGCGATGAGCAGGGTGCCGCCGATCGGCGCCGACATCGGAAACAGTCTCGATCCGAGAAAGTCGCGGGCGAGCAGATCGCCCGCGAAAAGCACGAGCCCGACAAGCAGGGCCAAGCTGGCCATCCGCAGCAAGCGGTTCGCACCGGCAAGGCCGACGGCGAGAAACACCGGTGCGTGCATCAGGAGGAACGATGCGGCCGTGCCGGTAAAGGCGCCGCCACGGTGCGCGGCCGCCGCCGACAGTGCCACACCTGCCGCACCGACGAGACCGCCGGCAAGCACGAGGATGCGGCTGGCGTTGGATTCAGCGAGACTCATGATAGCGTGGCCCTTCGATTGCTGACTTGGGCGAATCCCTCAGGGCTCGCCCGCCTCCAGCAGCATATGCCGTGTCCGCCGCGACTGGACAATCCAGTTGTAGACGGCGCCGCCAGCCATCAGCACCGATGTGCCGAGAAACACCGCCGGCATGCCGAAGTGGCCGCCGACGAAGCCGCCGGTCAAGGGTCCGGCGACCTGCCCGACATATTGCGCCGAAATCGCCAGGCCAAGCACGTTGCCGCCGACGCCGTCGGGGACGTTGTGGCGGATGACGCTGGTGATGCAGGGCAGCAGGCCGCCAAGCGCCAGACCCATCAGGAAGCGCAGTCCTATCAATTGCCTGCTGTCGGTGACGAAAGCCTGCGGAATGAGCAGCAGGGCCGAGACAGCGAGCGCACCCACGACGACGTTCCAGTGACCGACGCGGTCGGCGAGCTTGCCGAGCCAGGAGGCCGACAGGATGGTGCCGAGAGCCGCCGCCGACATCACCACGCCGGCGACCAGCGTCACTCGGCTCTGGTCCTCGATGAGCTGCTGGACATAGACGGTGATGATCGGCTCGATCGACATGGTGGCGAACGCAAGCAGCATACCGGTTGTCAGCATCGCCACGACCGGACGTTTGTCCGGGATCTGCGACCAGCCGCTCTTCGCCTTTGCCGACGAAGCGGCTTTGGCTGGCTTCGGGCGGGGGGTCTCCTTGATCAGGAAGGTGGTGGCCAGGAAGGCGAGGAAGATGACGCCGCCGGACAACAGGAAGGTGGCGCGGATGCCGATGACCGGCGGTAAGGCGCCGCCGAGCAGGGGGCCGACCAGCGAGCCCGCCGTGATCCCCGCCGACAGCACGCCGAGCGCCCAGCCAGAGCGGTCCTTGGGCGTCTGCATGGCCACCAATATGGTCGAACCCGAGGAATAGCCGCCGGCAAAACCGATCAGCAGGCGCAGCAACACCAATTGCCAGACCGTTTCGACCATGCCTGTCAGCGACATGCAGATCGCCATGCCGAAACTGGCGCGCACCAGCATCACCTTGCGGCCGTAGCGGTCGCCCAGGCGTCCCCACAGCGGCGCAACCATGGCAGCGGCGAAGAAGGTGGCGCCATAGGCGATGCCGGACCACTGCACGATGGCCGCATGTCCCTGCGCGCCGAGCTGTTCGACATAGAGCGGCAGGAAAGGCAGCAGCAGGGTCATGGCGATGAGCGTACTGAACGAGCCCGCGAAGCAGACGGCGAGATTGCGCCGCCAGTGGATGTTGTAGCCGCTTTGTCGGGTGTCTTCCTGTGTCATGTCCTGCCTGCTCGATAACAGCGCTTGTTGCGGATACCGTTCTGGGATACCAATGCGGTATACGTCATGAACTTCAACCCCGCTGCTGTCAATGCGGCTTCGGAAAGGCGAGCGCGATGTCGCAGATGCAGAATGTCGAACGGCGGTTGCGCGAGATGATCCTTGGGCTTGAGGTTGGGCCGGGGGAGCGGCTGACGGAGCGTTGGATCGAAGGTCGCTTCGGCGCCTCGCGCACGCCGGTCAGGGCAGCGCTTCTGCGGCTGGAGACCGAGGGGCTGGTCAGCAGGGACGGGCGCGGCTGGACGGTGTCGCCCATCAACCTTGCCAAGCTCGAGCAGATCGCGGTCTATCGCGAAGCGGTCGAGGTCGCGGCTCTGCGGCTGACATGCACGCACGTCGACGGGAATGCCATCGATGTCATCGAGGCGATGCTCGATTCCTGCGACGAAAGCACGCCGCGCGAGGAGTGGCATCGCGTTGGCATGGACTTTCACATCGAGCTGGCGCGCCTGTCGGGCAATGAATTCCTGTTCCGCGCCGTTCGCGATGCCATGACGCGGCTGTCGCGCGCCCGCTGGCTGGAGGTTCGCGACGAAGCCGCCCTTGGCCGCGCCTGGGCCGAGCATCGCGCCATCCTGGCGGCAACACGCCTTGGCGATGCCGATGAAGCAGCCCGCCGGCTTTCAGCCCACATCGTTGGCAGCCGTGACCGGCTGGTGACGTCGCTCGCCAACGATAGACGTGGGCTTCGCGCCAGGGGTTTTGCCGTGGTCGCTGCTTAGCGCGGCCTGCACAAGGCGGGGGCAATCGCCGCGAAACGGCGGCGTCCCGACACAAAGCGCACTTTCGGCCTCGCTTCATGGATGCCGATGGCGTAAGAGCGGCGAATGGAAAACAACCGATTTGAAACACCCGTGACCGTCAAGTCCGTCACGGCGGGAAGCACTCAGCTCTTGCGTTCGGCCCGGGAGGCTTCCGATTACCTCCTCAACAGCTGGCCCGGCAAGCGCAGCCCCAAGCACCGCGCAGCGCTGCAGGCCTGTCATGACGCGCTGGCCGGCGACAAGCCGGCCATGAATGCCAGGCGTGCCTTCATCGCGGCGGCGCGTGAGGTCGACGTTTTCGTCAGCGACAAGGCGCCCGCTTGACGCAATCCAATCGGATTGAGACGGGCCAATCGGGATTGAGACGGGCCAATCGGGATTGAGACGGGCCANATTCCTCTGTTTCGGTGTCGGTCTCGGTCTCCGGCTTAGACCGTTCCCGCGCGGCGACCTTGGCGGCCTGCTTTTCGGCCTTCTTGGCTGCTTTCTGCCGGTCGCGTTCCTTGCGTTCCTGATCGTAGTTTGGTGCTCGCGCCATATCGGCTCCTTTTTGACCTGCCTTGCGGCTCAAACCTTGCCTAGGAGCATTAGCCGCCAAACACAACAGCCGAGGCAAAAGTACCGCGGCGTTCGCTTCCGCGGTTGGGAGGGCTTGCCAGATGCGCAGCACAATGGTGTAGGAAGCGTCGGGGCGCCAACGAATTGAGAGCTGCCTGTTTGTTTTGATCAAGTGAACCATGGCCACAATTGCGCGGACGACGGCGAGGGTGTTCTATTATGCGCGAAACGTCGCGCGCGACATCATTCCCCAAGCCCTGTTTCGACGCAGGCTGGTCGCTCGTCTCGAAACGGCCAGGCTTTCCGGCGAGCCGGCGCGCCGGCGGCTGAATTACTACAACAAGCTGCAGGATGATTTCACGCCAAGCGCAAAGGCCGTGCGCATCAGCGAGCTGCCCTTCACTCCGACCATGTATTATTACGACCTGAAGGAGTTTGCCCGCTACTTCGATCCCGGCTTGCTGATCGACGTCGAGTTCGGAGACGTCATGAAGGTGCCGAAGGTGCCTTCGATCGTCAAGGATCGGCCGATCCGTGACGACGACAGCAACGCGGTCATCATGAAGCTCGACAAGTTTCGCCATTTCCAGATGCCGGCCGATACGATCCCGTTCGCCGACAAGCTGCCGGCCGTGGTCTGGCGTGGCGATCTCAACAATCCGATCAGGACACGGTTTCTGGAAGCGGCGCGCGACCTGCCGTTCTGCGACGCCGGCTCGCACAAGCCCAACGCGCCGGCAGAGTATGCCAAGCCCTTTCTCACCATCAGCCAGCACCAGCGCTATCGCTACATCGTTTCGCTCGAAGGCAACGACGTGGCGACTAATCTCAAATGGATATTGAACTCGAAGTCACTCTGCTTGATGCCGCCTCCGACATACGAGACATGGTTCGCGGAGCGGCAGCTCGAAGCCAACGTCCACTATGTGCCGCTCGCAGCGGACTTCTCCGACCTTGCTGAACATGTGGCCTTTTTCGAGCGGCACCCGGCGAAGGCCGAACGCATCGTCGCAGCCGCGAACGCCTATTGCCGGATATTCGACAATGAGCAGACCGAACAGGCGATCTCCCTGCTGGTGCTCTACAAATATTTCGTGCTCAGCGGCCAGATCAAGGCGGATGCCGATGTCTGGCGCTACATAACGGGATAGTTGCCGGCGACATAGCCGGCCCCTGTGGCCAAGCGCGCCGTTACCATTTGGAGGCGCCGCCCATTTTGCGAAATCTCTGACACGACCAAGCGGGAGCGCGGCGAGGAACTATTCCGGCTGTCGTGCGTTTGCTGGCGCTTGTTTTGATCAGAGAACGATGGCCACCATACAGCGAACGACCCAAAAGGTTTTCTACTATGCGCGAAATGTCATCCGCGATGTCGCACCACAGGCAATCTTCCGACGACGGCTGGCAGGTCGCCTTGAGCAGGCCAGGCTCTCCGATGAGGCCGTCCGACAACGATTGAACGACTACAACAAACTGCACGACACGTTCTCGCCCAGCCCCGATGCCGTCCGTATCGACAGCCTGCCGTCGACACGCAGCATGTATTACTACGACCTGAAGGAATTTGCCCGTTACTTCGATGCCGGACTGCGCCTCGACCTGGAGTTTGGCGACGTCATCGAGGTGCCCAAGGTGCCGTCATTCGTCAAGGATCGCCCGATCCGGGCCGACAACGACAATGCGGTGCTCATGAAGTTCAACAAGTTCCGCCACTTCTACATGCCTGTCGACACGGTTGCCTTCGCCGACAAATTGCCGGCCGTGGTCTGGCGTGGCGATCTCAACAATCCGCTCAGGACAAGGTTTCTGGATGCCGTGCGCGACTTGCCGTTCTGCGATGCGGGCTCGCACAAGCCGAACGCGCCGGCAAAGTACAGCAAGCCCTTTCTCAGCATCGCCCAGCACCTGCGCTATCGCTACATCGTCTCGCTGGAGGGCAATGACGTGGCGACCAATCTGAAGTGGATCATGAATTCGAACTCGCTCTGCCTGATGCCGCCGCCGACCTACGAGACGTGGTTCAGGGAGAGCCAGCTCGAGGCCAATGTCCACTATGTGCCGCTCGATCCGGATTTCGCCGATCTGGCCGAAAAGACAAGCTATTTCGAACGGCACCCGGCCGCGGCGGAGCGCATCGTCCTCGCGGCCAATGCGCATTGCCGCAAGTTCTCCAACCAGCGAGACGAGCAGGCGATCTCCCTGCTCGTGCTCTACAAATATTTCGTGCTCAGCGGCCAGCTCGAACCCTATCCCGAACTCTGGCGGTTCATCGGGGGCTAGAACCTGATGTCCGTCAGATGGCGCTGCGGTCGAGAACCGTGTCGGCGGGGCCGAAGCGATCCTTTGCCGTCAGTTGCTGGTGCCAGTAGGGGTAGAGCAAAGGCGGCCGGCTGACCGCGTCGAGGCGCTGGCGTTCGTCGGCACTGAGTTCCAGGGCTGCGGCTGCGAGATTATCCTTGAGCTGGGCATCGTTGCGGGCGCCGATCACCAGGGAGGAGACGGCGGGGCGGCCGAGCAGCCAGGCAAGGGCCACCTGCGCCGCGGAAACACCCCGGGCCTTGCCGATTTCGACCAGCACGTCGACGATCCGCCAAAGCCGGTCTTCGTCCCGGATCGGCGGCTCGGACCAGCCGGCGAGCTGTCGGGCAGTGGGGCTGTCGCGGCGGTATTTGCCGGATAGCAAGCCGCCGGCAAGCGGGCTCCACACCAGCACGCCGAGCCCCTGGTCGACCGAGATCGGCAGCAATTCATACTCTGCCTCGCGCGCCTCCAGCGTGTAGTGGATTTGCTGGGTGACAAAACGCGGCTGGTGGTGGCTGTCGCTGACGGCAAGCCCCTTCATCACCTGCCAGCCAGAGTAGTTGGAGCAGCCCACATAGCGGATCTTGCCTTGGCCGACCAACGTGTCGAGCGCGGCGATGGTTTCCTCGAGTGGCGTCAGGCCGTCCCATTCATGCAGGAAATAGATGTCGATGACATCGGTCTTGAGCCGCTTCAGGCTCCTCTCGCATTCGCGGATCAGGTGATAGCGCGACAGGCCTTCGTCGTTGGGTCCCTTGCCGATCCGCATCCTCGCCTTGGAGGCGATCAGCACGTCGCTCTTGCGCTTGCCGCCGAGTGCTTCGCCAATGATCTCTTCCGAGATGCCGTTCGAATAGACATTGGCGGTGTCGAGAAGATTGATGCCGGCATCGATGCACATGTCGATCATCCGCTTGGCCTCCGGAAGATCGGTCTTGCCGACAGCGGAGAACGGGCCGGCGCCGCCGAAGGTCATGGTGCCCATGGTCAGTGTCGAAACCTTCAGGCCGGAACGGCCGAGAGTGCGGTATTCCATGTCAGTCCTCGCGATTGTGTTGAATTGGCCGTGTTGAACCGGAGCCGTGTTGAATTGGGGCCGTGTTGAATTGGGGCGGCGCGAAAGGGCAGCCCGGAATGCGACCGGAGATTTGTAGGACAATTCGGTCCGCTTGTCGCCATGCCAGGACGACGATCGATCATATCTCGCGGGATTTGCAGCGCCGGCGATCGCGCTCGGGCTGCAATAAAACCGTCACTGCCGGCCTATATTGAATTCGGCTAAGGTGTTCCGTTCCAGGCCGCGGGCCAGCAGGGACGTGGACCGACAGACTTGCACGCGGAGCAACTGATATGACCGAGCTGAGACAGAATTCCCCTGCAAAAGACTGGCTCGAAGCCGAGCTCGCCGATACGCTCGACGAAGACTATGAGCTCGAAATGTCGGAACCGGCGCTGTCGATGGAGATCGCCAAGATCTACAAGAACTCCCATCCGCCATCGATCGACCGCATGCAATATTTCCGCGACCTGATCACCTTGCAGTCGGAGCTGATCAAGCTGCAGTCGTGGGTCGCCTATCACAGGAAGAAGCTGGTGGTGATTTTCGAGGGCCGCGACTCCGCCGGCAAGGGCGGCGTCATCAAGCGCATCACCCAGCGGCTCAATCCGCGCATCTGCCGCGTCGTGGCACTGCCGGCACCGACCGAGCGCGAGAAATCGCAGTGGTATTTCCAGCGCTACGTCCCGCATCTGCCGGCCGGTGGCGAGATCGTGCTGTTCGACCGCTCCTGGTACAACCGTTCCGGCGTCGAACGGGTGATGGGTTTTGCCGAACCGGAGCAGGTCGAGGAGTTCTTCCACGACGTGCCGGAGTTCGAGCGCATGCTGGTGCGCTCGGGCATCACGGTGGTCAAATACTGGTTCTCGATCACCGACGAGGAGCAGCAGATGCGCTTCCTGATGCGCATCCATGACCCGATGAAGCAGTGGAAGCTGTCACCGATGGACCTGCAGTCGCGCGTGCGCTGGGAACAGTACACCAAGGCCAAGGAAGAAACCTTCGCCCGCACCAACATTCCCGAGGCGCCCTGGTTCATCGTCGAAGGCAACGACAAGAAGCGCGCGCGGCTGAACTGCATCGATCATCTGCTGAAGCAACTGCCGTATGAAGAGGTGCCGCACGAGGAGATCACGCTGCCGGAGCGCGTCTTCAATCCGGAATACGAGCGCCAGGTTCTGCCGCGCGAACTCTACGTGCCGGAGAAGTATTGAGGGTTCTTCCTTCTCCCCGTCACTATACGGGGAGAAGGTGCCGGCAGGCGGATGAG
>NZ_AYWP01000061.1:0-15270 GCF_000502435.1 Mesorhizobium sp. LNHC232B00
GCGACGGCGCCGGCAAACCGCGCTTCGACCGCTCGAAGTTCAAGCCCAAGCCGCAGGGCGAAGGCGAACAGCGCCGCGACGGCCGCCCGCAAGGCGAGCGTCCCGAACGCCGCGACGGCCGGCCCGACTGGAAGGGCGGCAGGCCGGAAGGCAAGGGCGGTCGGCCCGATCAGGGGGGCGCAAAGCCCGTTTTCCAGCCGAAGCCGCGCGAAGAACGCCCGGTCCGCTTCGATCCGGACTCACCCTTCGCCAAGCTCGCCGCCTTGCGCGACCAGCTGAAGAAGTAGGCCCCTAGACCAAGAGATAGCGCTTCGATGGTTGCTGAAGGCCGCCAGCGCATTGACAAATGGCTCTTCTTCTCGCGAGCCGTGAAATCGCGCTCGTTGGCGGCGAAGCTGGTGGTCGCCGGCCGCGTGCGTATCAATCGCGACAAAGCAGCGCAGGCCTCGGATCTGGTCAAGCCGGGCGATGTGCTGACCATCACGCTCGACCGGCGCATTTTCGTCTGGAAGGTGCTCGGTGCCGGTGTGCGGCGCGGCCCGGCCGAGGAGGCTCGCACCCTCTACGAGGACATGTCGCCGCTGCCTACACCGAAGGCCGACAGCGTGCCCGATGCCATCCCGGCGCTGCGCGAGGCCGGCAGCGGCCGCCCAACCAAACGGGAGCGCCGCCAGACCGACCGCTTGCTCGGCGAAGATTGAGGTTTGTCGCCCAAGAGGTTGTGGTCAAGCGCGCCACTAGCGATTTTGGGACGGCGACAGACGCCAGACGGAAACCGGACCCGGCAAACAGGACATCAAATGCCCCTGCCGTACCCGGCGTGCTCGAATTTCATTCCGGAAACGACGATGCCGCCGGGCATGGCCGCCCTTGCAAGCGACGGACAAAGGCGTTACCTCACGGAAAAAGCCCAACAAAACTGGCCCAATAGAGCTGGGACGTCCCGGAGCCGACCGATGACCTATGTCGTGACCGACAACTGCATCAAATGCAAATACATGGATTGCATCGAGGTCTGTCCGGTCGACTGTTTCTACGAAGGCGAGAACATGCTCGTCATTCATCCCGACGAGTGCATCGACTGCGGCGTCTGCGAGCCGGAATGCCCCGCCGACGCGATCAAGCCCGACACCGAGTCGGGCCTCGACAAATGGCTGCAGATCAACACCGAATACGCTGAGAAATGGCCTAACATCACCGCCAAGAAGGAGCCGCCGGCCGACGCTAAAACCTTCGACGGCGAGGCTGGCAAATTCGAGAAATACTTCTCCGCCGAGCCCGGCGAAGGCGATTGACAAGCCGGCCGCGAAGGCCGGTATTACCCAAGGTAAGAGCCATGCCGCATTGATCGTCTTGACAGGCGGCATGGACCTGTGGCCTTCGCTTACGCAGCAAAACCTTGATTCTTCCGACTTTTTGTGTTACATCAGCGAAACATGCCGGTGACACACGTCGATTTATGGCGCAGACGCCCCAAATCACTGAAAGGTGAAAATCCCATTCCGGACCAGAGCGATCTGGGCCAGGCGGTCGCAATCTGTGCGGTTTGCCGGTCCGGCTTTTCCGATGGGTTCATCTGTTGTGCGGCTAAGGATCGGGTCCCCCGATCGCACGAGTTCGGGCCGGCAGGACGCCGGCACCACAACAAGGAGTTCACGGCGTAATGGCTACGATCACCCCGCAGAAGAAGTCCACCGGCGCGCGTCATGGTTTCAAGACCGGTGAGTACATTGTCTATCCGGCGCACGGCGTCGGCCAGATCGTGTCGATCGATGAGCAGGAAGTGGCCGGTCACAAGCTGGAACTCTTCGTCATCGACTTCCAGAAGGACAAGATGCGCCTGAAGGTGCCGGTCGCCAAGGCGACCTCCATCGGCATGCGCAAGCTCTCGGAAGAGGATTATGTCGAGCGCGCGCTGAAGGTCGTTCAGGGCCGCGCCCGCGTCAAGCGCACCATGTGGTCGCGTCGCGCCCAGGAATATGATGCCAAGATCAATTCGGGCGACTTGATCTCGATCTCCGAAGTCGTGCGCGACCTCTACCGTGCCGACAATCAGCCGGAGCAGTCCTATTCCGAACGCCAGCTCTATGAGGCGGCGCTCGACCGCATGGCCCGCGAGATCGCGGCCGTCAACCGCATGTCGGAAACCGAAGCCGTCCGCCTGATCGAGGTCAATCTCAACAAGGGCCCTAAGCGCGGCGCCAAGGCCGACAACGAGGAAGCCGAGCAGGAAGAAGCTGCCTGAGCCTTTGAACCTTCGAGTTCTGAAAAACCCGGCCTCGCGCCGGGTTTTTGCTTACCCTCCCCCTTGTGGGGAGGGTCGCTGCAAAGCAGCGGGGTGGGGGACAGCGCCTACCCTCCGGACCTTCGGTCCGACCTCCCACAAGGGGGGAAGTAGAAGACTCACCCCTTGGCCTCCTTCTCCGCCTCCTGCTTCAGCGTCGCGATGAACCGCTTGGTCCGTTCGCGCTCCGGATTGCCGAACAGCACGGCGGACGGCCCCTTTTCGACGACGACGCCGGCATCGAGGAAGATCACTTCCTGGGCGATCTTGGAGGCGAGGCGCAGGTCGTGCGTCGCCATCACCATGGTCGTGCCTTCGCTGGCGAGCTTGCCAAGCACGTCGACCACCTCCTGAGCCAATTCCGGATCGAGCGCCGAGGTCGGCTCGTCGCAGAGCAGCACTTTCGGCGATGGCGCCAGTGCCCGGGCAATGGCCACGCGCTGCTGTTGGCCGCCCGACAGCGTCGCCGGCCACGCATCGGCCTTGTGCTCCATGCCGACCTTCTCCAGCAGCGCCAGCGCCCGCTGGCGCGCCCTCTGCGGCGACCATTTGAGCACCGTCACCAGGCCTTCCATGACATTCTCGATCGCGGTGCGGTGCGGGAACAGCTGGAAATTCTGGAACACCATGCCGGTCTGCAGGCGCAGGCGCCTGATGTCGGCGGTCGCCACCTTGATGCCCGGGCGGAATTCCAGCGTTTCGTCGCCAATGCGGACCGTGCCCGATGTCGGGATCTCCAGAAGGTTGATGCAGCGCAGCAGCGTGCTTTTTCCCCCACCCGAAGGGCCAACAAGCGCGGTGACGCTGCCTTCGTCGATGGCGACGGTCACACCCTTCAGCACCAGATTGTCGCCGAAGCGCTTTTCGATGTCGGTGAGGCCGATCATGAGCGTGCCTCCAGGAAGCCGCCATAGCGGTTGAGCCGTTCCTCCAGCCGCGTCTGCAGGGCCGACAGCACCGAGCTCATCGCCAGATAGAGGATTGCCGCCTCGACATAGAGGATCAGCGGCTCGTAGGTGGTGGCGACGATGCGCTGCGCCGCCTGGAACATCTCCGGCACGGTGATGGCGGCTGCCAGCGAGGTGTCCTTGACCAGCGAGATGAAGGTGTTGGACAGCGGCGGCACCGCGACCCGGCCGGCCTGCGGCAGGATGGTGCGCCGCATCGCCTGGCTCCAGGTCATGCCGATCGAATAGGCGGCCTCCCACTGGCCTTTCGGCACCGAGCCGATGGCGGCGCGGATGATCTCCGACGTGTAGGCGCCGATGTTGAGCGTGAAGCCGATCAGCGCCGCGGTCAAGGCATCGAGCAATATGCCGACCGATGGCAGGCCGTAGAAGATCAGGAACAGCTGCACCAGGAGCGGCGTGCCGCGAAATATCCAGACATAGAAGCGCACGAGCGCGACCAGCGGCTTGGGTCCGAACAGCCGGCCGAGCGCCGCGCCCAGGCCGACCGTCAGGCCCAGCACGAAGGACAGCAGCGTCAATGGCACGGTGAAGATCAGCGCGGCCCACAGCAGCGAAGGCAGCGACTCCAGCATCAGTTGCAGCCAGTGCGGCACGAAAGACCCTCCAGAATGCTAGACGTCAGCCATATCACGACAAAAGCGGCAAACCGTCAAAGACGGCTCGCCGCTGGATGCATCGCACGGGCCGGGAACCGGCCCATCCCAGGAAAACTTACTTCGAAACGTCCTGGCCGAAATAGGTGTCGGCGATCTTCTGATAGGTGCCATCCGCCTTGATGTCGGCCAGCGCCTTGTTGATCGCGGCGACCAGCTCGGGATCGCCCTTGCGCACGATGACGCCGGAATAGTCGGCGTTTTCCTCTTGCGCGGCGATCTTCACATTGGCGTCGGGCTTGTGCTTTTTGAAGTCGAGGAACGACAGGCTGTCGTTGATGGTGGCGTCGGCACGGCCGGTCAAAAGCAGCTGGATCGACTGGTCGAAGCCATCGGTGCCGACCAGCTCGGCGCCGTTCGTCTCGGCCAGCTTGCCGAAATTCGAGGTCAGTGACTGCGCCGACTTCTTGCCCTTGAGATCGGCGAAGGTCTTGATGTCGGTGTTGTCGCCGCGCACGATCAGCACCGCCTTGGACGCGATGTAGGGGTCGGAGAAATCATACTTGGCCTTGCGGGCGTCGGTGATGCCGACTTCGTTGATGACGGCATCGTAACGGTTGACGTCGAGGCCGGCGATCAGTCCGTCCCACTTGCCCTCGAGGAACTCGACCTTCACCCCGAGCTTGTCGCCGATCGCCTTGGCGATTTCGACATCGAAGCCGACCAGCGCGCCGGAAGCGTCATGATAGGTGAAGGGTGCGTAAGTGCCTTCCGTGCCCACCTTGATGACCCCGGCCTGCTTGATCTGGTCGAGATTGGCGCCGGCATGGCCCGATGCGACAGCCAGGGCTTGCAGCGTTCCGGCGATGATGAGCGACTTGAGCCATTTCATTTTTCTGTGATCCCGTCCTTGGCCGGCAACCCGGCATGTTGTGAGGGCTGGAAAATGACAGATGCAGGTCGAAAAAATAAGGAACGAGATTTCAAAAACGATGGATTTCTGAAACCGCATTCTCCGAAGGAGACTTATTCGCAGCATCCTGATGGTCCAGGCAACCGCTGCGAAATCGCCCGGATGATACCGCTCGCCTGCCCGCGCGGGCGGAACTTTTCTCGCGCATGGCAGTTTTGGCTGTTCTAGGGCACGACGCCGCGATTTCAACCCGACGCCCTGCCAGTTCGTTATTCGCATCGCCTGAGCCAGGGAGTGCCTCATGATGGAAGACACGGCAGGACGGACCATGGTCCGCGCGGCCATGAAGGCCCCCTACCTGGAGCGTGACGAGGAGCATCGGCTGGCCCTGCTCTGGAAAGAAGACAACGACCAGAACGCTTTGCACAGCATCACCGTCGCCCATATGCGGCTGGTCATTTCCATGGCTTCCAAATTCCGCCATTACGGCCTGCCGCTTGGCGACCTGATCCAGGAAGGCCATGTCGGCCTGCTCGAGGCCGCCGCGCGCTTCGAGCCCGAACGCGAGGTGCGGTTCTCGACCTATGCGACATGGTGGATCCGGGCCTCGATGCAGGACTACATCCTGCGCAATTGGTCGATCGTGCGCGGCGGCACGAGTTCCGCGCAAAAGGCTCTGTTCTTCAATCTCAGGCGCTTGCGTGCCCGCTTGGCAAACGGCGCCGAGCCGCTCTCCAACGAAACCCTGTATCGCGAAGTGTCGGTTGCGCTTGGTGTTTCCGAAGCCGATGTGGCGATGATGGATTCGCGGCTGTCGGCTCCGGATTCCTCGCTCAACGTGCCGCTGGCCGACGATGCGGGCGCCACCGAGCGGATGGATTTCCTGGTCTCGGACGATCCGCTGCCCGATGAGGTCGTCAGCGACCGCATCGATGTCGCGCGCCGCTCCGTCTGGCTGAAAGCGGCTCTCGCCGCCCTCAACGCCCGCGAACTGCGCATCATCGAGGAACGCCGGCTCAGCGACGAGGGTGCGACGCTTGAGGCACTCGGCGAAACGCTCGGCATTTCCAAGGAACGCGTACGCCAGATCGAGGCCCGCGCCATGGAAAAGCTCAAGGTCGCGCTGGTGAAGCAGAATCCGGAGTTCCTGGCGACAGCCGCCTGATCGCGAAGCCGGCTCTTACTTGTCGGTGACGATCTTGACCTTGTCACCGGCCGAAACAGCGGCACCCGGCGACAGCGCATTGAGCACGCGGAACAGGTCGAGCTTGCGGTCGACGCCCACCATCTGCGCGGCGAGCGAGCCCATGGTCTGTCCCGGCTGCACGGTGAGCACGCGGATGTGCAGCGGCTTCAGGGCCGCTTTTTCAGCAGGGCTCAGGATACGGAACGACCCGCTGACCGAGCGTGCCACCGTGTCGAGCGAGGTGCTGGCCGAGGGGGCCGCGGTCAGCAGCCGGTAGACCTGGCCGCCGGCGCGGATCACCGCGATGTCGAACTGCCAGCCTTCGGCGCCGGCATGCGCGGTCGCCGCCTCGTTGCCGTTGATCGTTTCCTGCTTGACGGTGCTGTCGTCGAGACCGGCGACCCAGCCGCTGCGGATGTAGTCGGTCAAGGCGCGGTTCTTGTCGATCGAAACGCCGTCGAAGCGGATGGCTATGTCACCCGGCCCGGTCGCCGTCACCGCTGCCGCGGAATTGTCGATGATGAAGCCATCCGGCACCGTGAATGACACACCGAGGCCCGGATGCAGGAAGGTCTCGCCGCGCACATAGCCTTCCTCCGGCGTATCTCCGTAGAGCAGGCCGTCTATGCCGGCGAGGAAGGAATCGCGGTCGCGCGTGCCGACGCCGGGTGCGCCGAACTGGCGGGCATGGCGCTGCGCCAGATCGATGCGCTGCGGCGTGTTGGGGTGCGTCGCCAGGAAGTCGAGGCTGGCGTCGGTGGCACCGCTGATCGAGCGGAAATCGGTATAGGCCGACATCGACTGCAGGAACCGGCCGGCGGCGTATGGATCATAGCCGGCTTCGCCGATCGACTTGATGCCGATGGCGTCCGCTTCCAATTCCTGGTTGCGCGAGAACTGCGCCAGCCTGAGCTTGCCGCGGATCAGTGCCGCCTTGGCGGTCGGGCTGTCGCCGAGCACATCCGAGACCACCTTGGTCGCCAGGCCTTCCTCGGCCTCCAGCTGCTGGCGTTGCAGGCCGTGGTTGGCGGTGACGTGGCCCATCTCGTGCGCGATGACCGCGGCGAGTTCGGACGAATCGTTTGCCAGCGCCAGCAGGCCGCGCGTGATGTAGAGATAACCGCCCGGCAGCGCGAAGGCGTTGACGTTGGGCGAATTCAAGATGGTGATGCGGTAGGTCTGGGTCGGATTGGCCGACACCACGGTCAGGCTGCCGACCACCTTGGCGACCATGCGCTCGAGCTTGGGATCGGAATATTCCCCGCCATAGGTCGCCAGGATGCGCGGGTGCTGCGCCTTGGCTAGTTCGGCGAGTTTGTTGTTGGCGCCGACATTGTCGACCGTGATCGGCCTGTCGGACGGCTGGAAGCCGGATTCCTGGACTGCCGGAGGTGTGAACATCTGGCAGCTTGCGAGCGCCACGGCAAAACCGGCCAGCGCCAGAAAGCGCGCCAGCGGGTTCCATCTTGGTCTGTCAACGCCGATCGCCAGAACGGCTTCCTTTCGGGTCCCGGCGCATGACCGCGAAAATCGGGGGCGATCTTCGGAATTGTCATGCGCAAACAAACTACTACAGCATCCGTCACACGTCCCTCGGGGCGTGCGGCGGATGCTGTAGGCAAATCACGGCCTGTGCCGGACCAATAGGGCGGACCTAGCCACACTACGTCTGCCATGGCAAGCAAGCGCCACTTCGCCCGAAGCCGGTTTGACCGTAAATTATGTCCGCTTCCGGGCAATATCTCGTGATACGGCATCCCCAGCACCGGCACCGATATAGCGCCGGAACGCCTCGGGACCAGCCCCGGCAAAGAAATCGTCGGCGGAGCCGGTGGCCGCGACGGCGCCATTGTCCAGAAACACCACATTCTGGCCGATGCGGCGCGCATCCTGCGGCTGGTGCGTGACGAACAGCACCGTCATGCCATGGTCGGCATGGACGCCGGCAACCAGGTCGAGCATGTCGTCGCGCAAAGCGGGCCCGAGCGAGGCGAAGGGTTCGTCGAGCAGCAGCACCGGGCGATCGCGCACCAGCACGCGGGCCAGGGCGACGCGCTGGCGCTCACCGCCCGAGAGTTCGCGCGGCAAGCGTTGTTCCTTGCCGGCAAGGCCGGTCCGCGCAAGCGCGTCGGCAATCGCCGCGCGGTCGGCCTCGGTCAGCCGCAGCGACGGCGAGCGGCCGAGCCCGACATTCTGCTCGACGCTGAGATGAGCGAAAAGGTTGTTTTCCTGGAACACCATCGACACCGGCCGCGCCGCCGGAGGCGCGCCGCCGACATCGGCCCCACCGATCAGCACACGGCCGGAGCGTGGCGTCTCGAACCCGGCGACCAGGTTGAGCAGCGTCGATTTGCCCGAGCCGCTCGGCCCCATGATGGCGGTGATTTCCGCTGCGGCGAACGCGACATCGAAGGCAAGCGGCGCCTCGCCATAGCTGAACGAAACCTTATCCAGCCGCACCGGAACACCTTTCCTGCCAATCGCCCCGTCTTTCCTGCCAATCGCCCCGTCAGACATCGCGGGCCATTCCTTTCCCCAGCCGGTCCGCTGCCAGGACCAGCGCCAGGCAAACCAGGCCGAGCAACAGTGCCAGGCCGGCGGCATCCGCGGTGCGGTAGCTGCCCATGCGCGCCAGCAGAAGGTAGGGCAATGTCTGCACGGAATCACTGCCGAACAGCGCGATGACACCGAGATCGCCAAGCGACAGCGCCATGGCGAAGGCGAAGGCGGTGGCGAGCGGCCGCCGCAGCGACGGCCAGTCGACCAGCCGCAGCCTGGCCCAGCCCGCTATGCCGAGCTGCGCGCAGAGCCGTTCGTGACGCTCGCTGCCCGCATCATAGGCGGGACGGACGGCGCGCAACGCAAAAGGCATCGCCATCACCGCATTGACGGTGACGACCATGACCGGGGCGATGGCGAAGACATCGCCGGCATGGCGCAGCAGCAGGAACCAGCCGGCGCCGATGACGATGGGCGGCACGACCAGGACGAACCCCGCGCCGGTATCGGTGGCGTGTTCGAGCAGCGTCCTTGGCCCGGAGCGGCGGTTCAGCGCCAGCGCTCGGCGCGCCATGGTCAAGGCCAGCGACAGCATCACCGAAAGCAGCGCCGACAGGAAGGCCAGCACCGCACTCGTCAGCGTCGCCTGCCGAACTGCGGCCTCTTCGGCGAGCCGGCCGAGATCGGCGCCAAGCCCGGCGATCACCGTGGCCGCCATCGGTCCGGCAACGAACAGCAGCGCCAGCACGATGAGCGCCGCGTTCAGCCAGGTCTCGGTCCGGTTGACGGAGAGATAACGGCGCGGTGCGACCGGCAGGTTGGTGTCGCCGACGATATTGGCGCCAAGCCGCGTCAGCGTCAGCACCACGATAAA
This sequence comes from Mesorhizobium sp. LNHC232B00, assembly GCF_000502435.1. Taxonomy (NCBI): domain Bacteria; kingdom Pseudomonadati; phylum Pseudomonadota; class Alphaproteobacteria; order Hyphomicrobiales; family Phyllobacteriaceae; genus Mesorhizobium; species Mesorhizobium sp. LNHC232B00. The sequence goes on from NZ_AYWP01000061.1 coordinate 9,321, forward strand.
GGTCAAGGCGATCTGCAGCAGCGTCAGCGCGACCGCCCGCGCGGGATCGAAATCGAAGCGCAGCGCCTGATAGATGCCGACTTCCAGCGTCGTCGCGCCTGGTCCGCCGCCGAGCGTCAGCACGATGGTGAAGGAGGTAATGCAGAGCATGAAGACGAGCCCGGCGACGCCGGGCAAGGCGGCGCGCAGCGTCGGCCATTCGATCAGCCGGAACGCCGGCCGCGCGCCCATGCCAAGCTGGCTCGCCAGCCGCCACTGGTCGGCAGGAATGGTCTGCAGCGTCTCGAGGAACAGCCGCGTGCTGAGCGGCAGGTTGAAGAAGACATGGGCGATAAGGATGCCGGACAGGCCGTAAATGCCTGGCCAGCCCTGGCCGCCGACCGCGCCGAACAGGCCGGCGAAATAACCGGCGCGGCCGTAAAGCGCCAGGATCCCGAGCGCCGCGACGATGGCCGGCAACGCCAGCGGCACGGCAAAGAGCTGCAGGATGAAGGCGCGGCCAGGGAAGCGCGGGTGCCGCGACAGCGCACGCGCCACGAACAGCGCCGGCATGACCGACAGAAGTGTCGAGAGCGCGGCCTGCCAGAGCGTGAAGCGCACGACGCGCAGCAGATAGGGATCGAAGGCCGCCCAAGCGCCCGTGAGATCGTGGGCGCCCTCGACAAGCAGCCCGGCAAACGCGCCACCGATCAGCAGCGCGATCGCGGCGAGCCCGATGATGCCTGCGGTGACGCGGGGGTCAGACGCGCGTTGCACGCTGGACCGCCTGTCTTCGCGTCGCGGCACTTACAAAGGATTGTGCTCTACGGCGCCCCCCTCTGTCCTGCCGGACATCTCCCCCACTTGGGGGGAGATTGGCAGTTTCCGCGCTTAGCTTATATCTGCAGCGTCGGCGATTTGCGAAATCACCGATGACGTTCGATCTCCCCCGTTGTGGGGGAGATGTCCGGCAGGACAGAGGGGGGCGCCGTAGAGCAATCATCTTCGCTCGGTTTGCCTCAACCCTACTTGCTCATCACCGAAAGCCATTCGTCCACCCAGGCTTTGCGGTTGGCGGCGACCTCCTCGGGGTTGAACAGCAAGGTCTTGGTCGGCTTGACCAGTTTGTCGAAGGCCGGGTTGAGCGGCTTGTCGGTCTTGCCGGCAGGGAACATCCAGTTGGTCTCGGGGATGGCGTCCTGGAATTTCGGGCTGGTCATGAAGGCCATGAACTTTGCAGCCAGCGGGTTCTTGGCGCCCGTGGTGGTGATGCCGGCGACCTCGATCTGCAGGTATTCGCCCTCCTCGAAGGACGCCGCCTGGTAGCGCTCGCTGTTCTCGGCGATCATGTGATAGGCCGGCGACGTGGTGTAGGACAGCACCATCGGCGCCTCGCCCTTGGTGAACAGGCCGTAGGCCTCGCTCCAGCCCGGCGTCACCGTCAGCACCTTCGCCTTGAGCTTGGCCCAGGCCTCCGGCGCCTTGTCGCCATAGACCGACTTGACCCACAAAATCAGGCCGAGGCCGGGCGTCGAGGTGCGCGGATCCTGGATGACGATCTTGTCGTCGGCACTGCCCTCGACCAGTTCCTTCAGGCTCTTGGGCGGTGTCTTCAGCTTCTGCGTGTCATAGACGACGGCGAAATAGCCATAGTCGAAGGGGACAAAAGTATCGTCGCTCCAGCCGCCCGGCACATCGACGTCGCTGACCGCGCCATGCGGCACGAACAGGCCGGTGGCCTTGGCGTCGGCGGTGAGATTGGTGTCGAGGCCGAGCACGATATCGGCCTTGGTCGAGGCCCCTTCGAGCTTGACGCGATTGAGCAGCGCCACGCCGTCGGCGACCGAGACGAACTCGACATCGCAGCCGCATTCGGCCTCGAATTCCTTCTTCACCACGGGGCCTGGACCCCAATCGGCGGTGAAGCTTTCATAGGTGTAGACGGTGAGCTTGTCCTTGGCCAAGGCCGGCCCGGACAGCGCCAGAACCGCTGCCGAGACAAGAGAGTATAAAAGCGTGCGCATCGGCGCCTCCTTCGTTCGAGTTGAAAGGAATTGAGGCGTCGGACTGTCCGAAACGTCTAATCCCTCCGCCGGTACAAACCGGATCAGGTTCAGCGGGTTGGCGAGACTGCCTCTCAGCCGGTCCGCGAAGATCGCGTCCGGCACCCCGTTAGAGCGTTTCGACACATAGGCCGGGCCAATGAACCGCGCAAGTGGAGTTTGCCGCCTTCCGTTTCGCGTGTCGGGCTGGTAAGGGCCACACGATATGAGCACATTCACCATCCTGCTTGGCGGCGATCTCATCCGCACGCCGCGGCTCGACCGCCAGATCGAAGGCTGCCGCGTGATCGCCGCCGACGCCGGCATGAGCCATGCGCAGCTGCTCGGCCTTGTCCCGGAACTCTGGGTGGGTGATTTCGATTCGGTGCCGGCCAATCTGCCTGACGATCTGGCCGCCGTGCCCCGCCAAACCTTTCCGCCGGAGAAGGACAAGACCGATGGCGAACTGGCGATCGCCGCCGCGCTCGCGCGCGGCGCGACCCGCCTGGTGCTGGCAGGCGCTTTCGGCGGCAAACGGGCCGACCATGCTTTCCTGCATCTGTCGCTCGCCCTGCGGCTGGCCGAGACCGGCACCGGAGTGGTGCTGACCAGCGGCGCCCAGGAAGGCGTACCCTTGCTGTTGAGAAAGACAGGCTTCGACTATGCCGACGGCACGCTGTTTTCGATCCTCGGCTTTTCAGACCTTGCCGGCCTGACCGTCACCGGCGCCAAATGGCCGCTGAACCATGTCGAGGTGGCCTTCGGTTCATCGCTGACCATCTCCAACGAGGTCAGGGGCGGCCTCGAAATCGCGCTCGGCCATGGCCGCGCGCTGCTGCTCGCTCATCCCTATCCCTTGCCCGAAAGCTGACATGGCCCCGCCTCTTCTCAATCTCGACGGGATAAAACTGACCTTCGGCGGCACGCCGCTGCTCGATGGCGCCGCCTTGACCGCTTCGGCCGGCGACAAGATCGCGTTGGTCGGCCGCAACGGCTCGGGCAAGTCGACGTTGCTCAAGATCGCCGCCGGCCTGATCGAACCCCAGGACGGCGAGGTGTTCCGCCAGCCTTCGGCGACCGTGCGCTATCTGCCGCAGATGCCCGACATGGAAGGCTTCGCGACGGTCCGCGCCTATGTCGAGGCAGGCCTCGGCCCCGCCGATGATCCCTACCGCGCCAGCTATCTGATGGAGCATCTCGGCCTGTCGGGCGAGGAGCGGCCGAACGATCTGTCCGGCGGCGAGGCCAGGCGCGCTGCCCTTGCCCGCGTCATGGCGCCGGAACCTGACATCCTGCTGCTTGATGAGCCGACCAACCATCTCGACCTGTCGGTCATCGAGTGGCTGGAAGAAGAGCTTGTCCGCACCTCGTCGGCACTTATCGTCATCTCGCACGACCGCCGTTTCCTCGAACGCGTCTCGCGCGCCACCATCTGGCTTGACCGCGGCCAGACCCGCAGGCTCGACAAGGGTTTTGGCCATTTCGAGGAGTGGCGCGATCAGGTGCTGGAAGAGGAAGAGCGCGAGCAGCACAAGCTCGGCCGCCAGATCGTGCGCGAGGAGCACTGGCTGCGCTATGGCGTGACGGCGCGGCGCAAGCGCAACATGCGCCGCCTCGGCGAGCTGCAGACCATGCGCAAGAATTTTCGCGGCCATCGCGGCGCCGAGGGTTCGGCGACCATGGTGGCCAGCGACGCCGCCGAATCCGGCAAGCTGGTGATCGAAGCCAAGAACATCGAGAAGAGTTTTGGCGATCTCACCGTCGTCAAGGGGTTCTCGACCCGCATCCAGCGCGGCGACCGCGTCGGCCTCGTTGGGCCGAACGGCGCCGGCAAGACGACGCTTTTGAAGATGCTGACCGGCGAACTGGCGCCCGATGCAGGCTCGGTCCGGCTCGGCACCAATCTCGAAATCGCCACGCTCGACCAGAAGCGCGAGGCGGTCGACCCGCAGGAGACCCTGGCGCAATATCTCACCGACGGGCGCGGCGAAAACCTCGTCATCAATGGCGAGCAGCGCCATGTCGTCTCCTACATGAAGGATTTCCTGTTCAAGCCGGAACAGGCGCGCACGCCGGTGCGCGAACTGTCCGGCGGCGAACGGGCGCGGCTGATCCTGGCGCGCGTGCTGGCGCGGCCGGCGAACCTCCTGGTGCTCGACGAGCCGACCAACGATCTCGACATGGAGACGCTGGAACTCCTGCAGGAACTGGTCGCCGGTTTTGCCGGCACCGTCATCCTGGTCAGCCACGACCGCGATTTCCTCGACCGCACCGTCACCAGCATCATCGCGCCTGACGGCGGCGGCCGCTGGGTCGAATATGCCGGTGGCTATTCCGACATGCTGGCACAGCGCGGCGGCACCAGGCTCGACGACCGCAAGGCGCGCGCCAAGGCGGAGGTCGGCGATACGCCGGCCCAGGCCAGGAGCGAGCCGGCAGCGCCAAAAGGGCCGGCGAAGAAACTGTCGTTCAAGCAGAAATTCGCGCTGGAATCGCTCCCCAAGAAGATCGAGGCGGTGACCGCGTCGATCTCGCGATTGGAAAACAACATCGCCGACCCGGCTTATTACGAGCGCGATCCCACCTCGTTCCAGAAGACCATCGCCGCCCTCGACAAGGAGCGTGCGACGCTGGCGGCGCTCGAGGAAGAGTGGCTGGAACTGGAGATGTTGCGGGAAGAGATGGAAGGGTGAACGATTGCATGCGGTTTTTTATGCGCGTATATTATGCGCATGGAAGAAGGGCATCCCCATGTTTCAATCGACGCCAAAACCTCAGAGGACGTCCGTCAACACGTCCATTGACTCTCAGTTGATCAAAGACGCCAAGGCGTTGGGCATCAACATCTCCCGCGCTGCCGAGGCAGGTATCGCGAAAGCGATAGCGGCGGAGAAGACGCGTCGATGGCAGGAAGAAAACAAGGAAGCCATCGAAAGCTCCAACGAGTATGTTAGGCGTAACGGACTGCCATTGGCCAAACATCGGCCGTTCTGATGGCACGTTACGATTTTTATCGGAATGCCGACGGTAACGGTTATCTTCTCGATGTGCAGTCCGACCTTCTTGAAGGGCTGAGCACGAGGGTCGTTATTCCCCTGATGCTGCCCCAAATAGCTCCGGTTCCTGGCCGCCGACTAAACCCTACCTTCGCTATAGACGGCAAAGATCATGTGATGGTCACGCAGTTTATGTCAGCCTTCACCGCATCTGAACTATCGGACGCGGAGGGAAGCCTCTCAAAGCATCACGACGACATCGTCGCAGCGCTCGACATGCTGTTCCAGGGTTTCTGAACGAAGGCGATCGTTAGGCCGCCTCCTCAGCCCGCCGTCTTGGCCTGCCAGGCCTTGATCGCCTCGTCGAACACCTTCTCGCCGGGTATGCCTTTTTCCATGGTCAGCAGCGCCCGCCGTCCGGTCTTGTAGACGACCGGCACGTCGATCCAGTCCTGGCCGCGCAGCAACGTCATGTTGGCGTCCTCATCGGCCTTGGTGTCGTTGAGCGCGACGAGGAAGAAGCCGTCGGCGATCTTGGCCGGAATGCCGATCAGCGGGCTGCCGGCATCCTGTTCGGAGCTTTTCATGGCAACGCGCAGGATGTTGTCGACGCCGCCGCCTTCGAAGCCGTCGGGCGTCAGGAAGATCATCTCGATGATATGGCTGGCCGGCAGCGTCTGGTCGGTGTTGCGGCGGATGGTCATGCGCAACTGGATGTCCTTGCCGGGGATGGTCGCTTCGGCGCGGATCGCCGGCTCGGGCGGCAGGTCGCCGCCGGGCGATTCCTGGACCAGCGACCAGACGATGCTGCCGGGCTCGGCCGAACCCTGCGCGGTGCTGGTGCGCTCCTCATAGAAGATCGCCTTTTGGCCAACCGGCACCGCGGCTTGCGTCGCCGGAGCGGCGGCCGCGGGCGGCGTGGCGGCCGCGGGA
>NZ_AYWP01000062.1:0-15066 GCF_000502435.1 Mesorhizobium sp. LNHC232B00
CGACGCGGCGCGGCGGCTGGAGAGGGGGCTTGCCCGGGGGCGTATCTTCGGCGTGCTGCAGCGCGCGGCGGCGGTGGCTGCCTTCGTCGCCGCCGGCTGGCTGGCAAACGGCACTGTCGGCCCGATGTCGGTGACCAAGGTCGTCGCTTCGCCGCAGCCGCCGGCCTATGTCGAAGAGGCTGTGCGGGCGCACAGGACGACGCTGGTGCGCGAAACCATGCCCTCGCAGCCCGAGGCACCCAATTACGACGCCGGCGAGATCCGCGCCGCGACCGCCATTGTCATGCCGTCGCTGCCCAAGGACTGGAAAGTGCGCGACGTGCAGATCTATCCGTCGCGCTTCGGTCCAAGTGTCGAGATGGCTGTCGATACCGGCGATATGGGACTGGTGTCGCTGTTCGCCATCCGGCCGGGAACCTTCGATGTCGTCAAGCCGACCGTCGCGCCCTCGGGCGATATTGCCTCGGCCTATTTCCAGATCGGCGAGGTCGCCTACGCGGTGGTCGCGAAAAGCGACGTCCACGACCTAGACCGTGCCGCCGAGATGCTCGCCAGAACGCTTTACTGACCGATCCACAAAGGAGAACTCAAATGAATACGCCCAATCTGGGATATCGCGTCGGTACCGGCGCCCAAACCGGAGCCGCCTTCGACGAGGGCCTGCGCCAGCATATGCTGCGCGTCTACAACTATATGGGCCTTGGCCTCGTGGTTACCGGCCTCGTCGCCTTCATGGTGTCGTCGACGCCGGCGCTCTACGTGCCGATCTTCTCCAGCCCGCTGAAATGGGTGGTGATGCTGGCGCCGCTGGCCTTCGTGATGCTGTTCTCGTTCAAGATGCAGAGCATGTCGGCGGCAAGCGCGCAGATGATGTTCTGGGCCTTCTGCGCGGTGATGGGCCTGTCGCTGGCCTCCGTGTTCCTGGTCTTCACCGGCACCAGCATCGCGCGCACCTTCTTCATCGCCGCCACCATGTTCGGCGCCACCAGCCTCTACGGCTACACGACCAGGCGTGACCTGACGCAGTTCTCGTCCTTCCTGATCATGGGCCTGATCGGTGTGGTGATCGCCAGCATCGTCAACATCTTCCTCGGCTCGACCGCGCTGCAGTTCGCCATCTCGGTCATCGGCATCGCCGTGTTCGTCGGCCTGACCGCCTGGGACACGCAGACGATCAAGGAGCAGTATTCCGAGAATTTCGACGGAGAATCGCGCCAGAAGCTCGCCGTCTTCGGCGCCTTCTCGCTCTACCTGAACTTCATCAACATCTTCCAGCTGTTGCTGAATTTCACCGGCGAGCGCGAATAACGACCGTCCGCTATGGGCAAGGGCGAGGACTATCGCCCTTGATGCGAACGAGTGGCCGAAGGGAACCCTTCGGCCACAATCTGTTTCTGCAGAACGTGGCTGCATCTTGAGCCCCAGGAGCTTGAGTCCCCTGGAGCTTTTGCTAGTCTGGCCGACGGCCTTCAACACCGTGCGAGGACATGTGGCAGACAGCCAAACGCTTCATGGCGACGGCATCTCGGCTGTTATAGTCGGGCAGGGCGCTGAACTGGTTTCGCTGCGGGACGAGCGGGGATTTGAGTTCCTGTGGCAGGCCGGACCGGAGTGGCGGCGCCATTCACCGGTGCTGTTTCCGATCGTCGGCCGCCTGAAGGGCGACCAATTGCGCCATCGCGGCGGCATCTATCCGATGACGCAGCACGGCTTCGCGCGCGACAGGCCGTTCGCATGGGCGCAGCGGAGTTCCCGATCCTGCACGCTGGTGCTCACCGACGATGCCGACACCCGCGCCCGCTATCCCTTCGCCTTTCGCCTTGATGTGACCTACACGCTGGGTAGCCGCCAGCTTGGCGTGGCCTTCGAGATCAGCAACACTGGTGACGAGCCGCTGCCGGCCTCGATCGGGGCGCATCCGGCTTTCAATTGGCCGCTGCTGCCGGATTTGGCCAAGGCGGACTACCGTCTGACCTTTGCCGAAGACGAGCCGGCGCCGGTCCGCCGGCTGAAGGACGGTCTTCTGATCCCAGCGCCGCAGCCGACGCCCATCAGGGGCAGGACGCTTGCACTGTCCGAACGGCTATTCGATGACGACGCCGTCATCCTCGATCGGCCCGCGAGCGCCAGCGTACGTTATGCCGCCGACCACGGTCCGGCGATCGAAATGTCATGGCAGGGAATGGAAGAGCTCGGCATCTGGTCCAAGCCAGGCGGCGCGCCATTCCTGTGCATCGAGCCCTGGCACGGTATGGCAAGCCCGGCCGATTTCGACCGCGAATTCGTAGACAAGCCAGGCCTGATGCTGATCGAACCGGGCGCGAAGCGTGCGCTGAGCTATTGGATCAGACTGGAGCAGGGGCGTCCGTGACCAACGCACGGCCAGCCGGAGAACCAACGTCGTGGGGCATCAAAAGCTTCTCAAAAAAAGATCGTGCGGCACTGCTTGCCATCGTCTGCGCGATCAAGGGCTACCCATTCGTCGCGGTGGATGTCGAAAGGCAACTCGCAAGAGCGTGCGCGAATGATGCGCGCGCTCGGCGCGGACGTGATCCTGGTCGATCAGTTGCCGGGATCGGTGCCGGGGCAGGTCTCGGGCGGCGACCTGGCACTCGTTGAACAGATTGCAAAGAATGTTTCGGTAGAGCGTGGCGCGTTCCGTGCGGACCAATTCAATCGAGACGGAAACTGGCTCGCGCATTACCACAAGACCGGCCCGGAAATTTGGGATGCCAGCCACGGAGTTGTCGATCCATTCGTGGATTTCATCGGCTCGGGCGGTACTTATGTGGGAGTGACGAAAGCGCTTAAAGAGCGCAATCCTTCGATCAAGTGCTTTGTCGTGGAGCCCGAAGGTGTCGATGCCCGGCAGGCCCGCTGTTTCTCAAGATAACGCGCAAGCGCAATATCGTGGCGGAGGGGCAGAGCGTCGTCGCGCGGCTGCGGATTTTGCCAGGGATCATCATGCCAGATGGGCCATTCAGTCGAGTTCGGGCGCAGCACGTTCTCCTCCAAGGGTAAGACTGCCTGTCCCGACAATCTCCTCCAGCGCCGTGAGAAACGCGTTGGAACCAGCGTGATAGATTCGTGAAAAGCACTACGTCGGCAAAATCACAGTTGAATTAGGGACAGGTACAGGAAAGGATCACCGGGACGTTGTGGCTGTGGCGGATCCGATGGCGCACCCTCATCTCTGTCTGCTAGGTGGTTTTGACTTTGTCGGTGATGCAGCGGCAGTCCCGGCTTTCAGTCGCAAGGCGCGCGCCATGATGGCTTATCTCGCCCTGCAATCCGGGAATTCCCAGTCGCGCGAGAAATTGGCCGCCCTGCTGTGGGGTGGTAACACCGAGTCCCAGGCCAGGATGAACCTGCGACAGTCATTGTCCGTCATCAGAAAGGCCATGGGCTCTGCCGACGGTGGCAAATTCCTGACCGACGGCGGCAGCATCACCCTTAACCTTGACGATCTTGATTTCGATGTCGCGCGGTTCGAGGAGTTGGCCGCAGGTCACACACCGGAGCAACTCGAGCAGGCGCTCGTTGTCTATCGTGGCGATCTCCTCGATGGCTTCGACCTGAAGGAGGAGCCGTTCGAAGACTGGCTAAGAGTGGAGCGCGAGCGATTGCGGACGATCGCAGTCGCGGTGTTGCAGAAGCTCGTCGCGCATTATTCCGCAACGAACAGTCTTGCGTCAGGCGTGCGAGCGGCGACGCGCCTGCTGGTTTTGGAACCGCTAAGGGAGGACATCCACCGAGCCTTGATGCAAATCTATGCCCGCCAAGGCCGACCGAACATGGCACTGAAGCAATATGCGCAATGCCGCGAGGTACTACGTAAGCACCTTCAGTTGGAACCGGAGAAGAAGACGCATGAACTCTACGACAAGCTCCGTGCTAGCCGTTCCGCGCCGTCCAAACAAAATCCAACACCGAGCGCAAGGGCTGAGGGGTCTGTGCCGGTCGATAGCCAGGTGTCGCTGCGCCCGGAAACGCACTATGTAAAATCGGGCGGGGTTAGCGTTGCCTATCAGGTAACCGGTGGGGGACCGTTCGACCTCGTCTACGTACAGGGCTGGGTTTCCAACCTCGACTATGCCTGGGAATCTCCTCGGCTAACGCATGTGCTGCGGCGGCTTGGGTCATTTTGTCGGCTGGTCCGCATCGACAAGCGGGGCACTGGGCTTTCCGACCGCAACGTGGGCTTTCCAACGCTGCAAGAGCGGGCGGACGATGTGCGGGCGGTACTCGATGCAATCGGATCGCGACGGACGGTCTTGTTCGGCAGTTCCGAAGGCGGCGTCTTGTGCATGCTCTTTGCGGCGACCTATCCCGAGCGAACCGAGGCTCTCATTCTTCACGGTGCCTACGCTCAAGGACTGTGGTCGCCGGACTATCCTTGGGCAAAGACCAGAGAGGAAATGGAAGAAGAATTGGCCGCAATCGAGCGCAAGTGGGGGGAGCCTTGGGACTTGGGAAGAGGGGCGCCGAGTTTGGTGAACGATACGCACGAGCAACAATGGTTCGCAGCCTATCTAAGGAATTCGGCGTCTCCTTCCGATGCGATCGCACTGTGGCGCTGGGGCGCAGAAGTCGATGTCCGCAATATCCTCCACGCGATCCATGTGCCCACTCTGATCCTCCAAAGGACGGGGGATCGATGGATCAAGGTTGAAGAAGCGCTTTACCTGTCCGAGCGCATCGCTGGAGCCACGCTTATTGAACTCCCGGGCGATGACCACCTGATCTGGGGCGCCGATTCGGATCGTCTGGTCGACGCAATCCAACACTATCTCACCGTCACGTTTCCGGCGAAGGCCGGATAGAGTTGCTACGGATAAAAGTCGCATAAGATAGATTATGGAACTGACGTACTGGCGAGCAGTTGGAAGTTGCTGCTGATTTTCACGGGCTTGAGGCAATCGATGCGTGTTGCCTTGCGTGAATGGCGAACGCTACGCTGTGCGTATGACGGCAGCAAAGCGTGAGATGGATTCGGCGATCGAGGTGTTCGTACACGGGTTCAGCGCCGACAAAAGCCGCACCTTTCCTTATGAGGCCAGCCGTGTCGGGCCATTGTGGCTGATGCGCGATGCCGAGCGCAAGAACCCTCGCGAGTACCGCAGCGAGGAATGGGTCGTCCATGACGTTGCCGCCCAGGAGGCCCATGCGATCGTGCGGCAGCATGCGCGGCCGGGCTTCACCATGTCCGTCGTGATCGCGAACGACGATCCGGATGGGCCGACGCGAACCGCGTACAAGGCTCTCGGCTATCGGCTGCTGCGGACGGAAGGCTTCTTCGTCCAGCCATTGCGCCGGATTCCAAGCCCGCCGATTCCAAGCCCACCGATTCCAGGCCCGCCGGCAGTCGTCTCGATCGAACGCGTGCGGACAGCCGAACGGGCGGCGCAGTTGGCAAGGATTGTGCGCAGGCGGCCGATCCCGGACGAATTGCTCGGCGACGGCGCGCCGTTCCGCCAATATGTGGCGGTCGATGGCGATGACATCGTTGGACGCGTGCGCAGCGTGGACGCCGTGGGCGCCACGTGGTGCGCGGCCATGTATGTCGAGCCTTCGCACCGGCGTCGCGGCATCGGCCAGGCGCTGATGTCGAAAATGCTGCGCGACGACCGGGCCCATGGGTCGACATGCTCGGTGCTGGCTGCGACCCACGCCGGAGCGCTGCTATACAATCGTGTGGGCTATGAGCGGATCGGCACGCTGCTGATATTCCAACCGAAGAAGCAAGCGGCTAAATGAGAAAACGAGCTTATCACGCTGTTTCATAAGGGATTTCGATCACCATGCCATCGTAGGCGGGCTCGACGTCATCGGGCGTCTCGGCCGCCACCGTGGCGTAGTCGAGCGGCACATGCATATGCGTCAGGACCGAGCGTCCGGGCGCCAGCCGTTCGATCCACTCGAGCGCCTGGCCAAGCGACAGGTGGCTCGGGTGTGTCCTGTACTGCAGCGCGTCGATGATCAGCACGTCGAGGTCGCGCAGCCGCTCGACGGTGGCGTCCGGAAAGTCGCTGATATCAGGGCAATAGGCGAGCGCGCCGATGCGGAAACCGAGCGAGATGATGTCGCCATGGATCTGCGGCAATGGCTCGAGGGTGAGGGTGCCCCCCTCGCCTTCGATCACGACAGGCCTTGCGTGATCGATGATATGGGCGTCGACGATCGGCGGATAGGAACTGCCTGGCGGCGTCTCGAAGCAATAGCCGAACGCCTGGCGCAACCGCAGCATTGTCGGCAGGTCGGCATGGACATCGATCCGGTGCCGCTGGTCGAGGACGAAGCCGCGCAGATCGTCGATGCCGTGGATATGATCGGCATGCGGGTGCGTGTAGACGACCGCATCGATGCGCCTGACCGACGCCAGCAGCATCTGCTGGCGGAAATCCGGTCCGGTGTCGATGACGACGGTGGTGCGGCTGCCATTGGCCTTGATCCGTTCGACCAGGACGGCGGTGCGCATGCGCCGGTTCCTTGGATTGTCCGGGTCGCAATTGCCCCAGTCGCCGGTGATGCGCGGCGTACCCGGCGACGAGCCGCAGCCGAGAATGGTGAGGCGCAGCAGGTCAGTCATCGTTCAGGCGCTTTGCTCGACAGGTCGCGGCATCTTGCCGAACAGACGGAAGAAATTGTTGGTCGTCGACGTGGCGATTTCAGCCTCGCTGACGCCGATCGTTTCAGCCAACACCTTGGCGGTTTGCGCGACATAGGCCGGCTCGTTGCGCTTGCCGCGAAACGGCACCGGCGCCAGATATGGCGCGTCGGTTTCGACGAGCAGGCGGTCATGCGGGATATTGGCGGCGATGGCGCGCAATTCGACCGAATTCTTGAAGGTGAGGATGCCCGAGAACGACACATAGCCGCCGAGCGCGACGCCGACCTCGGCCAGCCGGCGCCCCGAGGAAAAACAGTGCAGGATGAAGGGGAAGGCGCCCTTCCCTGTTTCGTCTTCGAGTATGGCCGCCATGTCGTCGTCCGCATCACGTGAATGGATGACCAGGGGCAGCCCGGTCTCGCGCGCGGCTGCGATGTGAGCGTGAAATCCTTGCGCCTGCGCATCGCGTGGCGCCTTGTCGTAGAAGTAATCGAGCCCGGCCTCGCCGATCGCCACCACCTTGGGATGAGCCGACAGGCGGACAAGATCGGCGGTAGTGACGTCGAGTTCTTCGGCTGCGTTGTGCGGATGGGTGCCGACCGAACAGTAGACCTCGTCGAAAGATTCCGCGATTTCAAGGATTTGCTGAAACCGTTTCACGCGGGTCGAGATTGTCACCATGCGGCCGATTCCGGCCGCTTTGGCGCGGGCGACAATGGCCGCCCGCTCCTCGGCGAAATCCGGAAAATCCAGATGGCAGTGGCTGTCGACAAGCATCAGGCGTTCACGCCCGGCTGTTCGACATAGCGTGGAAAGACGCCCTCCGGCACGGGCAACGCGGTGCCGGACACAAGCGCATGGTCGGCATGGACATGCTCGAAATCACGCTTGTCCGCCGGCGCCGCCAGCAGGTCGAGCAGTTTCGCGGCCGATCCCGGGACAAAGGGCTGGCACAGCACCGTCACGCGCCGGACCACTTCGGCGGTCGTCCACAGCACCGTTTCCATGCGCTCCGGATCGGTCTTTTTCAGCGCCCATGGTGCCTGTCCGGCGAAGTAGCGATCGGCTTCCGCCACCACATCGAAGATCGCGGCCAATGCGAGATGAATGGCCTGCCCGGCCATGGCCTTGCGGGCCGTGGCAAGGGCCGCCACCGCCTGATCCAGGATCGCGCTGTCGGCCTCCGTCAGGTCGCCACGCTTCGGCACCGCGCCGCCGCAGTTCTTGGCGATCATCGACAGCGAACGCTGCGCCAGGTTGCCGAGCCCGTTGGCGAGATCGGCGTTGGTGCGGTTGACGATGGCTTCATGGCTGTAGCTGCCGTCCTGGCCGAACGGCACTTCGCGCAGGAAGAAGTAGCGCACCTGGTCGAGACCGTAGTGTTCCACCATGGTGAAGGGATCGATGACGTTACCGACCGATTTCGACATCTTCTCGCCGCGGTTGAACAGGAAACCGTGGCCGAAGACGCGCTTCGGCAGCGGGATGCCCGCCGACATCAGGAAGGCCGGCCAATAGACCGCGTGGAAGCGCACGATATCCTTGCCGATGATATGGGCATCGGCTGGCCAGAACCGCCATTTCTCATCTTTTTCATCGGGATAGCCGACACCGGTGATGTAGTTTGTCAGCGCGTCGACCCAGACATACATCACGTGCTTTTCGTCGCCGGGCACCGGCACGCCCCAGTCGAAGGTGGTGCGCGAGATCGACAGGTCCTTCAGCCCCGATTTGACGAAGCTCATCACTTCGTTGCGGCGCTCGGCCGGGCCGATGAAGTCGGGCTGGCTTTCATAAAGCGCGATCAGCTTGTCCTGATAGGCTGACAGCCGGAAGAAATAGCTCTCTTCCTCGACCCATTCGACCGGCGTTCCCTGCGGTCCGTAGCGGACATTGTCGGGACGAACCTCCGTCTCCTCCTCGCCGTAATAGGCTTCGTCGCGCACCGAATACCAGCCGGCATAGCCCCCTTTGTAGATGTCGCCATTGGCGTCCATCGCCTTCCAGATCGCCTGCGAGGAGGCGTAGTGCCGTTCTTCCGTGGTGCGGATGAAATCGTCGTTGGAGGCGTTGAGGGCGGCCGCCATGCGCTTGAAATCGGCCGAATTGCGGTCGGCCAGTTCGCGCGCCGAAATGCCTTCGCGCTTGGCCGTCTGCAGCATCTTGATGCCGTGCTCGTCGGTGCCCGTCAGGAAGAAGACCTGCTTGCCGTCGAGGCGCTGGAAGCGCGCCAGCGCGTCGGTGGCGATCAGTTCGTAGGCATGGCCGATATGCGGCTTGCCGTTCGGATAGGAAATCGCGGTCGTGATGTAGAATGTGTCGCGTGACATGAATGAACCGTCATGAATGTCTGAATGGAAGCTGTGGCGGTGGATATCGCATCGGAATGGCGATTGCCATCCCGGTGGCACCGTCACATTCGCATCGCAGAGTTCAGGCGGTCGATCATGGTCAAGGCGTGCTGCTTCTTGTCGAGATTGTAGGTGTCGGTCTCAGATATAGCGTCCAGCGCCTCATGCCAAGTGTCCGACAGGTTTTTGGCCCGCGTGAGGTCACCGGCCAGGGCGGCCTGGCTTGCCGCGTCCGACAACAAATCAAGCGCACGGCGATTGAAGATGTCGAACTGGATCGCCTGGTCGCGTCCGGCGACGGCCTCGGCAAGGCGATAGGCGCCGCCGATATCGCTCTTTCCTGCCGCCACCAGCCCATCGAGGGTCCGGGCGATCTCCAGCCCGCCATACTGCGTGAGAAGGATGGCGTTGCGGGCGCTGCCCCCTGCCCGTTCGACCAGCGCCGCCCGCGCGGCCGGATCGTCTGGCGGTGGCGGCTCGGCGGTTTCCAACACGGCCAGCAACTCGTCGGCATCGAGCGGCGTCAGGCGCACCACCTGACAGCGCGAGCGGATCGTCGGCAGCAGGCTGCCTGGCGCGTGGACGATGAGAACGAACAGCGTTCGTGCCGGCGGCTCCTCAAGGTTCTTCAGCAAAGCATTGGCGGCATTGGCGTTCATGTCGTCGGCCGGGTCGACGATGACGACCCGGTAGCTGCCGTCATGCGAGGTCAGTGACAGGAAGCGGCTGACCTTGCGGATCTCGTCGACGGTGACGACGGTCTTGAAGCTTTTGGTCTTGTCGTTCAGCGGACGGGTCAGATGCAGCACGCCCGGGTGCGCCCCGGTAGCGATCTGGCGAAACAGCGGCGAGGCCGGATCGGGAACGGCAAGGCTTTCCGGCGCCTGCCCGAATGCCGGGTGCTTCAGCAAATGATGCGCGAGATGGAAGGCCAGCGTCGCCTTGCCGATGCCGACCGGCCCGGCGAAGATCAGCGCATGCGGCAGCTTTCCCGAGCGATAGGCGGCGGCGAGCATGTCCGCGACCTGCCGGTGCCCGACCAGACGAGGCGTTTCAGACGGTTCAGGCACGCCGTCCAGCGTGTCGTGCTGTTCCGGGGCGATGCGTTCGAAGATCATACCGGTGCGGCCTGCCTGTTGCGCGTGGGCGCCCTCGCCTCCAGCGCCGCGAACACGGCGGCGGTGACGACGTCCTCCACCGTGTCGGGCTTGGCGGACGCATCGACGACGATGCAGCGCTCCGGCTCGGCCGCGGCGATCGCCAGAAAGGCCGCACGGCGGGCCTGGTGGATGGCCAGCGTCTCCTTTTCGAAGCGGTCGGCGCCGTCATCGCTGCCGCGCCGCAGCGTCGCGCGCCTGAGACCCTCTGCCGGATCGATGTCGAAGATCAGCGTCATGTCGGGCATCATGCCGTTGATGGCGACCTGCTCCAGCGCCGCCATGAACGCCGGGTCGATGCCGCCGGTAACCCCCTGGTAGACGCGTGAGGAATCCAGGAAGCGGTCGCAAAGCACGATGGAACCACGCTCGACCGCCGGCCGGATGACCTGCTCGACATGGTCCGAACGCGCGGCGGCGAAGAGCAGCGCTTCCATCTTCGGTCCGAAGGGTTCCGCCGCGCCTGAAAGCAGGACATGCCTGACCGCTTCGGCGCCCGGCGAACCGCCAGGTTCGCGCGTCAGCAGCACATCATACTTCTTGGCGCGCATCTTTCTCGCCAGCCGCTCGATCTGCGTCGACTTGCCTGCGCCCTCGCCGCCTTCGAAGGTAATGAAAAATCCGCGCGCCAATCGAAAGGCCTTTGTCCATGTTGGAGTGGATTGTTGCGCTCTAGATAGTCCGCGTTCGGGGAAACGTCCATGCTGTCGGCGTTATCGCAGCCAGCCGATCGCCAGTTCCTTGACCGCATCAAGCGCGCGCTGCGGCAACGTGCCGACGCTGATCGACTCGGCGGCGAAAAGCGGTGTCTCCTGGCTCAGCGTGTCGCCGATCCAGACGCGCAGCGCGCCGACCGGCTGGCCTTCCTCCACGGGTGCGGCGACCGGGCCGTTATAGACGATCCTGGCCGTCAGCTTGTCGCGGTTGGTGATCGGCAGGAAGATGGCGATCGGCCCTTTTGCCTTCAGCGTCACGCCGGATTTCGCCCCGCCGAAAACCTGGGCCTCGCCGACCACCTCGTCCTTGGCGAAGATTTCGGTTTTCTCGAAGGAGCGAACGCCCCAGTCGAGCAGCTTGCGCGCCTCTTCGGCGCGTTCCTTGTCGTTGGCCAGCCCGCTCAGCGCCGCGATCACCCGCGTGCCGTTGTGGCTGACCGAGCCCACGATGCCGAAGCCCGACGCCTCGCTCGCGCCAACGGCCAGGCCATCGGCGCCGATATCCATCGCCAGCAACGGGTTGCGGTTCCTCTGCGAGATCTTGTTCCAGGTGAAATCCTTCAGGCTGTAGTAGCGATAGAAATCCGGGTAATCGCGCCACAGATGCAGGGCGAGCTGCGTCAGTTCGCGCACGCTTGTCTGCTGGCCATCGGCCGGCAGGCCGGTCGAATTGACGAAAGTCGATGTCTTGAGGCCGATCTGGCGGGCGCGTTCGGTCATCTGCGCGGCAAAATTGTCCTCGGACCCGGCCATGCCTTCGGCGATGATGATGCAGCCGTCATTGGCGGCCTGCACGGTCACACCCTGGATCAAATCCTCCAGGCGGATGGACGATTTGAGCTTGGCAAACATCGTCGATGTCCCCGACGGGGCGCCGCCCTTGCGCCAGGCGTTCTCGCTCACCACGAAGGTGTCGTCGAGCTTGAGGCGTCCGGATTTGATGGCGTTGAAAACCACTTCCATCGTCATCAGCTTGGCCATCGAGGCCGGCTGGATCGGCTTGTCGGCATCCTTCGAGAACAAAACCGTGCCGGTGTCGGCATCGATCATGAAGGCCTGTGCGGCCTTGGTCTCGAAAAGCTGTGCGTGGGCCGGAGAAAGCACGAGGCCGAGAAGAAGGAACCCGGCAAAAGGCTGAAGCAAGCGAAACTGCATGAAATTCGACCCGTTGGCCGGTCCCTCCCGGCAAGCCCGTGAAACTATGGGGCTTTTTCCAAGACGGATCAACTGTGGCGGATCAACTGTTCAGCGGAAAACCGGCTCTCGAAATCAGTTGCGAACGGCCAGCGCATCGGGCGCGCCATGCGACCATGCCGCCTGCAGCATCTCGTCCAGGCCGCCATGGCCATTCGGATAGAGATTGACCGCATACCAGTCATTGCCGTCGAGATCGGTACGCTGGATCTCCGTTCGGCCAAAGGGCTGAAGTGCCGTCGCCAC
Source organism: Mesorhizobium sp. LNHC232B00 (assembly GCF_000502435.1). Classification (NCBI taxonomy): domain Bacteria; kingdom Pseudomonadati; phylum Pseudomonadota; class Alphaproteobacteria; order Hyphomicrobiales; family Phyllobacteriaceae; genus Mesorhizobium; species Mesorhizobium sp. LNHC232B00. The sequence goes on from NZ_AYWP01000062.1 coordinate 12,275, forward strand.
GCGTTTGGCTTCAGCGGCATCGTCGAAGGTGCCGGCGGCGACATAATCGGAACTGGACGGTGACGCCTGCGGATTGGACTTCTTCCATGACCGCAGGATGTCGGCCGGCGACATGCCGCTGTCGTCCAGCGCGGCGAAGACATCGGCACGCTGCACGCGTTCATTCGCATAGGACAGCGAAGCCACGGCAAACGGCGATTGCGGCGGCAGGCTGATCTCCGGTCGCTCGGGCACGATCGGTCCGAAGTCGGGCAGCACCACGTCGCCGAAAGCGGTCGCTTGCGCCGACAAGGCAGGCTGCGCCGCGAACGCCTCTCCGGAATTCGTCAACTGGCCCGGGAACGGTGCGGCGGCGACACCCACCGGCAGGCTCGGCGACGGTCCGTTCATGGCCACCATGACACCGGTTGGCAAGCCGTCCGACGGATCCGGTATCCTGTTGCCTGGATGGTAGGATGCCATCAGGTACTGGTCGTCGTCGCCATCGAGCGGCGCACGACCGACATATTCGACCTTCACCTTCGCGGTGCCGACCTTGGCGTAGTCGAGCATCTGCGCCGCGCGTTCCGAGACATCGATGATGCGCCCCTCGTGATACGGCCCCCGGTCATTGACGCGCACGATGACGGAGCTGCCGGTTTCGATGTTGGTGACACGGGCGTAGCTCGGCAGCGGCATGGTCGGATGCGCCGCGGTCAGATGGGTCATGTCGTAGACTTCGCCATTGGCGGTCAGCCGACCATGAAAGGCGTCGCCATACCACGAAGCCAGGCCGACCTTGGCGTAACGCTTGTCTTCCTTGGGATAGTACCACTTGCCGCGCACCTGGTAGGGCTTGCCGAGCTGGTCGCGACCGCCGCCGCGCCGCATGAAGGCAGCACGGGGGCTTGCCTTCACGCCATATTCGGTTTCGGCGAAATATTCCTTGGAGCGATGCCTGGGATTGACCATCCCCTTCGGCTCAGGCTGCGACGCGCAAGCCGCAAGCAAGGCGGCCGACGCGGCAAGCAGCGTGAGCGTTGAAGCGCGACGAAGACGCTGATGCGTCGTAGCCTGCATTTTTCCTGAAATCCCCTACAGTCTCACTCAAAACGCCGTCATTCGAATATCGGAGGAGCCAAAGCACTCACTCGACAACACCAACGACGCCTTGAAACCCCGATCCTTTGTGCACAGGAATTGTTTATCACGGTATTAACCGATTGTGGCCGGACCGGGCAAGATTGTGGCCTTCCCTTGCTGTGCCTCGGACCGCCTCGGCGTATTTTAGCATCTGCTTGAATTTCGTCTGAAGCAGGATCATGATGCAATGGGTCCAGAGGGGTAAGACGTCATGGAATTCGCAAGCTGTTATGAGCAGAGCGCAAGCATTTTTGCGTCGTCTGCCTTCCTGAACATGACGGCTATTTTCGTGATTTTGGCCGCGTTTGCCGCTGCACGGTTGATCGCACTGTCAGGCACGGGATCTGTCGACCGGCTTCAGATCGCGTAAGGCCCGATTATTTGGCCGGGAAAAGGGTGACCGCATGGGGCATGATGCTCTGGGCGGACTGAACAACGATGCCGTTGCGGCACGCCTTACTGCCTGACGTGGTAAAACCGATATCGTTGATCGAGCCGATGGCCTACTCCAAAGGCGGCTCTTCGCCAGGCGGCTCTTCGCTCGGGGGCGTCAAAACGGTGATATCCATTCTGGCGATTGTCGATGCGGCGCGCCCCTGGGCCCCAGGATCAGTATCGCCTGTTTCGGCGACCATGGCCTTGGCGCGATGTCCTACGCTATCTGCGCTTTTGCCCGGCGCAAATCCTTCGCCAGTTTCTGTCTTTGCGGGTTTCAGTAGGGTTTCCGGTGTTTGCCGATGCTGACTTCCAATCGCCGAGACCATGGATACCTCCGCTTGTGAGGCGCCTATTGTAGCTGGGTAAGCTGTCGCGAGCCTGACCATGGCACCCGCAAGGGACGGTTCAATAGATTTGCACGCCCAGGCGGTCGTTTCGTCTCCATCGGAGCGCTGCACGGTATCGGGCATCGTCCGCCGGCACCAGGAGGATGAAGCGTTCGGGAACAATGGCGCTCGGGTCGACCCTCAGCTCCGCGCCGTGAGCATGCTGGTTTCTGATCGAGCATTTTATGGTCGAACTCTCGGTGACTATCGTCCCTTCCTTCAGAACGGTCTGCCGAGCATGAAAGCGGCGCTCTTTCTGGGGTTGATTGGGATCGGTCATCTCGCTGCCACGACGAACGTCACACGCATGTACAGAACTTTCACAAGAACCGCGTTTCGATCAGCATGTGCTAAAATAGTTCCGGAACACTTTATTCGATGTGGAAGCCCACCATATCTCTCGGCCTTGCCCTGCCTTGCCCGCTGTTCAGCCGTGTAAGACCGCGCCGGACACGCGAACCGTCGTTCACGTTGAACATTCCGGTCGCGCTGAACATTTATGCGCACCAACTGCCGGTACAGCAGGAAGGCACCGCAGCGGTGGTTGACGCGGCCCTCAATGCAGCTTTACAGGAATGGACAGCGACCGGTCGGGAATGCCTTCGGTGCCAATCCGGTACCAGCAGGCGAAAACCCGTCGGAAGCGCATTATCCAAGTGATTGAAAAATCACGACGGAGGGATGGCCGAGCGGTTTAAGGCACCGGTCTTGAAAACCGGCGTGGGCGCAAGTTCACCGTGGGTTCGAATCCCACTCCCTCCGCCATTGAGTGCCGGTCCGTTCCGGACACATAGGTTACGGTTTATACCGGAGACATGGGTAACACTTTTGGCCCGAAAGGGTTTT
>NZ_AYWP01000063.1:0-12172 GCF_000502435.1 Mesorhizobium sp. LNHC232B00
CGATCACGACCGCGTCGGGTTCAGCAAGAGCTTGCAGCCGGGCGGCGAGGTTCGGCGTCTCGCCCACGACGCCACGCTCTTGCCCTTCGCCGGCGGTGATCAGATCGCCAACGACGACCTGTCCGGTGCCGATGCCGATACGAACCCGCAATGGCTCAGGCTCTGGGAGTCGCCTAACGGCATTGACGAGAGCAAGGCCAGCGCGCACCGCCTGCTCGGCGGCGTTCTCGCGCGCCTGCGGGTAGCCGAAATACACCAAAACTCCGTCGCCCATATACTTGGCGACGAAGCCGCCGAAGTGAGGGACAATATCGGCGACACAACGGTGATACGCTCCGATGGTCTCACGCAGGTCCTCGGGGTCCAGACGCGTCGCAAGCGCCGTTGAGCCCACGAGATCGACGAACATGACGGTCAGCTGTCGACGCTCCGCGCTTAGGTCCCGGGTGCGGCTCTGAGGCGCGATGTCCTCGGTGGCCGGGTCGGAATGCCTTGACCACGGCCCCAGCCCCTCGACCGCCTTGCGGAATCGCTTGCGATGACCGAGGAGCATCCCGAGCTTCTCAAGGTCGGCATCGGTCAGTTCCGGCAGGACCTCCGCATCGATCGCGTTGTCGCGAAATGCCTGCTCGTATTGCTGGAGGCCGAGGCCTCGCAACCAAGTGGCAATGTCCACACAGCCCTCCCAAGGCTGACTTCGGGTCCCTCAGCCGCAATATTAACTCAGATGCCGGGGAAATGCTGTAGTCCAACATGTTACCGCGGCGATGACAGCTGTGAACAAAGCGGACTATACGCCCCTTAGGGATTAAGCGCCTTATGTCTGCCATTGTGGCAAATTGCGGCTTTCCCGAAAGCGGTCATCACTCAACGTGCGCCGGAAAGGCCAGTTGGGAGGGGCTCGGCTGGTCTACTTTCGAGCATACATCGCTGCGACGCTCCGGCAGTTCCACGCCAGAACGCGGCGATCGGAAATCCTTAGTTGGCCACAATCCCTAATGCAGTCAACGTTTGTGGGGTGATCGTTCCCGTGACCTTGAGATTATAGTCCGACTGCAATCTCAATAGGCCGGCCCGCATTTCGGGGCTCATCGTCCCGTCCAAGTCCCCATTGTAGTAGCCGAACGCAAGCATCGCGAATTGAACTTGGAAAACGATTTCTTTGAACCTGTTGGCATTTCCAGGAAGCGTCGCAAGAGGAGCGGGTGCCGGCGCCGCTATGGGTGGTTGATAGGGAGGTGCAGGTGCCTGATAGACGGGTGCTGAATCTGCCGGCGGCGGATAGTAAGTGCCTCCGGATGAAGATCGGTGGCTGCTGTGCGAGCTATGGCTGCTGTGCGAGCTATGGCCAGCTAACGTGTATTTGTGATCCAGTTTGAAGATATCAAAAAGCGATTTTGTCTTGCCGCCATCGCTAGTTGGTGCGAGCGGCATCGCGACACTTTCTATCGGCATAAACCCCGCTGCGATCAAGGATGGGATCGCGAAGAACCGTTTTTTCATGCGACACCAAACCTTCCATATCCGTGCACTTTTGGATGCCATTGGAAGAAGCCGCCGCACTCGTTGCGAAGACTGCAATCGACGCAATCCTCAACGTAAGCCCGTTTCCAATCTGAGATCGTAGATGGCGCGAATGCTCGATAGTGAGCGGGGACGGTGCACAGCGGGAAATTGTAGAGCTTGGTGTCGATGCCACGGCTGATCGAGAAATCCAGCGCCTTGCTCACCAAATCGAAGCCTAGGGAACTGTCGAAAAACAGAGAATCCCAGTTCTTTCGGCCATAGCCGATATTTTCGAGCTGCATGATTGCCCATTTGTCGATGAATGGTAGGGCGACCGTCACGAACTTCGCTAGGTCCAGCAGCCCAGGTGCGTTGGGCTTCATAAGTACAGTCCGTAACTCGATTTTTGCCCCAGCCTCGCAAAGGATGGAAAGGTTGTTCCTGACCTGATCGAAGGCGCCAAGCTTTCCGACGACATGATCGTGGGTCGCGCTGTCGCTGGAGTAGACGGGAATCCCCCAAAGGATTCGGCTCAAATCCAAATCACGGAGCTTTGCGAGATCGTCGCGATCAAAATGCTGCGCATTGGTCAGGAGGTGAAAGTCGATGTCACGCCGCTGCTCCATCGTCTTTCGCAGGAATTCGAACAGCTCCGATTTGAAAAGGGTCGGCTCTCCGCCTGACAGGCCGATCGTTGAACTCTCCGGTGCCAGAAGCACGGCCGTCTCGAAAAACGGAAACATGTCTACGTGCTGCTTTTTCGGCGGCTGCGAGCACATCGCGCATAGTTGGTCGCAGCGTTCGGTGATCAAAAGCGTATTGTGGCGCGAGTTCGCCCGAATAAGCCGATGTGCCGCTTTTCGAAATGGCACGACAAACACAACATCACCGTTCACCTCGGATGGGTCGATCCCAAACAAGCAAAGGCTGCCTGCCGCCCCTGTAAAGAGCGCCTTTTCACCGTCGGCGGTTGCCAATGTTGCGTCCAGCGAACTGACGTTGCTCAGTTGCTCAGGCATTCCTTCGTACGACCGCAGCCGAACCACATATGGATCGACAGCGTTTGTATCGATCTTGAGGCGGAGCGGGATCATGTATGCACCGGGATCATATGATCCCCCCAAGATGGCACACGGGCCCATTTAGCGACCGATCGAAGCGCGGCTTCATCCCGCCGACTGATAACCTCTACAACCTTGTCGAAGACGTGCATGTGTCGTTGGCAGAACCAGGTATCGATGCGGGCCATGTCAATTCGCCCGTCCCTCGACAGATCGTCGACAACGTCTGTCCCGCAGAAGGGCTGATAGGCGCAGTGGATGCAGTCCGGATCAAAGTTGTTGAGCGAGGCACTATTGAGCAACCGGATCTTGGCTTGGTCGATGCCGGCCATCACCGTGCCGATCGAAAGATCGACGCGCCCTATGCGCGAAAGCATCCTGGCTTCATCCGTCGGGTAAAGCTGCCCGTCGTGATCAATGACTATGTAGTCCGAAGCGAAGAAGTTGGGATTGCGGAGATCGACATGATCGTCGGCCCCCGACCTGAGGAATCTCCTTAGGCACTGGCTGAAATAATATTCCTCGACGTAACCACCAGTGCGATGGTTCCTATCAATGAGGTAGTCGATGAAGCTGGAATGAAGTGCATTCCACTTGGCTATCGAATGCGGATCGGTTTTTCGGCGACGAGCAAACCCTTGGTAGTTTATCGGTCTGAGATAGATCGATTGCATCCCGTAGCGCTCGAAATTGCCGACGAGTTCCTCGAAATCCGGCGGCTCATCAACGTCGATCGTGGGAAGCGCGGATACCTTGCCCGGTCCAAGGCGACGCACAGCGTCGGCGAGGTTTTTGAAGAACGCATCGGTTGTAACATCATCATGGGTGCGCTGGCGCTGATGAGTATTTCGATCTCCGTCTAGCGACGTGCTGACGAAGGTGTCCGCTTCGTCGAGGTAAGCCCATTCTCGCTCGCTCAAGCGTTGGAGATTGGTGCAGACCACAAACTGGCTGCCGGGAAACCTCGATCGTGTGGCCTGCTGCCGGTTTCGTGGACACCGAGATAAGGTGTTTAACGGAACTGGAGAGTGGAAATGCAGAGAAGGAAGTTCAGCCGCGAGTTCAAGCTTGAGGCAGTGAGGCTGGTGAAGGATCGGGGCGTCGCGGTGGCGCAGGCGGCCCGCGACCTCGATCTCCACGAGAATGTGCTGCGCAAATGGGTGCGCGATCTATCGGCCGATCCGCAGCATGCCTTTCCCGGCCACGGACAGATGAAGCCCGAGCAGTTGGAGATTGACCGGCTGCGCAAGGAAGTCGCGAAGCTGAAGGCGGAGCGCGACATCCTAAAAAAGGCCGCAGCCTACTTCGCGAGGGAAGTGACATGAGGTTCGCTTTCATCGCGAGGCACCGGGGCATCTGGCCGGTGGCATGGCTATGCAGTGCGCTGGATGTGTCCCGCTCGGGCTTCCATGCCTGGCTCAACCGCAGCCCCAGCGTTCGCTCCCGGCATGACGAGATCCTCGTTTCCAGGATCGACCGAAGCTTCAAGAGCAGCGACCGCACTTACGGCGCGCGTCGGGTCTGGCACGACGTTCTGGCCGAGGGGCTTTCCTGCGGACTGCATCGCATCGAACGGCTGATGCGGGAGAACGGCCTCCGGGCACGGCCTCGGCGCCGCGGACTGCCGAAGGACACCGGAGAGCGAGCGGCGGTGTCGAAGAACCTACTCGACCGCGCCTTCGAGGCATCGGCCCCGAACCAGAAGTGGATTGCGGACTTCACCTACATCTGGACCGCCGAAGGATGGCTCTACGTTGCCGCCGTCGTTGATCTGTTCTCCAGGCGTGTCGTCGGCTGGGCGATGAAGGCCGAGATGACGGCGCAGCTCGTCACCGACGCTCTCATCATGGCGATCTGGAGGAGAGGCAAGCCGGACAGCCTGCTGCACCACTCCGACCAAGGATCGCAATATACGAGCGAGCAGTTCCAGCGACTGATGGCCGACCACGGCATCACCTGTTCAATGAGCCGGTCGGGCAACGTCTGGGACAACGCTGCGATGGAGAGCTTCTTCTCGTCGCTCAAGACCGAGCGGACAGCCCGCAAGGTCTACAGGACGAGGGATGACGCCAGGGCGGATGTGTTCGATTACATCGAGCGCTTCTATAACCCTCGGCGAAGGCACTCGACGCTAGGCTACCTGAGCCCCGTCGAGTTCGAGGAACAAGCTATGCTAGCTTAACCTCGTGTCCGAAAAACCGGCAGCAGGCCAGTGCGAATGAGCGTATCTGTTCAAGCAAATCGACACGTAGCAAAGGTTCGCCGCCTTGAAACTCGACTTTAATCCGTGGCCCCTTCATCGCTCCGATAAGCCTGAGAGCGGCGTTCAGCGTCTCTTCGCTCCAGTCGAAACCTTGTGCATTTTCCGGCGCTCGGGAAACTTGACAGTAGCCGCACGTCAGATTGCAGCGCAGCGTAGGCACGAGGATAACGTAAGAAAGTTCCTGCTGTTTTGATTGGCGTCGAGCCCATCGATAGGCAAAGGCCGTCCAGTCGGGGTCGCCTTTCCGTTCGAACGAATGGCCACTTTCACGGAGAAAAGTATGATCGTCCGCCGATAGTTTGTTGCCGACATACCGTTCGAGAAATGACTGATCGCTGAGGAAGAACCCGCCTGCATCGTCGGTTAAGAGAAATTCGCCATCGCCACGCTCGCGAAACTTAAGTGGCCACACTGTCATTTCGCTGTCACCGCTTCGATCAAGGCTTGCCGAAGCGGCAGCGTCTCAACGTAGATCTTCTCTCGATAAACGGCATGGAGCACGCTTTTGCGCACGTCAGCCATATCACCAGGAGAAATGCAAGCCACCTCAACCCCAGCAGCCGATGCGACAAATCTAAGGGATGGATATTGAGCTTGGACACGAACTAACGCGCCATTCAAAAAACTGCGAAAGTTCGGCGGAATCTCAATTGTAATCTGATCTGCGCTGTGCGGCCCCATCTGGTCGACAATCTCCACCCCGGCCATTATACTTTGAAATTCAGATTTGAATATCGGCGGACAGCTATATTCGAGGGAAATGCCTAAGGCGGTCTCGTCAGGCTTAATGACTGTCAAAGAGCCTCTTGTACTGGGACCCGAAACATGTCTCAGCATAGGCTCTCGCACGGAATGCCGTCCTTGTCGCGGTCGAGCTTGCCGCCCCAGGGGCAGTTGGCCAAATACCAGTTCGCTTCATCGCAAGAACTGATTTGCGGGCACGTTCGGCGCGGCTGGCAGGAGTAGCTCTGCGCCACCTGAGGGCGGCTGATGATCCCGAGCGGCTTGATAGTGGATGGCTTAACGCCCCCGGCATGCTCTGCGCGCCATTCCCAGGGCGCCTGAAAGGCACCAACCCACAGACCGACTTTTGCCGCCTCTGCCTTCGCCTGCTGCCTCGCATAGGCCCCGTGACTGTATTTGGGCCAATCCAGGGCCAAGCCATTCTCAACCAGCCATCCGGTGATGCTCTTGCCGTCCGCGCGGTGGCAGTCCCCGACATAGCGGCCATAACGGTCCCACGAGACGAACGTACAAAGAGTGGGCCTGGAGAGCGTCAGGAACTTGTCAAGGGCAGCGGCCGACTTGACGCCGCACTGATATCGAAAGCCCTTGGCGTCGTCGCACTGCTGCGCGGACTCAGGAGCGTCGATGCCGTTGAAGCGGATGCGCTGTCCGTGGATCTCGATCGTGTCGCCGTCGATGACGGAAGCCACCCCGGCGATCGGCTCCGGAGTACGCCCAATCCAGTGGGATACGTTGAGGTCGAGTGCGCCTTCGCTGTGGTGAACGACAAACTGCGCCACGAAGGCGGCCATCGCCGCCACTGTCACGAACACCAGCCGCTTCGGAATGCCTGCCAGCCTACGAGCACGCCGTCGCTGTGCGCCTCTCCGTTTGCGCCATTGGTCGCACCGATTGTCGTATCGGTATTTGTCCACACCCCTCACTCCCCAAGAGGAAGATGCGCCACTGCCCTAAAAAGCCAACATAAGGTCCGCCTGCGCGGGTAGGCCGCCTAAGGCCGATGATCGTCAATTCCCTGCAGTCTTGCTCCCCGAAGCCACCCCCTTGAACAGGGACAGCGAGTCTACCTGATCCAGCATTGAACACATCTTGTTCGGAGAGTCGAAATTGAAGCCCAAGCACTTCTGATCCGCCGCACATGCCATGACACAATCGGCGTATGCGCCAGGGACGTTTGAATAAGAGTCGCCCACCACAACGGTGTTCTTGTAGAAAACGAGACTGGAGTATTGCAGCTTACCCGCAACCGCCTGCTTCGCTGCCATGGTGGCATCTGGATCCTTCACCAAAATAGACGCGTCCCCTTTCATGAAACATGCAGAATGCTTTTTGTCGTATGTGATAGCTGAGCAACGATTGTCGCCCTCGCATTGGGTCTGACATTGGTCGAATGACACATTCCATAGCGGCATACTCGGGAGGTCGAAGCCCATCGCGTCCCAGCCATCCTGGGCAACGAGTTTATTCGCCATCTCGGCTCTGCCAGCGGGGGCTTCATAGTCACTAGCGCTAAAGGTGCCTTTGTCGAGCCATACACATTTCGATCCGAGTTCTAAAGCGGATGCGTCATTCAGCCCGATGGATGCGAGAGTCGTCGCGGGAGAAACCGGCGCTTGAGGCCTCGCCGTTGGGGAGGCCCGGTTCACCAGGTCTGCGTTTACGTCGACGCCATTGACGAGCCGGCGTGTGTAGCACCAGGCATGATCCCAAGTCGCATCGTGTTCGTCATTGAAATGATGGCCAGAAACCAACGACCAGTGCGAACCCTGCCAGTCCATTTCTCGAGTGAGGAACTTGTTGAAGTCCGCAGTTATGACATCGGGTTGTTTTGGAACCGGCGTCGGAGTTGTGGTCTCCGGTTTAGGAGACACTTCGGGGGCAGGTGCTTTGCTGCGCTCCGTCTTACCTTGCTGGGGTACTGTCTCCGTCGTTGGTATCCTGTCGTCGCGTTTTTCGGTTTGCGTCGTGTCTATGACAGGTGGAAGTCCGTGGTCTCGTCCGAAGAACAGCGCCGCCCCGTAACCGATACCAACAGCAGCGACGGCGATCGCACCGCCTGTCATCATCCTCCTGAAGGCGTTTGCGCGGGCGATCTTGTCATACGCCGCAGCCTCTGCCTGCAGCGTCGGGATGGCCGCCTGTTTGACGACCAGATCGACAGCGCGCTCAAGAAGCGCCGTGTTATGCCGGATCAGCACTTTTGCGGCCACCCTTTGTAGACACCTTGACCAGATCGGCGACCTCGGCCGGCAAATCCTCGTTCAGCGCCTTTCGAAGAGCATCCGGATCGTCGGTCAAAACCGGCACATAGAGGATTTCTTTCACGACCTTTTCGACAGGAACCTCAACCCGTTTCTCGACCTCCCTGTCGACAACCACTTCAAAAGGGACCTTGACGGTGCGAACTCGGCGCCAGCGCCATCTTATTAGCATCCGTCTAATCAGTCTCGACAGTCGGCTCTCGGAGCGGTCCTCGGCCTGTGCTGCTATTCTCTGCAAGCCGAGCGCCACCATGGCAGTGATCGGACCGGCCAATCCGGCAATTACTGCGAGAGAGCCAAACCAGATTGCCGCAACCTTTCCTGCTTGGGCCTCGCTTACTTCTTCCGGCTTTTCGCCATACCAGCGAGCCGCGATGCGTCTGATCTGGTCTGTGCGAGCAAGCGGGATGCGCTTCTTTTCGAGTCCGTTCAACTGGGTCGCTATTTCGTCGCGCCGCGCCTGATTTGCAGCCAATACCTTATCCTGGGAGGCCTCCGCTGATTGGGCGGAAGCCAACGTGCTCCGCGCCTGATTTAGGCGCTGCTCCCAATCCGCGGACGTGGCGTCTAGTGACTTTTCGAGGTCACTTCGGCGGTTCTGAAGCACCTGTTTCTGGTCGGCAGTCATCTCAGGGCTTTCAGCCCTCAGGCGGTCGAACTCTGCTCGGGCAGCCGCGATCTCTTGATCTATGGCGAGGATTTGCGGTTCGTATTTCGCCTCCAGCTTGGCGCGAGGATTGGCAAGTTTTCCGATCTCGTCTTCCCAGTGCTTCACGGACGCAGCGTCGCCGGCTTCTCGCGCGTCTTTGATCCGCTGGACGAAACTGTCCCTCTGCCCTTCAAACTCCCCCACAGCCTGCTTAACCTTGCCGCCGCGCTCGGCGACCAAGTCCGCTCGCCTCTGCTCGCTCTCGTGGACTTGTTCCCGTGCTCTGGCCGCCTGAGGCGTTAATACGGTGGCAGCCTGGAGTTCGGTGTCGACGTCGGCGATACGGTCCTGGATTTCCTTACGAGCCTTGTCGGCAAGCGCACTCACCTCTTCCAGATCAGCCCTGGCCTTCGCGACCTGATCAGTCTGCTGAGCTGCCTGATCCGAGGCATTCAGCTTCGCGCTCTCTCTGTTGAGCGAGTCGATCCCATCAGCCAGCTCCTCATATTGCAGTTCACGAAGGGTGCCGGCGCGCTCCAAGCCCAGCAAGACCGTCTCAAAAGTGATACCGGCCAGAAGCAGGAGAAACACCAGGATAAAAGGCTTCCAGAACCAGGAGGCGCTGTACAAGAGGGTCGCGATCGGAATCTTCGTAAGCTCTGCGATCGAGACGATGAAGAACGGCGCGCTGGCCAGAATGAGGTCCATCGCGGTCGCAGATTGACTTGCTTCGAAGGCCTGGACGCCCAATACAAGGCCGGTGGCAAGGCCAATGATTGAAGCTAAGATCTCCAGTGCCCACGCGCCGCGGTATGTCCACTGGCCATAGCTGGCTAGCTTCTGGCTCATACTTGCGTACATCAGGCTCCCGCCTCCCCTATATCCCCAGGGCACCTTGCCACTCAGCACAGGTCTTTGCATCAAAAATTGCTGTGCGCTTGGTGAATCGCCTTGATTTCGAGAAACATCGTTACTTTCACGCCTGCATATCGACTGAATATCTGCGAGTCGACGGGCGCGAATACCATGTGGCCCGTTAGCGGTTGAGCAGCCCTGCGACGAGAATAAGCATCATTGCCACGGCGACCACTCGAAATGCGCCGACAACGCCTCGGACAAAAAAGCTTTGGCGAGGCGACGGCGTCTGGTCGATATTTTTGGCTAACGCCTTCGGGTCGCTTGCACCCAAGCTTTCACGTGAAGGTCAATCCTGTGCCTGGAGCCCCGGCACTTATTCGACTGCCCTCCGTCCCCGATGTGGGCCCAGCGCATGAAGGCTACTTCCTCCTCAGGCTAAGTCGCGAAGGCCGGCATTCAGTCTTTTAGTGATCGCAATGCCCTTCCGACTAGTGATCGCAATGCCCTTCCGACCGAGTTGAGCCCGACAGCGGGATGACAGCTTTAGCAGGCTGTTGAAGAAGTCCACTTGCGGGCGACGAAATCAGCTTCGTCGCCGCCATGGAAGCAGATTTGTCCGGTGATAGAGCTGTCTGGTTGGATTTCAGCCCAGCCATCGCCTTGGGCTTCGTCCATTTCGTCATTGCCCTGCCAGGAGAAGGCGACATTGTTGCCGTCGCCCGCGCCGAAGATCTGCCCGGTGACGCAGCCGAAGGCGAATTCGCCGGAGCCATCGGCCGCGAACTCAATGTAGGCNGGCCGCCAGGTTCAAGGTGAAGGCCGCGCCCACACGGGCGCATCCTCGCAGCTTGACCTTGGCCATGCCGGCCGAGGCCTTGATCCAACCGAACACCTCCTCGATCCGCTTGCGGCAGCGCTGGCTGACATCATAGCCCGGATGGCGCTTCGTGCGGTCATCGATCGCCGTCACGCGAGGCTTGCCGGTTTTGCTCAGATGGCCGTCGACGGCGATGTGCGGCGTGACCTTGCGCTCGCGCAGGTCCTTGATGAACTGGCGCACGTCATAGGCCTTGTCGGCGCCCAGTGTGATGCGCCGCCGCGACGGTCTGCGGTCCAACATGGCGAGCGCGGCATCACGCTCGCCTGTGCCCGTGGCCTGGGTAATGCCGCCATCAACCGCAAGCCCATGACGGTTCTCCATCAGCGCATGCCCCAGATAGCAGAGCTTCGCCGGCTGCCCGTCGCCCTTCTTGTAGAGCCGCGCCTGCGGATCGCTCGTGCTCTGGTGTGTGTCGTTGGAGCGCTTCTCCTTATGAAAGCCGCGCTCGGCGTTACNGGATCGCTCGTGCTCTGGTGTGTGTCGTTGGAGCGCTTCTCCTTATGAAAGCCGCGCTCGGCGTTACGCCCCGCCCCATCCGGGCCGTTATCGTCCCCGTCCTTGCGGCGGAAGCTCTTGATCGAAGCCCAGGCCTCGATCAGCGTCCCGTCCACCGAGAAGTGATCCGACGACAAAAGCCGCTTCACCCTTGGTTGAGCAAGCACCGCGCGCAGAAACTTGGCCGCGATCTCACCCTCCAACAGCCGATCCCGGTTCTTGGTGAAGCTCGAATGATCCCAGGCCGGATCGTCAACGCCAAGCCCGACGAACCAGCGGAACAGAAGATCAAACTCCATCCGCTCCATCAACTGACGCTCCGAGCGAATGCCGTAGAAGGCCTGCAACAGCATCGCACGCAGCAACCGCTCCGGCGCGATCGACGGGCGGCCGAGCCCCGGCGGATACAGCACCGCAAAATCGCCGTCCATCGCCACAAGAGCCGCGTTCACGATCTCCCGTATCACCCGCAGCGGATGGTCACGTCGAACACGCGCCTCAAGGTCGACATAGGAAAATAGCGAACCTGTCCGTTCGTCCAAGCCGCGCATCCACAAATCCCCAATCGTTCGGGGAGCAATGAATCACGCTCCAAACAACCGCGCCAGCACTTCTTCAACAGCCTGTTAGATGATCTCCTCCTGTTGGCTGTCAGTCCGTTATCGGCCCCATAACCGTCTACCGGCGTTTCTCCGGTGGCCAATCATGGCCGAAGGAGAAACGAAATGGGACACTCATGCTACGACCTTGCCGCCTCCGATCGCCGCGCATGGAATGCAGGCAAGAAGGTTGGAACGAAACGCCCTCTGAAACCTCGACAGATGTGGGCTATACGCTTCTTTCTCGATCGAGAACGGCGTCTGCGAGACAGAGCGCTCTTCGATTTGGCGATCGACAGCAAGTTGCGCGGCTGCGATCTCGTCAAGATCAAAATCGGCCACCTTGTTGTAGGACCGGAAATCCGAACTCGCGCGATGGTCATCCAACAGAAGACCGGCCGACCTGTTCAGTTCGAGTTGATGAGCGACACACGCTCCAGCCTACTCGCATGGTTGGAACGACGCGGCGGGACAGTGGATGATTACGCATTTCCGAGCAGGATCCATCCAACGGCTCACATGAGCACAAGGCAGTATGCCCGCCTCGTCGATCCGGTGAGCGGCAGCCCCTGCCGACTCCCGATCGTGCGGATACGGGACGGAACGCCAAAGAGAGTCGATCGCCGAAATGTTATGGCGGCGTCTGATACGGGCCGCAGTTCCGATTGTGGGGCATTAGGCGCGGTCGGAGCCAGGTGTGGAAATGTGAGCGGCAATTAGAACCAATGCCGTCCTACAGCTAAGAGAGGAATCGGGATCCAACCTTGTTCGGTACCGGAGAGGACGCGTTTTGACAACAATGTCTTGTCGGTAATGAAAATTGAAAGCAGGTTACTGGCCAATCGGCCTAATC
>NZ_AYWP01000064.1:0-12507 GCF_000502435.1 Mesorhizobium sp. LNHC232B00
CTGATCGTGAACCACAAGAAGCTGTTCCGGCTCTATCGGGAGGAGAAGCTCGCCGTTCGCCGCCGTGGCGGCCGCAAACGGGCGATCGGGACCAGGGCGCCGATGGTGGTGCCGCTGAGGCCCGACGAGCGCTGGTCGCTCGACTTCGTATCGGACCAGCTCACAGACGGGCGCCGCTTCCGCATCCTGGCCGTCGTCGACGACTGCACGAGAGAGTGCCTGGCACTCATCATTGATACGTCTCTCTCGGGCCTGCGGGTTGCCCGCGAATTGGACCGGCTCATCACCGAGCGCGGCCGGCCGAGAATGATCGTCAGCGACAATGGCAGCGAGTTCACCTCGAACGCCATCCTCTCCTGGGCGGATCAGAACCGCGTCGAATGGCATTACATTGCGCCCGGCAAGCCGATGCAGACGGATGTTGTAGAATAGCCCGTTCTTCTCATTCGGCGGCTTTTTCCACAGCCTTCTGCCTTTCCGGCCTCGCTCGCCATCGGGAAGTCTCTGCTGCATAGGCAGCTTCTGCCTTTTCGACTCGGGATCGTTCTTCGGCGCGCTTGGCCGGAATGTTGTAGTCGAAGGCGGTGCCGCGCCTGGCATGGCTCGTAGGGAGGCCGGCACGCAGCTCGACCGATCTGAACTTGCGGGCGAGTAAGGCCGGCCGGGCCCAGATGTAGTCGGTATCCTTGCTCAGCATGTGCCAGATGATCATTGCAAGCTTGCGCGCAGTGGCGACGGCCGCGATGTGCTTCCCGCGGCGCGAGGCGATCCGCTTGTGGAAGGCGCGAAGAGGTCCTGGCGATCGCACAGTCGCCCATGCCGCCTCGACCAGCATCCCCCGCGCATGGCCGCGGCCCTGCTTCGTGATGCGCCCGTGATAGGCTGGCCCCTCACCGGACTGCCGCACGCTGGGATTCAGGCCAAGATAGGCAACGAGCTTCTGTGGATCGCTGAAGCGCCGTATGTCGCCGATTGCCGCGGCAACGCTCGCAGCCACGGTGACGTCGAGGCCGGGCAACGTCATCAGGCGGCGGATTGTCGGATCCTGAAGGGCATGTACGGCGATATCCGCCTCGACCACCGTCAACGCCTCGTTGATCTGGTTAATCAAGCCGAGGTGGCGCTCGATGGCGGCGCGCTCATCCGCAGGCAATATTTGCCTCGTCAGCCATTTGCGCCCGCTGATCCCGACGAAGTTCCCATGCGGACACGGCGGGATCAGGTGGGCGTGGAGGATTGACTGGATCAGGTTCTTCAGCCGCGAACGCTGGCGAACCAGCTGTGTCCGCCTGGTGACCTGTCTTCGGAGGGCAAGGGTCCCCGGATCCGGAACCCAGACCTCCGGCAGAAAGCCCGAGGCGTAGAGCTTCGCAAGGACAGTGGCGTCGATCGTGTCAGTCTTCACCTTCGCGTGCGCGATCATGTGCACCTGCTTGGGATTGGCGATCACGATCCGATCGACGTAGGGCGACAGCACTTCAGCGACGGCAGCAGCATTGCCCGTGGCCTCGATCACCACATGATCATCGTGGGTGAGTTCCTTCCTGGCGAACTCCTCGAGCTTGTTGCGCAGCATTTGAACGCGGCCGAGCTTGACGACCTTGCCATCAAGCAACGACACGACCTCGGCGGCTACGCGGTGTATGTCCATGCCGATAATACGCACGGTTCCCTCCATCGTTGGTCACGAACAGGGAGCGAGCGGGCAACACGACAAATACGGATCCGCGCTCGCAGCGCATCCGGGCGAGTCGTAGGGGCGGCCAGATAATGTGCTCGAACTCGCAGTTCATCTGCATACGACGGCCTGCCCGCACTTGCGTGCTCCCGGTGCCCCGTGGCCCGGATGCGCCAAGCTTAACGAACCTGACGACCGAACAAACGATGGCACCAAGAACATCATACCGGATAATGGCTTCATCGAGAGCTTCAACGGCCGACTACGCGATGAACTGCTCAACGAGACGCTGTTTACTGCGCTGGCTCAGGCACGCGTCGCCATCGCCCTGTGGCGCGCCGACTACAACACCGCCCGGCCGCATTCCCAAATCGCCTGGCAGACACCGGCCGAGTTCGCCACCACCTTCAATCTGCGACGGTCGCTCGCGCTGCGCGATGCCAAAGGCTCCGCGCCAGCGCCCGTCGCTTCACCCGCCCAGCAGGGCACAACCCACGCCGGAAACGAACTCAAAACTGGATAGAAACTGGGGGCAACGTCAGCGAGAGCCTGCGTCAGTTTTTCTCCGGCATAGCCGCCGTCGGCGAATAGATGGCGCAGCCACTGGTAAAGNGTCAGCGAGAGCCTGCGTCAGTTTTTCTCCGGCATAGCCGCCGTCGGCGAATAGATGGCGCAGCCACTGGTAAAGCTGTCGAATAGAGGCGGTACGCCAACTGCCCCATCCCTGTCCTGGATGTCGGCCGCGTGCACCCTCAGCCCGACAAGGTGCCCCTCGGTGTCGATAATGATATGGCGCTTGCGGCCCTTGATCTTCTTGCCGGCGTCGTAGCCACGCAAACCGGCAACGTCCGTGGTCTTTGCCGATTGACTGTCGATAATGCCGACGCTCGGGCTCGTCTCGCGACCAAGCACCAGGCGTGTGTCAATCGGCGTCGGACAGGATGGTTTTCGCTAATTGACCGGGCAGCCGGGCTTTCAGAGGATGAAGGCCCATGGCAAAGCACCGAACCCACAGCATCGAGTTCAAATGGCAGGTTTCGCAGGAGTATTTCGGCGGCGAGACCCTGCATGCCCTCTCGAAGCGCCACGACATCTCACGCAATCTGATCCGGATATGGGTCGAGAAGTTTCAGGCGGGCGCTCTCGATGAGGATGCCGCAGCGGCCGATCTTCTCCAGGCTTATGGCGCGCATTGCCGCGCTCGAACGGCTAGTCGGCAAGCAGGCTCTGGAACTGGAGTTTCTAAAGGGGGCTCTGCATGCACGACCGCGGCAGAGAAACGGGCCTACATCCGCGACCACCGGTCCCATGGTCTCTCCGTCGCCGAAGGATGCCGGCTGATGGGCCTCTCGCGCACGACCTTCTATGACCAGCCGCGCAGCGCGGCAGACGACACCGCGATCGTCGAAGCGATCGCAGCCATCTGCGACGAGTTCGAGCACTATGGCTGGCGTCGTGTCCGTGCCGCTCTTCGGCACAAAGGCATGATCGTCAATCATAAGAAGATCCGCCGCCTGATGCGCGAGCATGACCTCCAGCCGAGAATGCGCCGTCGATTCACGGTGACCACGGATAGCGATCACAACCAGCCGATCTTCTCGAACCTCGCCCGGGACATCATCTCCGATGGACCCGATCAGCTCTGAGTAGCGGACATCACATACGTCACCGTCGTTGGCGGCTTTGCCTATATTGCCGTTGTCCTGGATGCCTGGTCGCGGCGGGTTGTCGGATACGCCATCAGCCGCTCGATCGACGCACGGCTGACGCTGGCGGCTTTGACCGCCGCAGCCGAAGGACGCAAACCGCCACCCGGCTGCGTGCATCATTCTGATCGCGGGTCACAAGGCGGATTCAACCCGTCGTCGCAACACCGGCATCATACTGTCCCCCAAGGAGCTGGTCGAGGACTTCGGCAGGTGTTTTCCAGCCGAGCGTTTTGCGGTCTTGTGTTGATAGCATGGGCGACTGCGTCCAGTTCCCGGGCTGTGTGCCGACTGAGATCCGTGCCCTTTGGAAAGTACTGTCTCAGCAAGCCGTTGGTGTTTTCGTTGGAGCCTCGCTGCCACGGGCTTTGGGGATCGCAGAAGTAAATCTCGAGCCCGGTGTCGATGCGCAGGTCGGCGTGCTGCGCCATTTCCGCTCCCAAGTCAGCGACTGACGCAGTTGCTCGGGAAGTTTGCCCATGGATCGGGCTATGGCTCTGCGGACTGCTTCAGCGCCGTGGCCGGCAAGTGGTGGACCGTTCTTGATGCGTAGGCTCTGCTGATAGCCATGCATGCGCGGCAGGTGAAGCAGCATTGTGAAGCGTGAACTTCGTTCCACGAGCGTGCCGATCGCCGAGCTTCCGAGGCCAAGGATGAGGTCGCCTTCCCAATGTCCGCAGGACTGTCCGGGGAAAGTTATTCATATATGAAGGCCATCTGATTGAGGGAGGATCGGTCTCTTGGTCGGCTCGGATTGACCGGCGGCGGCTTATCGATGGCGTTTATTTTTCGCCGCCCGAACAAGTATTGGGCGACCAGCTCTGTGAACCGCAGGATTGGAATGGCGACACCTCGGGCGCGCGCGATGATGCGCAGCAGTGCATAGGCGATCATTGCCGCGAAGAGCTGCAGGCGGATTGCATTGCCGTTGTTGCCCAGGAACTTGCCGATCTTGAGGTGCTGCTTGATCCAGCGGAACAGAAGCTCGATTTGCCAGCGGCCTTTGTAGAGCTGCCCGATCTCGACTGCGGAGCGCTCAATGTCGTTGCTCAAAAGCATGATGGTGTCGCCTTCCTGGCGCTGGATGCGCAGGCGCCGCAGGCGTATCGGCAGCTTGCAAGCGCCCTTGCTGACCAGGTTCACCTCACTGTCTTCCAGGACCAGGAAGCCGTCGCCCTGCGGCTCGGCCACGGGGCGGTTGCACAGCTGCGCCAGCCCCATGTTGGTCTTGGGCCGCGTTACGAAGACCGACCCGGCCTCGGCGATCGCCGTCCACCAGCCATAGTGGCAATAGCCCTTGTCGAACACATAGGTCGCCGCGGGCTCGATGGTGATCCGGCGGCCGATCTGGGCGTCGTTGACGTTGGCGTCGGTGATGTCGAGGACGCGCGGATGGTCGGCCTTCGGGTCATAGACGACATGGACCTTCATGCCGCGGATGCGTCCGTTCGACTTGGCCCACTCGCACAGCTTGCCGAGCGGAATGGGGGTCGAATCGATCAGCCGCAGCATTTCTTTACCCTCTTGCCGCGTCTGCCGGTCGAGCAGGCCCGCCACCAGGCTGAAGGCCTCGGCAAAAATGGCGACCGGGCGCCGTCTGTTGGCATCCGACAAGGTCGAACGCATCAGCGGACCGCTGCCCAGGTGGTAATGATGCTGGCTGTTGGCATTCCAACCGGCTTCCAGGCCACGCAGGCTGTCGCTGCCGCAAAACTGGGCATAGATCAACACCACCAGATGATCCCAACTCCTGAACGATTTGTCGTAGGCATCGCCGTCGTGACGATCCACAATGGCTTGGAATTGACGGCGATCCATGGCTTCAAGAAGCTGCCCGAAGATGCTAGGCGCAAAGCGCATGCCCCGTTCCTTTTCTGAGTCTCGACAACCAGAGAGAAGACGGACAAACCCCGTTTTACGGGGCATGCAAATGCGGCATTTCGATTCACTCAAAACTTTCCCCGGACAGCCCTGCAATGTCCGGGGACAGCCCGATCGGCAATTTCGGCCGGACGGTCGCTTATCATAACGGCGTCTCCAATGAAGGACTTGTTGCGCACTCGGGACCGTTCGCGCGGTACGCGCAGCGCGCGGCCTGAACGCAGACATGCGGTCAGTTCTCGGCGCAATGCTCCGCGTCCTTGAATGTACAAGGACTGATAGATCGTCTCGTGGCTGATCCGCATGGTTTGATCCTCTGGGTAATCGATCTGAAGCCGATGAGCGATCTGCTCGGGGCTCCAGGCTGTCGACCACCGCCGGCTCTGCCGGTGAACAGCCCTTCGCTTTTTCCATACCACCTTGGGGCCCTCGAATGAGGCGCCATGCGGGTTGGTGACTTTGCCGGCCAAGCGCTCCTCCACATATTCACGCAGAGCCGGATTGACCGCCAGCTTGCCAGGCCGAGGCCGCCGGGACGCACGATCGGCGTGCCATTGGGCGGCACTGGCCCGGTAATCCAGATTGCCGCTGCGCGTCGCGGCATTGCGCCTGACCTCCCGCCAGATTGTGCTCGGCGGCCGACCTAGCTTACGCGCAATGGCCCGGATGCCGATTCCCTTGGCAAGCTCAAGCGCAATATCCTCGCGCTCCCGAAAGGAAAGATATCGCCCCGAAGGCGGCTTCGCCCACGGCGCCAAATGCGTTGGCGGCATCCCTCCTGCACTCCGAAACCAGCGCGGACCAAGAGGCGTTGATATACCGGCATCCAGTGCGGCCTCCTCGCTCGAACCCAAGGCAATAGCTTGCCAGAACCGGAAGCGATTCTCACGCTGCCAGGCAGGCGGACGCCCGGGCGAATCTAGCTTCTTTCGAGTGGACCGATCTGAAGCGCGTTGGTGAACCGTCATTGCAACCTCCAATCCCTTGGTGTTGCGACGGCCGGTTGAATCCGCCCAATATGCCGCGACAGCCTATCGCGATCACCTTGCCGCCCACGGCCTGGTCGGTTCCATGGGCCGGCGCGGCAATCCCTACGACAACGCAAAGGCGGAAAGCTTCATGAAGGTGACCTGCCACTGAAAATTTCCTCCATCTGAGATTAGAGTCCGAGCCTTGATTGAAGGACGGACTGATGAAGAGAAAGCGGTTTACGGAAGAGCAGATCATCGCGGTTCTGCGCGAGCATGAGGCGGGTGCGAAGGCGGGCGATCTTGGCCGCAAGCACGGGGTCTCGGAGGCGACGCTGTATAACTGGAAGGCCAAGTATGGCGGGATGGACGTCTCTGACGCCAAGCGGCTGAAGGCCTTGGAAGACGAGAACGCCAAGCTGAAGAAGCTGCTCGCCGACCAGATGCTCGAAGCCTCGGCACTGCGCGAGCTTCTGTCAAAAAAATGGTAGGGCCCGCCGCCAAGCGCGAAGCCGTCGCGCATCTGCAGGCCGTCATGGGCCTATCGGAGCGTCGGGCCTGTTCCTTTGTCGACGCCGATTGTAGGATGATCCGCTACCAGTCTCGCCGAGCGCCAGAGACGGAGCTGCGTGGTCGGCTGCGTGACCTCGCCAACGAGCGCCGGCGCTTCGGCTATCGACGGCTGTTCATTCTGCTCAGGCGCCAGGGCGAGACATCGGGGATCAACCGTATCTATCGTTTACTGCGAGGAAGGACTGGCCGTGCGCAAGCGACGCTCCAGGCGCCGAGCGGTAGGGACGCGGGCACCGATCCTAGTCCAGGNGTCGCTGGATTTCGTCCATGATCAGTTCGCCTGCGGCCGGCGCTTCCGCGTGCTCAACATCGTCGACGACGTGACACGCGAATGCCTGGCTGCGCTCCCGGACACCTCGATCTGCGGCCGCCGGGTGGCGCGTGAACTGACGGAATTGATCGCTCACCGCGGCAAGCCGGGCATGATCGTCTCTGACCACGGCACCGAGTTCACCTCGAACGCGATCCTCGCCTGGTCGAAGGATCATCAGGTGGAATGGCACTTCATCGCGCCAGGCAAGCCGATGCAGAACGGCTTCTGCGAAAGCTTCAACGGGCGGATGCGGGACGAGTTGCTGAACGAAACCCTGTTCTTCGGCCTCGACCATGCCCGAACAACCATCGCCGAATGGGCAGACGACTACAACCGAGCGCGTCCACATTCGNGGAATGGCACTTCATCGCGCCGGGAAAGCCGATGCAGAACGGCTTCTGCGAAAGCTTCAACGGGCGGATGCGGGACGAGTTGCTGAACGAAACCCTGTTCTTCGGCCTCGACCATGCCCGAACAACCATCGCCGAATGGGCAGACGACTACAACCGATCGCGCCCACAGGCGCTCGGATACATCACGCCTGCGGCCTATACCGCCAATCTCACCGCAACGGACGATCGGCTGCGCAACCCCGACCAGCTCCGCCGATCACCCGTTGCTCAACCCGCGCCATACGGCGTAAAACCCGCCGAGGCTCTAACTGCAGCCGGATGAAAATTCAGTTGGTCATTTTCGCTGAAGAAGAACTCGACCGTGTCGCCGAGGCTCGATGGCGCGGTAGAGATACATCCATTGGCCGCGGACCTTGAGGTACATCTCGTCCATATGCCACTTGCTGCCGACCGCACGCTTGCGTCGGTTGAAGCGCTCCAGCAGCTGCGGCGAGAAGTGGGCGACCCAGCGATGCACGGTGGAGTGATCGACCTTCAAGCCGCGTTCGGCCATCACCTCTTCCAGATTGCGCAGGCTCAGATTGTAGGCCAGGTATCAGCGCTCGCACAGGAGGATCACCGGCTGGTCGAATGACGGCCTTGAACATCACGTGCTCCTCTAGCCTGAGGAGGGCTCCATGCCATGCTCCGCTTACCGAAAGGTTTGTTTGCGACAGAGTGGGGTTTGCGATCGCTTCAGATGCCCGCCTCAAGGCTGTGTTACTTGGTTGGCGACCGAATCGACAAGGGCATTCACTACCTCACGTGCGACAGAGCTAATGGTCCTCCCAGTCACTATATAGAAGGAATTGCCGTGACGCCGGGATATAGATGTCAATCGCACTACTTGACCTAGTCTAAGTTGCTCCTCAATAAAGCCGCTCCAAGCGAGCGCGGCGCCACGTCCGGCAATGGTTTCGTGGATCATGGACAAATAGTTGGTAAATCTTGGGCCATCAAGTTTTCCATCAATGCCTATCCAGGATTCCCAGCTATCAATAGCCTCAGGCTGTGTGGTTGAGTGCAAGAGAGGCACTTCCAAGAAGGCGCTTGGGTCGCGGGAGGCGAGAGCTGGATACCGCTCCAAGAAACCTGGTGAGCAGACAGGGAACCATTCCCCATCAAACAGTTTAGTGGCCACTAGGTCTGGCCAGTCTTCTGGTCTCCCGAAGCGCAGTGAAATTGCTACATTGGGGTTATCGAAATCGCTGTAATTATAGGACGTCATCAAAATCACTTGGCTGGTCGTAACCCTTGACGCCACTATGTCGAAACGAGGCATAAGCCACATTTGTTGCAGGTCATATGCGCAACCGACAATGAACGTGTCACGGCGCGAAGCCTGAATTCTTTCAACAGTTTGTCTGATCGTGCCTAGACCGTCGCGGATCGCCTCGGCGAGGTTAGCACCGGCATCGGTCAACACCAACCTGTTACCCTTGCGGATGAACAATGCGACCTTCAGCTGTCGTTCTAGATTAGTGACGTGCCGGCTCACCGCTGATTGCGCAATGTTGAGCTCATCGGCCGCCGCGGTCAGTCCTCCGCTTCGCGCCGCGGCCTCGAACGCCACCATAGCATTTAGGAGCGGCACCGACGTTTTAAGCGTCTTCATTGTCCAGCATGCCTTTTTGTTATGATAGGATATCATGGATATATTTGCAACGACGGTATCGAACCGCATAATGTTGATTAAAAGTTATCGTCAAGACCACCTTGGAAGGAAGGGTTCGATGAAAGCCGTTAAGAATTCTATTTCCCAGCGCGCCACGGTCGCTCTGATAGATCGACATATGCCGGGCTGGGCGCTTGAGGGGCCATTTTACGTGGACCCAGCAATTTTTGAGCTCGAGCGCGAGTTATGGTTTCCGCGCCAGTGGACGCTAGTCGCCCATGTTAGCGAGGTCCCTGAAAAGGGGAGATACATCCTGCGTCAACTGTTCGACGAGGAAATCATTGTCGTCCGATTTGGTGATGGGGAGAACGACATCGCTGCCTATTACAATGTCTGTACTCATCGAGGCTCCCGGCTCTGCACAAAGGACGGTCGAGGACGGCTTTTGGTGTGCCCATATCACGCGTGGTCGTTCCGGTTGACCGGAGAACTACAATCGCGGCAAGACGTACCTGAGAACGTCGATCCGGAGTCGTTAGGCCTCCATCGCGTGCCGACAAGGTGCGTTGGCGGCCTTCTGCTTTGCGGTCTCGACCAGGCTAGTTTGCCAAGCATTCAGCCTCTTGTCGATGGATTGGACCAGGGTTTGCGGGATATGGGGATAAACCGCGCGCGCGTGGCTGCTCGCAAAAGCTACCCAACTAAAGCCAATTGGAAGCTCGTCGTAGAGAATTTCAGTGAGTGCTATCATTGCCGGCCGGCTCATCCCGAATACTTCAGGGTGAATAGTTACGTGAAAGTCGTTGCGATGCGCGATGAGGCTAACGCGATAGCGTGGCAGGAAGAACTTGATGCTTGGCACAGTGTCATCGGTGACGCGGAATTTTACAAAGGGGCCTGGGAACCAGGCGGCCTCGACAAGGTGCAGTTCGCTATGTATCGCAAGCCTATCGGCCGCGGTCGCGTAACCCTGTCCGATGACGGCCAATCGGTTTCGTGCTTGATGGGTGGCCGCGGCGAATATGATGGGGGTGAGACAGGGTTTCGGCTTGGCAGACTTTCCTTCATTAGTGCGGCAAACGACTACGTCACGCTATTCCAAATGATCCCTCGCGGTGTGAATGAAACAGATGTAATACTAACTTGGCTAGTAGATGAAAAAGCCGATACTCAAATCAACACCGACGCAATAACTTGGATGTGGGACGTAACAACGGCGCAGGATAAGACAATTACTGAGGACAACGCTGCGGGCGTTGCCTCCAAGGCCTACCGACCCGGTCCCTACACTGAACTGGAACCCCATCCGTCCGTCTTCGTCCAGACATATCTAAGCGAGATGCGCGAACTGATCACGGGGGAACCGTCCGAAGCCCCGACGTGGCAGTTTCCCACGAAGGGCTACACAACGTCCTCCGACGCCGCCGTAACGACTGAAGTTGTCTGAAACGAAGCCCCTAAAACTATGTGATCAAAGCGTGCCGGCGAAGGGCGCCGGCATGCTGGTTGCTTCATGATTGCACCACAACCCCATGCTTCATCACCTTCATCACCTGACGGTTACCCAGATCCACCGGGAGACGCCTGATGCCGTTTCCTTATTATTCGACATACCGAAAGCGCTGAAGTCTCATTTCGCATTTCAGCCGGGGCAATATCTCACCTTGGAGGCTGAGATCACGGGGGAGCGTGTGAGGCGCGCCTATTCTATATGTTCAGGTTTGGACGACGATGAAATCAGGGTTGCCGTAAAAGAGATTGAAGGGGGGCGGTTCTCAACCTTCGTCAACCGTCTCCTTAAGCCTGGCGACGTCCTGGGTGTGATGGAACCGAGAGGTCGATTCGTTTTGCCACCGTCTCCAAAAGAGGGTCGAACTTTGCTTGCCGCTGTAGCAGGCTCCGGAATAACCCCGGTCTTGTCTATGGCCAGAGCGGTGTTGATTAGAGAGCCCTGCAGTCGCTTTGTTTTGCTCTTCGGCAACAAACGCCATTGCGACATTCTTTTCCGAGCACAAATCACAGATCTTCAGAAACAATTCTTTCCCCGCCTTATGGTGCGTCACATTTTGTCCCGCGAGAACGTTGGGCCGGAATTTGGACACGGCAGGATCGATGGGGGCAGACTAATCGATATTCTTAGCGAGTTAGAGATTCCGATGCCGCAGGTCGACCATGCGCTAATATGCGGGCCACCCCAAATGGTTGCGAATCTCCGTGCGGCGCTGCAACAACATGGTGTCAAGGCACACAAAATCCTCTTTGAATCCTTTAGTTCCGACACTGCTACGACGTTCCGTAACGAAATCTTGCCGGACGAACCTGCACGCCAGAGGCAAGTAGAACTTAGGCTGGACCGCCGAAGCACGATGATCGAAACCCATCCGGGAGAGACTATCGTTGCCGCTGCGCGCCGACAGGGTGTGGACGTTCCGTTCTCCTGCGGGGCCGGCACTTGTTGTTCCTGCGTCGCCAAAATCGTTGAGGGTAGTGTCGCAATCGAATCCGATACGGCGCTCGAGGCGTGGGAGCGAGAAGCAGGTTTTGTGCTGACCTGCCAATCACGCCCCACTAGCGATCGAGTAGTGGTCGATTATGACGCCGCATTGTAAGTCATAGAGCGGTGACGGTAATCCCCACCTATTGGCTTAGAGCCTGACTCGAAACTCGGTTACGTGCGAGGTGGAGCTGCGCGGCGGCGGAGCATGAGGCGGATGGATGGCGATGAATATCCATGCCTCGGCGCTGGCGATAGTCGCCTCGAAATCCTTGGCGAGCCGGCGACAACGTCCGAGCCAGGCGAAAGTTCGCTCGACGACCCATCGTCGCGGCAGGACCTCGAAGCCCTTGGCCGCGTCGGAGCGCTTGATGATTTCGATGGTCCATGTACCCAGGTCGGCGANGCGGCAGGACCTCGAAGCCCTTGGCCGCGTCGGAGCGCTTGATGATTTCGATGGTCCATGTACCCAGGTCGGCGATGACCTTGCCCCTCTTATCTAATCCGGTTTGAAGTTCGTTCTGGCCCATCGAGAGGACCAGGACATGAAAAACGTAGCCGCTTCTCTGAAGAGCAGATCATCGGAATTTTGAAGGAACATGAGGCCGGGGTATCGGTTGCCAATCTGTGCCGCAAGCACGGGGTCAGCGACGCCTCGATTTACAACTGGAAGGCCCGCTTCGGCGGGATGGATGTCTGCGAGGCTCGGCGACTGAAGGCTCTGGAGGACGAGAACACGCGGCTGAAGCGGCTTCTGGCCGACGCCATGCTCGACAATGCCGCGTTGAAGGATCTTGTGGGAAAGAAATGGTGACGCCCGCGGCCAAGCGGAAAGCTGTCGCTCGCCTGAAGGAAGGCTTCGGGATGAGCGAACGGCGGGCGTGTAA
>NZ_AYWP01000065.1:0-5821 GCF_000502435.1 Mesorhizobium sp. LNHC232B00
TTTCGCGCGATACGCTTGTCCCTGGTCAGGTCGTCGAGATAGGTGGCGCGAAAATCGCGGATGAAATCATAGGAACCACCGCCGACAAGGTCGAAATCTCCGGCCTGCACGATCGCCTTCAGCGCGCTCATCTCCTCGGGTCCGAAGGTCAGTGGCCGCGCCGCTCCCATCTTGACGCCGGTCCAGCCATTTTCGTTGTGCGAGGCGGTGACCATGGCCACCGACTGGGTTTCCAGCGCGAACTGGGCGAAATAGGCCATTGGCGACAGCGCCAGGCCGATATCCCTCACCCGTGCGCCCGCGGCCATCAATCCGGACACCAGCGCCAGCTTGATCGACAATGAATAGGAACGGAAATCATGCCCGGTGGCGATGTCAGGGCCGGCGCCGAGACGGCGGATCAGCGTGCCAAGCCCCATGCCGAGCGCCTGGACACCGATCAGGTTGAGCTCCGGCGGCACAGCCGAACCGGGGTGGCCAAACCACCAGCGGGCGTCATATTCGCGGAAGCCGGTCGGCTTGATCAGAGCCTCGGTTTCGAATTCGAAGCTGTTGGGCAAGGCCTCGCCGACGATCCTGGGGGTCAAGACTGGAAAACTCCAGATGGCTGAATAGATAGCGATCAAGCGGCGACATTAGCACAAAAGCCTCCCAGCTCTTACTCATACCGCCTGAATTGGCTCCCCGAGAATCGCCCGATCGTAGCGCGAGGTCACATTGGTTTGCGTGTGTTCTGACGCGCTAGTAACGGATTGTAGCCCTTGTTACATTTTGTGATGGAACTTCTACCAAGTTGTGCACAGCTCCGTTTTGGTTCCCACCTGCGGTTGCTGTCCCGTGTCAAGAAATTGACTTAAGAACTGGCGCCAGCACAGCCTAAGCGCTTTGGCGACCGGTATTTTTGACGTCGCAGTTTCACAAGATTGAGATAATTAATGCCTGTGTTTTTTTTCGACATCCAAGATGGCAAAACACGCTCACCCGACACAGAAGGTACCGAATACCGTGGCATTGCCGAGGCGCAGGCCGACGCCATCAGGATGCTCGTGGCTATAGCGCAAGACGAATGGCATGACGGTGTGAAGAGCGCGCTGGCTGTCCAAGTATATGACGACAAACACAGACCTGTGGTCGCAGCCAAGATCGATTGCGCCGTAACGGTCTATGACGGTCCGTTGCGAGCCAATTAGTTAGATCCGCGGTTCCGAACTGTCAGGTGCAAGGCGTTCAATGTCTCCAGGCGGCGCGGCGCCTTGTGGAAGCCTCCATAGCGTTCGTTCACTCCCACGGTCGACCAGTGCGGCGATGCTCATTGAAAGCAAGTGTGCAACACGCTCGCGTCAAGCGCCGGCAGCAGAACATGATTATGGGAAGGCGTGAGCTTGGTTTCGAGGAGGTAACATTTCCCAAGCCGCTCGACAACACGCCTTACATGCTGGCTTTCGGCTACTGGGGCCACGAAGTTCGCATCGGCTGTCGAGACAACGGCAACGTTCTTCAACCCGATTGCCGACAGCAATCTGCCGCGGCTGCGCAGACAGGAATTCTCGCAGTCTACGGCAACGACATCGCCGATCATCACATTTCCGCTCTCATCGGTCATGCCTGAATCCAGCAATGACCGCCAGGAGCCAAGGTCGCTCCAAGTGAAGCTTACAGGTACCAAAGCGATATTGCTGACTTTCTCCATAATGGCGTAGTCAATGGAAATCGCCCGGTCTGACGCATAGAGATTGAGCGGAAGATAGGTACCAGAGTCGGCTTCCTCTGAGAAGCGCGCCAGCCGGAGCCGACGCAAATCTCGAAGTGCTTGTGAACTGTAGTTACAACCTACGCCAGCGTAGTTCGCGAGAGTCGCCGCTGAGAACTCTCTCCAAAACAAGGCAATCTAGATAAACACGCAAGAGCGCTTCAACTCGCTCGTAACGAATGATTCTCGCCGGGGAACATCTCGTTGAGCATATAGACAGCCTCAGTCCTGTTGGTTGCCTTCAACTTCTTCATGATATTGCGGATATGAACTTTAACTGTACTTTCTCGAAGATTGAGCTCGTGGGCGATTATCTTGTTCGCCTTCCCGCGTCTGAGAACTTGGACAACGTCCTCTTGCCGCTCGGTAAACACGCTCGCCATAGATCTTGGCATTTCGACATCAGCCTTACTGGTCTTGTGCAGCCCTGCAAGGCTACTTGCCGGAACAAATGTGCCGCCAGCGATGACGAAGTTTATGGCTTCGACACAAATTTCGAAGCGGAGGGATGAGGGGATATATGCTTTGGCGCCGTAGCTCAGGGCCTTGAGAATCTGCTCCAACTCATCAGTGTCGGCCAAGATCGCAACTGGGGCGGGATGAGCCTTCTTGACGAGGTCAGCTATCGCGTCACCTGTCTTTGCATCACTGGCCTTGCGGCTTCCCAGGTTTAGCAGAACTGCCGAAACTGGCGGCTTATTCTCGCACGACTGCCATTCATCGATCGATCCGAATGACAGGATGTCTTTCCCGACACGGTAAGTGGTCAAGCTTTGCGCCAGGCATTGCCGGTCAAGCACACGTTCATCGAGCAGAACCAGACAGGCTTCGGCAGTCGCCTTTCCGTGAAGACGTATTGCCCCTGCCCCGCCTTTTTGACCGACGAGTTCCAGCCCACGGATCGGTTTGGTGCCTGTTTGAATTGCCGTAATCATGCCACTCACCCGTAAACAACACCCAAGTTCGAGACCGGCGCGAGACGGGGATTTCGAGACAAGCGAAATAGTGCAAACGATTTTCTGTTCGCGTCAAAGATAACAGACTGTGCGTTCCCAGGCCCCCGCCATCGCCACGCGTCCAACGTATGCAGGCTATCAGCGAAACTGTACGCTCTCACTAATGTAAGTTAAAGAAGCGTAAAAAAAATGAGTTTATTTGGCGAGAGGAAGATCGCCCCGGTATCCCTGCATAACCTCGGCAAAGGCTCGTGCTATTTGGGTTGCGAAACGCGACGCACTGGGCCACATAGACCGCCGCGGTGGCCGAAATGGACCGTCTCGGGGATGCAGATGGAGGACATGCGTCAGTTGTCGATATACCTGTCATCGAAGCCTGCAAACTTGGCGATGCGCTCTCTATCCAGGATCCGGACATGGCCCTGACGGAACTCCAGAAGCTTGCGTTCACGCAATTCTCGCAACATGCGATTGACGTGGATAGGCGTCAGCCCTAGCGCGTCGGCGAGGTCGTACTGGGTAAGCGGGCAAGAATAGCCATTGCGGGCGACACCACCCACGCGCTCCAAGCGCGTCCTCAGTTCGAGCAGCAGGTGTGCGGTGCGCGTCAACGCACTGCGCCGACCAACATTTGTCAGATGTTGGGCGACAAGCGCCCGCTGATGGACCAGAGTTTCAAGAAATAGGGAAGCTATGCGAGGCGATTTGGCGGTTGCAAGCGCAAACGTCTTGGTTGATGCCTCGAATACCGCAAGATCGGTCTGTGCGACAAACGTCTCCGGAGCAGTTCCTGGGAAAGAGTGTGGCAGGACGACGTCGCCCTTCAATGCAAAATCCAGGATCTGACGCTGACCGCCGGCCAGATTGTGCGATATGCATCCCCAGCCAGACTCGATTATAAAGACACGAGCAGCGTGCTGCCCTTGATCAACGATTGCCGTTTCAGCCGGATACCGCCTCAGCGCGAAGCCGAGCGCTTTGACGTAATCCTTGTCATCATCGTCAAGTCGGGTCGATGAGGGACGGTTTTCGTTCCCGGTCAAAAATGGATGCGATGCAGATACCATTGAACCCCACCAACCCCTCCTTTTGACAACCCGGGTTAGTGTATATCAGGCTCGAGCAGATGAGTAGCCTATATTAGCTACGCCTGTTGGAATAGGAAGCGACGTCGGGTTTACGTTGGCCGGAGCCAATCTGGCGAACAGCGCCCGTCGGGCGCGGATCAGGCTTTGCTTTTCTTGAAACTTTCTCGGATGGCCTCGACCATCTCACTCGCCACCATGCAACTTCGGTTGTCCACTTGCGTTGCAGCATTCCGCAGCGTCGTTGCGGCGTCCTTCAGCACCCCCCTGATTTCTCTGGCCGTGAGTATCTCGGATGCTTCCAGTTCAAGCAACAGCGCTTCGCTCAGATGCAAGGCGGCAAGTGCTATCGCCTTGGGCCTGTTGCCCTGCACAACGGGCAGGTCGCCGCCCGGCCTGGTGCGTGACTTCCTTTTTCCCATCTTCAATCTCTCTCCGGACGTACAGCGCACGCCGCTGTCAGAATTTGAACCATATTAGTCCTATTCAAGAGCCCGACACAGCATACGGCGCCTACCAAGTTAGCTGTAGCTCATTGACAGGCCGGAACTCCAACTGACCTCTCGACACCAGGCAGACGTCGGGCGCGGTTGGCCTTTGGGGAACTGATCCTGCGAAGGATCCCGCAGCACTGATCGTTCCCAACAAAAGCTGCCGCGGATTTGAACCGTCTGGGGTTGCGACCCTTCACATGGCCACCAGTTTGGCCGCACCTGAAACGGGACGTGCGGACCTTCCCGTAATGGCGTTCTGCCGGACTGCCGCGTGGCTAACCTTTGTTGCCATGGTCGTCGTGACGATTGTTCCGATCGGGATGCCGCCTGTGTCAGGCTTTGGACCGGAACCCGCGCGAATAGCCGCTTTTGTGGCCTTTGGCTTGCTGTTCGGGTTCGCATATCATCGCAATTGGGCTCCTGACCCTCTGCCTTGTCGTTGCTGCCGGATTCGGCATAGAGGCCTTGCGAGCTGTTAAGCCCAACACGACACCCAGCCGTCGATGACGCTGTCATTGAGGCTGCTACGGGTGGTGCCGGGGTCATGGCGGTTGTCTAATTGCGAGGAACGGTCAGTCACGACAGAGCCCGCAACAACTCTCTTGCTCACGTATTCACAACTGAGGTTTTGCCTATACGGGTGAGGACGCACAATCCGTGGACCTGGGGTGCAAAACCGTTCGGTGGTGAATCGCTTGGGAATTTGAATAGATCAAACCTTGGGACGACGGGGCTAGTCCCTTTGCATGCCTGCATCATCCAAGTTGTGGAATGGACTGACCGTAGTGCCGGACTGTACGCTCACCAGGGGCACTGCGCCTTGGGGGCTATGGCAATACCGTTGCCGGTCAGAGAGTTGTTGGAACTTGACGTCTACCGGCGAACGATCAAGGCATCGACCACGCGTATGAACTCATCCTGCGAGAGGCTGGCTCCGACATAGCATTCTGCATCGGCTTGGCAGTAAGGCTGCGCCACTGAAGAGGCGCCGACCAAGCGGATGCCAGATGATATCAAGCGCATACCCGAGCCGAGATCCTCCCCTTGCCGCCAGTTCAGGTTGCATGCCGGTTTATCATTTGTTGGAGAATTCAGGCGCATCGTTACTGCGGACATGCCATGTGATTCGTTCATGTCCACAGGCCTCGGCGTCTCACCCATCGCCGAGGCCTATTCGTGCCTGAAACTGTTGGCTCGAAAAACCTCGGTCCGTTTTGTGCGATCACGAACGCATGGGGTTCGTTGTCTTCAGCCGGCCGTATCGACCCCCAATCATCAGTTGTCACCGCACAATTCCGAGGTCGATATTTGTGTTGAGCCTATCGCGTCCCTGCCCGAAATAGCAGTGCGAAACGATACGCCTTTGGCGGGACGGGTTGGCAGAGCGCACGAGAAAGTGCTTCCGCGGTGCGCTGATCAAGTTCAAGCATGACATTGTCGTAAGTGTCCGAGAGGCCGCAACTGGGGCAAGCTAACAGGTCGGACCCTTGAGACCCAGTGACACCAGTAAGGGGCACTTTGCATCGATTGCAGCCA
>NZ_AYWP01000066.1:0-4897 GCF_000502435.1 Mesorhizobium sp. LNHC232B00
GCGGCCGTCGGCACCACGCCGCGCCGCCGCCGCTCCAGGAGCGGCGCGCCGAGGCTTTCCTCCATGCCCTTGATGCGGGCGCTGGCGGAGGCGAGCGCCAGCCCCGCAAGTCCGGCGCCGTGGGTGATGCTGCCGCGCTCGGCGACCAGCAGGAACAGCCGGAGATCGGTAAGATCGAAGCGCATCTTTCTTCTCCTGCAGGGGT
Organism: Mesorhizobium sp. LNHC232B00; assembly: GCF_000502435.1. Lineage (NCBI taxonomy): Bacteria > Pseudomonadati > Pseudomonadota > Alphaproteobacteria > Hyphomicrobiales > Phyllobacteriaceae > Mesorhizobium > Mesorhizobium sp. LNHC232B00. Next base: position 206 of record NZ_AYWP01000066.1, read on the forward strand.
TTCAGCCTTCGGTACAGGCGAAGGCTGACTGCGCAACTTCCACATTGTGGGCGGCCGGCATGTCAGTCAAATCTTTTGCGATGGAGATACGCGATGAGCGAAAAGGCGACAGGCCGGCAAGGGTCCGGCATACTTGAAAGCGCGGCGATCGTGCTTGCGATCGCGGTGGCGTCGCTTGCCATGGCGCGAGCGGAGCCCGGCCAGCGCCGCTGCGCGGCGATGGCTGCTCCTGTCCACCACGAAGCAACGCCTGCAGGACCCGCACCCGATGATGATGATGCGGCGGACATGCTGTTGCATGACTGATCGAACAGGCGCTCCGAAAGAACGACCGTGCTGAGCGTCGGCGTCATCGCCTGGATCGGCGCGGTCTTCCTTGCCGCGGGTTTCGTCAAGGGTGTCGTCGGCATGGGGCTGCCGACCGTGGCGATGGGGCTGCTGGCGGTAACGATGCCGCCGGCGCAGGCGGCCGCCCTGCTGCTGATCCCGTCGCTGGTCACCAATCTTTGGCAATTGTTCATCGGCCCGTCCTTCGGCAGGCTGTGCAAGCGGTTGTGGACGATGATGGCCGGCGTCGTGCTTGGCACCGTCACCGGGGCCGGCCTGCTCACCGGCACGCACACAGGCATTGCTTCGGTCGGGCTCGGCGCGGCGCTGGTGCTTTACGCCATTCTCGGCCTGCTCAAGCTTGGCTTCACCACGCCAGCGCGCCACGAGGCATTGATGTCTCCGCTGGTCGGTGTGGCGACCGGACTGGTCACCGGCGCCACCGGCGTCTTCGTCATCCCGGCCGTGCCCTATCTGCAATCGCTGCGGCTGGGCCGGGAAGACCTCATCCAGGCGCTCGGCCTGTCCTTCACCGTGTCGACCGCGGCTCTTGCCCTTGGGTTGTTCAAGGCAGGTGCGCTCGCATCGCCGACAACGCAACTGGCGGGATCGGTCCTGGCGCTGCTGCCGGCACTGACCGGCATGTTCGCCGGCCAGGCGCTGCGCCGGGCGATGAGCGTCGAGACGTTTCGCACGGTGTTCTTCGCCGGGCTGCTGATGCTGGGAGTGTATCTCGTGGGAGACGGTATTCTGTAGCTTGCCGCAGACATTCAGAACGCAGCAATCGCCTTGGCGATCGCCGCGAAAGGCAAGACCAGGGATAGCGGCGCGTCATCGAGACGGACCGCACCGTAACCCTCATACCAGTGTGCTGCCTGGTCACTTTTGGCATCGATAAGCAAGGCAACGCCGCCGACTTCCTTCGCGACTGCCATACAGCGCTTCCCGGCGGCGAGTAGCAGACCGCCGCCAAGGCCGCGGCCTTGTATCATACGATCCACTGCGAGCCGACCTAATCGGTAGACTGGAACGTCATAGCGGCCAAGGCCGCGTCTGGTGATTGCCGGGGTCCGGGCAAAGTCGATCGAAGCCGGGCTTAAAGAATAGAACCCGAGGATGTGCGAAGGATCTTTCGCCGTCACGGCAACGAACGTTTTCGCGCCACCGCTTTCATGGCTTTGGCGCGCGAAGCGCTGCAAATAGGTATTGAGGTCCGCGTCGCCGCAGTCGAAGGCTGCACGGTTATGTTGTTTACCGATTGGCACTTCTTGCCAGGTGATGGAACTCACGCGAGAGTCTGACCGGCCTTGGCGGCGCGGATAAGTCGGTTCGTCGGGGAGGGCGGGTTTTCAAGCAGGTCGAGGATGCGCAGGCTGTCCCGTTCCGACAGGGCAAGATGTTCGGCGCGTTCGATCGCGGCCTGGGCGTCACGCAGTGCGGAGCGCGTAACAAACTCGGTCAGGCCGACATTCGACAAGGCCGCCGCACGTGCGATCACGGCTTTGGCTTCGGGCGCAATCCGGAAATCTATTCGACCGTTGTCACTGACGTTGCGAGGCATGGGTATCTCCTTTGCCCTCGATTATATGGTACGGATTGAATCCGTACAATATAGATCCTGTCGCATTAACCTCGAAGGGCATATGAAGAGCGCTTCGGGTCAATCTATTACCGCACTACCAGGACCGGGATTTCGGTGTAGGACAGCACTTCCGCCGTCTGGCTGCCGAGAAGCAGCTTACCCAGCCCGCGGCGGCCATGCGAGGCCATCACGATCAGGTCGCAGCCCAGCGCCTGCGACAGTTCCAAGATCGCTTCGGCGGGCCTTTTATCCTCGACATGGACGACCTCGGCGGAGACGCCGGCCGCATCGGCCGATGCCTTGCATTTGTCGAGAACCTGCTTGCCATATTTGCGCGATTCTTCCTGGTAGACAGCCATTTCATCCCCCGCTGCATAGCCGGCCATGGCGCCGCCCCAGGCCAGCATGGGGAATTGTTCCGAGACGGTGACGAAGGTGACGCTGGCGCCGATGCCCGTGGCGAGCGTGAGGCCATGGGCGACACCCTTGTCGGCCAGTTCCGATCCGTCGGTGGCGATGAGCAGATGTTTGTACATGATGATCTGACCTGTTGTGCAAGGGCCATTGCCCTTGGGATGGCGGGAGCTTTGGAAGCTCAACTTGATATAGTTGCGCCACCGCGCAACTCACAGGGCCAGTGTCACGTGGATCAAGGACAGCTGAGATTGGACCAATCGTCGATCCCGGCGCCGTCTCCCGTTGCCCTTCCAGGCATTTCCCCGCACCCACGCTTTCGGCGTCCCCCGGATTCCCCTTTGCCACAGCGTCCTCTAAGGTGCCGTCGACATTGAGGGGCATCCCATGAGCAGTGCGTTTCCGCAGATCCATCTGGTCCGGCATGGCGAGACGGCGTGGAGCCTTTCGGGGCAGCACACCGGCCGCACCGACATGCCGCTGGCGCCAGCCGGCGAGGTCGCCGCGCGGGGCGTGGCGGAACGGCTGAAAGGCCTGTCGTTCTCGGCGGTGTGGTCGAGCCCGTCGCAGCGTGCCTACAACACCAGCGTGCTGGCCGGCTTTGGCGCTCAGAGCCTGAAGATGGACGATTTGCAGGAGTGGGACTATGGCGCCTATGAGGGGCGCACCACCAGGGAGATCCTGGCCGAGCGGCCAGGCTGGACCGTCTTTCGCGACGGTTGCCCGCAAGGCGAGACGGCGGCCGATGTCGGCGCCCGCGCCGACAGGATCATCAGACAGCTTCGCGATGCTGGCGGCTCGATCCTGATCTTCTCCAGCGCGCATTTCCTGCGCGTGCTCGCCGCCCGCTGGCTGGGCCTGCCGCCGGAGGGTGGCGCGCTGCTCGTGCTCGACACGGCCAGCATCAGCGTGCTCGGCTACGAGCATGATCTCAGCGAGCCGGTTATTCGGAAGTGGAATCAGAGGTAGAGCGGAGAACGATCCCGGCTCGGCGCGGACGCGCCGTCGCTTCGTCATCCACGGGCGGAGCAAGGAGCGTAACGACGCGGCGCAGACCCGAGGATCCATGCCGCGACTTCAAAGCGTTGCTACGATGAAGAACTCTGCTCCGTTGCACTCCAAGGCTAAGGTCGCGGCATGGATCCTCGGGTCTCCGCGCCGCCGCTTTCGCGGCTGCTCCGCCCGTGGATGACGAACGCGCGGAGGCTTCGGCGATTCCCAAACTCTAGCCTGTCTCTAACGCTTCTACCTGTCGAACTTCCGGATCGCCTCGGCGGTGACCGGCGTGAAGAAATTCACCAGATTGCCGTCGGGGTCGCGAAACAGCAGCGAGCGGTTGCCCCAGGGCATGGTGGTCGGCTCCTGCACCATTGCGCCCTTGATGGTGTCCGACAGCCTGGCGAATTCGGCATCGACGTCGCTGACGCGGAATTCGATGATGGCGGTGTGGTTGTCGGCGGGACGGGCGATGTCGCCGCCGAACAGCATCAAGGTGCGCGTGCTGCCGATCGCCAGCGTGCAGGCCGGCGTCGCCAATTCGGCGAAGTCTTCCGTGTACACCGTCACCGGCAGGCCGGTGATCTCACCATAGAAGCGTACGAGGCGCTGGACATCGGACGTGATGATGCGGACAGAGACGAAATTCATGGCTTGGCTCCTTGATCGCTGAAGCCGCGACCGGGCTCCCGAGCGATCTGTAGACCAGGCCTCCTGCCAGCTTTCTGTCAGGAGAAGTTTGCGGTGGCTATGCTTCCGGTTCAGGCCAGACCGGCGGCAGGCCGAAGGCGGCGAACAGGTCGGGGCCAAGCGGGCCGACATAGACCGTCAGCGAAGCGATCCCGCCGTCGGCCGGCTCGATGACATGCAGCGATTGCGCGCGCCATTCCGGCTCCTGATGGCGCCGCGCGTAGATCGCGACAGCGGGCTGGCCGTTGGCCCGTGTCGCCACCGCGCGGTAGCCGGCGAAATTGTCCCACACCGTGTCGAAGAAACCACGGATCGCGGGACGTCCCTGGTACCAGTCGCGCCATGGCGGCATGTGGTAGGTGGCGCCGTCGCGCAGCAGCTCGATGAAGCCGTCGAGATTGGCGGCCTGCCAGGCCCTGATATAGCGTTCGAGCAGCACGCTTTCGTCGCGGCTGGGCTGCGATCGCTGCACGGGGCGTCCGGTCGGATAGCGCTTCGCCAGCGTCGCGCGCGCCCGCTGCAGGGCGCTGTTGACCGACGCGGTCGAGCCGCCCAGCAGTTGGGCTGTCTCCTGCGCCGACCAGCCGAGCACGTCGCACAACAGAAGTGCCGCGCGCTGCCGGGGCGGCAGCAGCTGGATGGCGGCGACGAAGGCGAGCCGCACGGCTTCGCGGGTCTCGTAG
>NZ_AYWP01000067.1:0-4458 GCF_000502435.1 Mesorhizobium sp. LNHC232B00
CGTTTCGGGCGGCGGGGCGGCCAGGATGATGGCGCGGGCATCCTCAAGCGCGGATTCCGGCAGCGGCATCAACCGTGGCGTGCCGTTGCGGGGGCTGGTATCGGTCGGGCCGATGCGCAGGCCGAGCGGCCGGCGCGACAGTGCCGGACCCAACGCCATGAACTGCCCGCGCTCCAGGTCTCGGAAAGCCTCGGCCTGCCGCCGCTCCATGCCCAGAAGGTCGGCGGCGCGCGCCATGTCGATGTCGAGAAAGGTGCGGCCCATGAGGAAATTGGAGGCCTCGGCGGCGACGTTCTTGGCGAGCTTGGCCAGCCGCTGCGTGGCGATGATGCCGGCCAGGCCTCGCTTGCGGCCACGGCACATCAGGTTGGTCATGGCGCCGAGCGATAGTTTGCGCGCTTCGTCCGAAACCTCGCCGGCCACGGCCGGCGCGAACAACTGCGCCTCGTCCACCACCACCAGCATCGGATACCAGTGGTCGCGGGCGACCTCGAACAGCCCGCCGAGGAAGGCGGCGGCGCGCCGCATCTGGTTCTCGGCGTCGAGCCCTTCGAGATTGAGCACGGTCGAGACGCGGTGGATGCGCGCCCGCTCCCCGGCGGCCTGCAAGCCGCGCTCGGTATGCTCCTCGGCATCGATCACCAGATGGCCGTAGCGGTCGCCCAGCGACACGAAGTCGCCTTCCGGGTCGACGATGGTCTGCTGCACCCAGGGCGCGCTCTGCTCCAGCAGCCGGCGCAGGAGGTGCGACTTGCCGGAGCCCGAATTGCCCTGCACCAGAAGCCGGGTCGCCAGCAGCTCCTCGAGATCGAGCGTCGCCGGGGCGCCCGCCGTCGTGTTTCCCATCTCGATCGCAACGGTCATGCCAGACTCATCAGCTCCTTCGCAGACGGGCTTATCAACCGGAGCATGGCCCGTCGAGCACCGATGGCCGGCAGGCCGACGTTGCGCACAGCCGCGAGAGATGCCGTTTGCGGGATGGAGCCTGTGGATAGTAACCGGTTGTTCACCATGCGCCGGTGTTCAAATTGAAGATGCCGGACATCCGCGTAGCCTGACTTTGCATCGCGCCCCAACGTGGTGCGTCCCAACCCCCGCCCGGCGACCGGCGTTTTCAAGTTTCCTTTGTGTATACGCCGGTCGTCAGTTCCAGCCATCACCCTGCCGCGGCACCGGCGGCAAGGGCGGTGCATCCAGCCCGTTGAACGGGTCGCGCCAGGCTTCGATCGCTTCGAGCCGGCGATACCAGCCGGCAAGCACGGGATAATCACCGAGCGGCAGGCCGCCGACATCGTTGAACGGCAGGAACGTCGCCATGCGGAAATCGGCGTAGGAGACCCGGGCCCCGACCAGCCATTGCCGCCCGGCCAGCGCCGCCTGCAGGATCGCCGCCATCGTGTGAAACAGCTTCAGCCCCTCCTCGACCAGTTGGCGATCGATTGGGCCCAAATGATAGCGCTGCTTGGTGCCACGCTCGAAATGCACCATGTCGCAGGCCCTGGCGAAGTTTTCCTTGCCCCAACTTAGCCAGCGGATCATCTCGGGCTCGTCATTGCCGGTGCGCCAGAAATCCGATCCGACGTCGCGCGACAGCCGGCAAGCGATGGCGTCCGCTTCCCACAGACTGCCGCCCGGCCACGCCAGTATCGGCAGGGAAAGATTGGGATTGAGCGGCCGGAATCGCTCCGCTTGCCCCGGCGCGAAGGGTGAGGCGAATTCGTAGGTCACATCAGCCTTGAGGTAACGCGCAACCGCGACCGCCAGGCGCGGATTGGGATTGCGGCTGAAGTAGAGTTTCATTTCGCCTCCGGCCGCCATCGGCTCGATCTCGTCACTCATATGCTCTCCCTGTCCTGGCGAGTATCGCCAGACCCAGGACGGCTGTGCAGGGTATAATCCTACAAAGTTTGGGTTGACCGCCTCCGATGGCGAGGCGACACTTCATCTCGTACCAAGGCAGGAGGAAATGCGATGGACGAGCCCGAACGGTGGCGCCACATGTCGACGGCGCCCAAGGACGGCAGCCGGATCCTGGTCACGGTCCGCCCGTCCGAACAGGGGCCGGCCGAAGTCGACCTCGCCTACTGGGCACGCGGCGACCAGTTCGCCGGCGAAGGCTGGCGCGCATCGGATTCCTCGCCGGGCCGCGTCGTCGAATACGCCGAGCCGGAACTCAAATGCTGGATGCCCCTGCCCTCCGCCAATCTCAGCCGCGGCGGCTCGATGCCGGCCCCCTGGGAAGGCGAAGATGCACAGCAATTGGACGGGTCCGGGATTTAGCACAAAGGGCGAAGCTGCCAATCTCCCTCCTCGTGGGGGAGATGTCCGGCAGGACAGAGGGGGGCGCCGTAGGGCGCAAACTTCAAGGTCCATGCGTCTGGAACAGGACGGCTGGAGCGTGCTGCGGTTCTGCAACGACGATGTGATTCTCGACATCGACAATGTCTGCCAACATATTGTCATCGCTGCTGGTTTGGGCGGCACAAACTGATATGCCGGCGGAACAGCGCGCCCCTCTGCCCTGTCGGGCATCTCCCCCACTTGGGGGGAGATTGGCCGCTTCGCCGCCGGCTCCTTCAGGTCAAACTTTTAAAACAAAAACGCCGCCGTGGCGGGGTTCGGTCCGTTGCGGCCGTCAGCCGAATCCATGCCCCGGATCGTCTCCAGGTCCTGCGCGTCGAGTTCGAAATCGAAGACATCGAAATTCGCCGCGACGCGATCCTGGTGGATAGACTTCGGGATCACGATCAGCCCTTCCTGGAGGTGCCAGCGGATCATCGTCTGCGCGGCGGATTTGCCGTGCTTGTTGGCGATGCTCGCGATGGTCGGGTCGCTGAGCAGACGGCCGCTGCCCAGCGGGCTCCAGCTTTCGGTGTGGATGTTATGCTCGGCATGGAAATCCCTGAGCGCGCGTTGCTGGAAGCGCGGATGCAATTCGATCTGGTTGACGACGGGCGTCACGCCCGTCTCGCCGATGATGCGCTCCAGATGGTCCTGGTTGAAATTCGAAACGCCGATCGACTTGATGCGGCCGGCCTTTTTGAGTTCGATGAGGGTCTTCCACGCCTCGACATATTTGTCCTGGCTGGGCACCGGCCAGTGGATCAGGAACAGGTCGAGCTGCTCGATGCCGAGCTTCTTCATCGTGTCGTCGAAGGCCGTGAGAGCCGCGTCGCGCGGGTGGGCGCCGTTGCGCAGCTTCGAGGTGATGAACAGCTCGCTTCTCGCCACATCGGAAGCGCGGATCGCCTCGCCGACCCCCTCCTCGTTCTGGTAGCCTTCGGCTGTGTCGATCAGCCGGTAACCCGCCTTGATTGCCCAGCCTACCACTTGCGCGGTGATGCCGGCATCGACCTGCCAGACGCCAAGGCCAAGCTGTGGAATGGCGGCACCATCGTTCAATGTGATCTGTTCTGGCATGGTCAGGTCCTTTGCGAAGAAATGTCCGGGCGGTCGCCCAACGCAGCCTATCTAGGGACCTCCCTGGACAACGGCCAGTCGTCGGCGGACAAAATTCCCGGCACGGACCTGAAGGTGCCGGTTGTCTCCGTCAGAGCACCCGGCTCATTTCGGCCGGCGCACCGCCCGCACCACGCCGGCGGATGTGCTGCCGCAGAACAGGCGATCGCCGCCATCGGATTCCAGCCCCGAGACCCCCATGCCGGCCGGCATGCCGAGCGTCTCCAGAACCTTGCCGGTTTGTGGGTCGACACGGCGCAAATCGCTCTCGTCGCCTTCCCAGGTGGCGTGCCACAGCTCGCCATCCACCCAGGTTACCCCGGTGACGAAGCGGTTGGATTCGATGGTGCGCAGGATCGTCCCGGTCTCCGGGTCGATCTGGTGGATCTTGCGCTCGCGGTACTGCCCCACCCAGAGCGTCCCTTCGGCCCAGGTCAGCCCGGAGTCGCGGCCGCCGCCGGGCGCGGGAATGGTGGCCAGAACCGCCCCGGTATCCGGGTCGATCTTATGGATGCTATCATTGGCGAGCTGGAAGAAGTGCTTGCCGTCATAGGCAGTGCCGGCATGGGCCGCGACATCGATCGAACGCAACGCCTGCCCGCTCTGCGGATCGAAGGCATTCAGCCTGTCGCCCGAGGCAAACCAGACATTGTTGCCGTCAAAACTCACGCCATGCACGCTGTTCACCCCCGGAAAGGGTCCGTATTCGCGCAGGATTTCGGCCGCTGAATGTTTCATGTCTTTGTCCTCGATTGTGGTCGTTCATCCCTTCCTACCCTTGCGGGAGCGGCGCCGGGAGTAACAAGGTGGTCGTGAAACCCGCCACCGGCGGCGTCATCCAGCGGCGCGCCCTGCCGTGGCCGAAAGACTGCACCTTGCCGGTCTCGGCGAGCGGCTCCAGCGCCCTCTGCACGCTGCGCTGGCCGGTTCCGAGCGCCAGCGCCAGGGCCGAGCTCGACCAGGCCTCGCCGTCGGCGAGCAAGGCCAGCACGGCCGCGT
>NZ_AYWP01000068.1:0-3798 GCF_000502435.1 Mesorhizobium sp. LNHC232B00
ACGATGAGGCGGACGGGCGCCGCCGTTGGCTCGGGCCCGGCTGCCTGCCGCAGCAGGAACACCGGTCGGCCGGCACTCATCGCCCGCGCATGCAGCCGGCGCGTCGCGGTCAGGTCCAGCCGCTGCGGGTTGCCGCGGATTTCCAGGATGACAGCAGCGAGCGCCGTCATCCTGGCGGCCTCCTCGGCGACCCACAGCGCATCGACAAGCCTGGGCGCCTCGGAAAATAGCAATTGCTCCGGCTCGATGCCGAACGAGGCATGCAGCCCCCTGGCATAGGGAAAGCCGGCCTCGCGGAAGATTTCCGTGGTGCCGATCCATAAGATGGGCAGCCCCCGCGCCTGCTTGAGGATCAGGCTGGTGAGCGACAGGGCGAAACCGGCGACGGCCCCGGCGTCGCGGGTTTCCAGGCCATGGATTTCGCTGAGCGCGGCTTTCGGCAGACCGCCGCTCAGGGCAGCATCGAGGCGGTCGACGCCGATCGGCAGGAAGGCATCCGGCGGCGCCGCGGCAAGGCCGCGGCGGACGATCGTGAGATCAAGGCTGGAGGTGGGATCGGCATTGGGTGCGAGATCAATGCTAGAGGCAAGATCGGGGCTGGCGCCAGCACCAAGGGTCGCGGCGGCCGGCACCTGCAGGCGCTCGGGCAGCGTTCCCTCGATCTTCGCAATCTGGCGGCGCAGGGCAAAAACAGTCTCCCGCGCCACGGCGGTCATCGCCATGACGGTCAGCTTCCACTCACAATTGTTCCTGTTATGTTCTAATAGATTCCAGAGGCGGTCCGAAGAGTCAAGCAGAGTCACAAGGAATTTATTCCCAATTATATACTTGACAAAAGTATCGCCTTGAACGATAACAAATCCAAGGAGTTACACAAATGGCCGACCTTCAGAACCCGATTTTCCACGATGAGGACAAAGCCCGCGAAGCCCTTGAGGCTATCCGTTGGCCGCATGGCCCATATTGCCCTCATTGTGGCAACGCCAATCCCGACAAGATCGCGCTGATCGTCGGCAAGAAGCAGTCACACCGTCCCGGCTTGCGCTATTGCAACGAATGCAAGGGGCAATTCACCGTGACTGTCGGCACCGTGTTCGAGCGTTCCAAAATCCCGCTGTCTAAGTGGTGGCTGGCAACGCATCTGCTTGGCGCATCGAAGAAAGGCATGTCCGCTCACCAGCTGCACCGTATGCTTGGCGTCACCTACAAGACCGCTTGGTTTATGGCGCACCGCATTCGCAAGGCCATGAAGGAAGACGTTAAGTCATCCGGCCCGCTTGGCGGCGAAGGCAAAATCGTTGAGGCCGACGAGACCTATTTTGGCCCGAAGGACAGGGTTGTGAAGCGCACCATTCGCGGCAAGCCGTCCAACTCGTCCAAGCGCTCTATCGTTGGCGCTAGTCGAGCGCGGCGGGTCTGTCCGTTCCTTCCATGTCGAGCGCGCTACGAAGGCGTCTGTCCGCGATGTGCTGGTCCGCAATGCCGACCGCAAATCGACGCTCATGACCGACGAGTCCAACTTCTATCTGATCACCGGAAAAGAGTTCGCGGACCACGCGACCGTCAAGCACACTGGCGGCGAATACGTTCGCTACGAAGCCGACCGCATCGTCCACACCGACACGATCGAGAACGTGTTCTCAGTATTCAAGCGCGGCATGGTTGGCGTCTATCAGCATTGCGGCGAGGCTCACTTGCACCGCTACCTTGCCGAGTTCGATTTCCGCTACAATCGCCGCACCAAGCTCGGCTTTACCGACCAGATGCGCGTTGACGCCATCATGGATGGTATCGAAGGTAAGCGCCTGACATATCGAAGCGCTCACTAAGCCAAGGACGCTAAGACAAAAGGCGAGGAAACTCGCGAGGAAGCGCAAGAAGCGAAACCTATAGCGGAAATCCAAATCGGTGGTATGTTCTCCTCGTCAAAAACGGGGAGAACACCGTGGCCAAGAAGCAAAATGAAACATTCTCACAAAAAGAAATCCAACGGGAACTTGAACGCCGGACGCGCGTGAATCGCGGTCTCGAAGCTGATCGAAATCAGCCGGTGCCAAAGAGCATCTGCATGCATTGTAGCAATCCATACCCTCCGCACGAAGGTGGCGGCGGCCTATGCGAGATATGCTTCGATAGGGACTAAAGGCAGCGACCGCGCGTAAGCGCTCAGATCCTCGCCTTTCGCCAGCCAGCCTTACGCGCTTCTACGTTGCAGTACGAGCCTTAGGCTTCGCTTGCCCTAGGCGCTGATCATCTTTCTTTGTACTGGAGACTTTTGACGTCTGGCCCTTATGATCAGGCGGCGTCTTCACCAAGCGCTCCATAATGCGTTTGGTCTCATCCAGGTCTTTGTTTTTGGTATCAGCCATGGAAAGTGACCTTCTGTTCAGCGCCCGGTTGAAGATCGATCGGGCCAAACATCACTTTCGTGATCTTAACCGGTTGGTCGAAGCATTCAAGAAACGTGAGCCATACTCCGTCACCGTCGAGATAGATGCGGAGCCCGGCCGCGATTTCCATCGGCTCAAGGTCAATGAGGCCGTCCCCCGAGAGTGGGGCGGCATCGTTGGCGACGTGATTCACAATCTCCGCGCCTCTCTCGACAACCTCGCCGCCGCGCTTGTTATCGCCAATGGCCGAACCGGTCGAGACATCATTGAAAACACCCAATTCCCAATAGGTTCCACCAAACCGCTGTTTGAGCAAAGCCTCAACAAACGCCTGCGTGGCGCGTCCCCGCTGGCCAAGAGGATCGTCGAGCGCCTTAAGCCATATAAGGGAGGGACAGAAGCCTTCTGGCGTCTTCACAAGCTCGACATTCTCGATAAGCACACCGTCATCGTGCCTGTCGCCGCCAGCCATTCCAGAATCGGCTGGAAGTTCCCTATCCCGGGAATAATGGAGAGGATCTCCGGCCTCAAGGATGTCCCCATGCCGGACATCCCCTTTATGTTTTTCGACCGCAATGACGTCATGTACCCGCTCAATGACGGCGACATACTTACGAGCTACGACGCTGGCCCCGACCCCGACAGAAAATTCAAACCCGAGTTTAATTTTGTGATTTCTATAGCGTTCGGCGAGGGTCAAATTGTCGACGGTAAACTGCTGATTCCAAGCCTCAATGAGTTGATCGACTTCACGGAGCGCGTTGTCGATATCTTCGCGCGCTACATCTTCCGCTAATGCTGGTGCCGGCCTGTCCGACATAGGAAATATTCCTAACTGTGACTTTTGTCACGTATATAAATAGGACTTTATTCCTGACTGTCTGCAAGCGGGGTGTACCGGCCGCACCGTTTGCCGATTCCGGTGCGAAAGCCTATATGCCGGGATCAAAGGACAAAGCATGGCTCGCATCTACAAAACCCGCACCTGGCACGGCGAACTTGCACCCTCGATGGAGGAGTTGGAGTTCCTGGCGCTGGAGGCCTACGCCCATCTGCCGGAGGAGTTTCGCAAGCTGACCGGCGAGATTGTCATCCAGATCGCCGAATTCCCGACCGACGAGATCATGGACGATTTGTCGCTGGAAACACCGTTCGACCTGCTCGGCCTGTTCGAGGGGCGCGGCATCGCCGAACGCTGGAACCCGCAGACCGGCGAAGGCCCGAACCGCATCACGCTCTATCGCCGCGCCATGCTCGACTACTGGGCCGAAAACGAGGAAACGCTGGGCGACATCATCACCCACGTGCTGATCCACGAGATCGGCCACCATTTCGGCCTGTCGGACGACGATATGGAGCGGATCGAAGAGGCTGCCGAGTAGGCTGTGCCGATATTCAGGTGAGGCCG
>NZ_AYWP01000069.1:0-2747 GCF_000502435.1 Mesorhizobium sp. LNHC232B00
GGCACGATCAGCGCGCTGACGCCCTTGCGCCCGGCGCGCCCGGTGCGGCCGCTGCGGTGCAGCAGCGTTTCCGGGTTGGTCGGCAGATCGGCGTGGATGACCAGTTCGAGATTGGGCAGGTCGATGCCGCGCGCCGCGACGTCGGTGGCGATGCAGACTTTCGCGCGGCCGTCGCGCATTGCTTGCAGCGCATGGCTGCGCTCGTTCTGGCTGAGCTCGCCGGACAGCGCCACGACCGAAAAGTTGCGGTTGTTGAAGCGGGCGGTGAGATGATTGACGGCGGCACGCGTGTTGCAGAACACCAGCGCGTTCTTCGCCTCATAAAAACGCAGCACGTTGATGATGGCGTTCTCGCGGTCGGCCGGGGCGACGCTGAGCGCCCGGTATTCGATGTCGAGATGCTGCTTTTCCTCGCCGGCGGCCGAGATGCGCACGGCATCGCGCTGATAGCCCTGGGCGAGCGTGGCGATCGAGCGCGGCACGGTGGCCGAGAACATCAGCGTGCGGCGCTCGGCGGGTGCTGCGTCGAGGATGAATTCGAGATCCTCGCGAAAACCGAGATCGAGCATCTCGTCGGCCTCGTCGAGCACGACGGCTTTCAGCGCCGACATGTCGAGCGAGTTTCGGGTTATGTGGTCGCGCAGCCGGCCGGGCGTGCCGACGACGATGTGGGCGCCGCGCTCCAGCGCGCGCCGCTCGGTGCGCATGTCCATGCCGCCGACGCAGGACGCCACCGTGGCGCCGGTCAGCTCGTAAAGCCATTCCAGTTCGCGCGTCACCTGCAGCGCCAGTTCGCGCGTTGGCGCCACCGCCAGCGCCAATGGCGCTGTGGCTGGGGCAAAGCGGTCCGCACCGTCGAGCAGCGTCGGCGCCATGGCAAGGCCGAAGGCGACGGTCTTGCCGGAGCCGGTCTGCGCCGAGACCAGCGCATCGGCCTGGCCGAGCTCCAGGACGGCCTTCTGCACCGGCGTCAGGTCGGAATAGCCGCGTTTTTCCAGCGCCTTTGCCAGCGCGGGAACAAGTGCTTCGAAGTTGGACATCTTACTCTTTCGGAATTCGAGGTTCTGCGCTCATCATGGGAGCACGAGCCGGGGCCGGCATCGCCAGCCAAACAGTCTTGGCCGTTCGTACTTCCTGCCGCCGCTCTTGTACAGGGCAAGCGGCACGCGCCTTCCTTCTCCCCTTGTGGGAGAAGGTGTCGCCGAAGGCGACGGATGAGGGGTGCTCCAGGGAACACCAACGCCTCACTCCGCTGGAGCACCCCTCATCCGTCTCGGCGCTGTCGCGCCGATCTACCTTCTCCCACAAGGGGAGAAGGCAGAGCAGCACACGCAATTGACTCTTTTACCAAACCGCGTAAAAGCCGCCACTGAACGGGATCATTTCGATGCGCGGCCTTTTGATGGCTTTTATTGCATTCGACCTCCCTGGCCACAATCATCTGGCTGGGCGCGTTCGCGCGTCTTACCGCTCCCCTAAAACCATGGCCAAAACCACCACCAAAACGGTGTGATTCCCTTGGCCTAACCACCCTCTCCCGGGTCCGGCCCGGGGGACGGAACCCGCATCGGCCAGCGGGTTTTCTCCAAAAACCAAGCGGAGAGGGACAGGAGATTTCGATGAGTTTCAAGGTTGCAGTCGTCGGCGCCACGGGCAATGTGGGTCGGGAAATGCTCAACATACTGGAAGAGCGCGGCTTTCCGGTTAGCGAAGTCGTGGCGCTCGCCTCGCGGCGCAGCCAGGGCACGGAAGTGTCGTTCGGCGACCGCACGCTGAAGGTCAGGACGCTCGACCAGTATGATTTTTCCGACACCGACATCTGCATCATGTCGGCCGGCGGCAACGTCTCCAAGGAATGGTCGCCGAAGATCGGCAAGCAGGGCTGCGTGGTCATCGATAATTCGTCGGCCTTCCGCTACGACCAGGACGTGCCGCTGATCGTGCCGGAAGTGAATCCAGACGCGATCTCGCTGTTCACGCGCAAGAACATCATCGCCAACCCGAACTGCTCGACGGCGCAGCTGGTCGTGGCGCTGAAGCCGCTGCACGATGCCGCCACCATCAAGCGCGTCGTCGTCGCCACCTATCAATCGGTATCGGGCGCCGGCAAGGAAGGCATGGACGAGCTGTTCACGCAGACGCGCGCGGTGTTCGTCGCCGACCAGGTCGACGTCAAGAAGTTCACCAAGCGCATCGCCTTCAACGTCATCCCGCATATCGACGTCTTCCTCGACGACGGCTTCACCAAGGAAGAGTGGAAGATGGTGGCCGAGACCAAGAAGATGCTCGACCCCAAGATCAAGCTGACCGCGACCTGCGTGCGCGTGCCGGTATTCATCGGCCATTCGGAAGCGGTCAACATCGAGTTCGAGAAGCCGATCACCGCCGACGAGGCGCGCGATATCCTGCGCGACGCTCCCGGCTGCCAGGTCTTGGACAAGCGCGAGGACGGCGGCTACATCACGCCGCTGGAATCGGCCGGCGAGGACGCCACCTTCATCTCGCGCATCCGCGAGGATTCGACCGTCGACAACGGTCTGTCGATGTGGATCGTCTCCGACAATCTGCGCAAGGGCGCGGCGCTCAACGCGGTGCAGATCGCCGAACTGCTGGTCGAGCGCGGCCTGATCCAGCCGAAGAAGAAGGCGGCCTGACGGCTCTTTGGTTATCGCTCACGGGCCGTATCGCCGCTGCCGCGGCGGGCCCTCCGCGAGGGCGCCGGACGACCGGCGGCCCGCGGTCGCGGG
>NZ_AYWP01000070.1:0-1806 GCF_000502435.1 Mesorhizobium sp. LNHC232B00
AACCGCTGTTATGATAGGTGAGCGCGCTTCAGATCTCATCCTGCAATCGTAGTTTGAGGTAAAGAGATCGGCCCAGTCCGAAGCCCCAGAAGCAGTTGGTCCTCAGGCAGGCTCTCCGCCCTTCGCCCGAAGCGATAGCTCCGCAACTCCTTGATGATCTGGCGGAACCTCTCATTCTCCGCACGCGGCCAGAAGCATCGCCTGAAGCGCATGAGGATCGTCGGGTAGGGCAGCGGCCGCGTCGGTCACGAAGCGGATTTAAGCATGGATACCAGTGATTTGGCAATGATCGCGGTGGTCGGCTCGCCGTCGTTGGGGATGTCAGGAATCTTGTGCGTGAGGCCATGATGATCGAAAGGAGAATCATCGAGAAGGAACTTCTGGAACCGGTTGCTTGCTGGACGCGCGACCCACAGGAGCTGTTTGCCAAGGACGGTCTGCTCGACGATCTGAAGAAGGCGCTTTCGGAGCGGATACTGAACGCCGAACTGGATGATCATCTTGACGAGGAGCAAGCCGAAGGGCTGGCGAACCGCCGCGACGGACATTCGAAGAAGACGGTTCTGACGGGCACATCGAAGCTCGAACTTCGATCCCGCGTGACCGTGCCGGCTCCTTCGACTCGAAGTTGATCGCCAAGTATCAACGCCGCTTTCCCGATTTCGACGTCAAGATCGTATCCATGTATGCGCGCGGCATGAGCGTGCGTGAGATCCGCGGCCAAGGCCGTGGCCTGAGAACAGCGGTTACACAGAGGCCCATAGGTGATCTGAATTACGGGGCCGCCCGGCAGGAATGCGGACGAGCAGATCCTCAACCAGGGCAATGCGATGTTCCATCGGAAAGCTCAACAGCGGGACTGCACTGACGACGCAATCGAACTGTTCACCTCGCCCTAGACGCGCCAACGTGACGCCTGTATTCGCGGGCCACATAGCTTTCTAGGACTCAAGACCGGCGGCTGCCGACCGAAATGCTTAGCATGCCCCGCCTCATGCCGTGGTGCCTCGGGGCCCTCATTCCCGCTTCAATTTCACACGGCGCGCCGGACAAACGTGGTCAACCCGCGGTCAGGGATGCCGATCTTGGAGCTCGGTGACTGGCGTCATCCCAAGGCAATCCTGGCCCGGGGGATCAGGAATTTCTACGACGGCCTCGTGCAACCCTTCCCGGGCGTGGACTTCAGATTGGGCAACGCCTTTCGCTGGATGAAGTTCTGGGTGAGCGCAAAGAAGCCGCGGTTGGCGCGACGCTTACGAGCCCTGGCATCGCGCTTTGAGGGGTCCGCGGCTTCCGCGCTGGCGAAGCCCTCCGCCTCTACCTGCTCGGCTTCTTCCAGCCCAGGCGCGAAGGCGAGGCATCGGGTATCAACCGCATCTACCGGCTATACCGCGAAGAAGGACTGGCCGTGCGCAAGCGACGCTCCAGGCGCCGAGCGGTAGGGACGCGGGCACCGATCCTAGTCCAGGCGAAGCCGAACGCGCGCTGGTCGCTGGATTTCGTCCATGATCAGTTCGCCTGCGGCCGGCGCTTCCGCGTGCTCAACATCGTCGACGACGTGACGCGCGGACACCTCGATCTGCGGCCGCCGGGTGGCGCGTGAACTGACGGAACTGATCGCCCGGCGCGGCAAGCCGGGCATGATCGTCTCCGACCACGGCACCGAGTTCACCTCGAACGCGATCCTTGCCTGGTCGAAGGATCATCAGGTGGAATGGCACTTCATCGCGCCGGGCAAGCCGATGCAGAACGGCTTCTGCGAAAGCTTCAACGGGCGGATGCGGGACGAGTTGCTGAACGAAACCC
>NZ_AYWP01000071.1:0-1793 GCF_000502435.1 Mesorhizobium sp. LNHC232B00
TTGCCGGCGAGGAAATCGAGCGGGATCTCGTTGCGGCGGGTCTTGTCGAACAGATAGCGGCTGCCGCGTACCCATGTCCACATGCCCAGCACGATGGTGAAAGCAACCGCTAGCGAAGCCCAGCCGCCCTCGAACACCTTGACGATGTTGGAGGCGAAGAAACCAATATCGATGAAGGCAAACAGGGCCGTCAGGCTGATCGCAACCCAGAGCCGCCATTTCCAGATGCGGGTCATGACGACATAGAGCAGCACCGTCGTCACCAGCATGTTGCCGGTCACCGAGATGCCATAGGCCGAGGCGAGCTTGCTGGACTCGCCGAAGCCGACCACCAGCATCATCACCACCAGCGCCAGCAACAGGTTGACGCGCGGCATGTAGATCTGGCCGGACTGTTTTTCCGATGTATGCAGGATTTCGAGCCGCGGCAGCATATTGAGCTGCACCGCCTGCCGGGTCAGCGAGAAGGCACCCGAGATGACTGCCTGGCTGGCGATGACCGTCGCCGCGGTCGCCAGCACGACCATGGGAATAAGAGCCCAACCCTCGTTCATCTCGAAGAACGGATGGCCGACGACGCCGTTCTTGGCCAGCACGAAGGCGCCCTGCCCGGCATAGTTGAGCAGCAGGCAGGGAAACACGATCGACAGCCAGGCGAGCACGATCGGCTTGCGGCCGAAATGGCCGAGATCGGCGTAGAGCGCCTCGGCGCCAGTGACGGCGAGGAAGATGGCACCGATCGTCACGAAGGCAACGTCGGGCGAATGGATCAGGAAGGCGACGATGTAGTGGGGGCTGATCGCCCACAGGATTTCCGGATCGGCGATGATGTGGTTGAGGCCCGAAAGGCCGATTGCCAGGAACCATACCGCCGTCACCGGACCGAAGACCAGTCCCACGCCGCCCGTGCCGAAACGTTGCACCGCGAATACCATGGCGAGAATGACCAGTGTCAGCGGCACGACATAAGGTTGGAAGGTGGGAGTGACGACATTCATGCCCTCTACCGCCGACAGCACCGAAATCGCCGGCGTGATGACCGCGTCGCCGAAAAACAGCGAGGCGCCGACGATGCCGATGCCCAGGATGACCGCCGAGCGCCTGGGGAAACTGCCGCGCGCCAGTGCCATCAGCGACAGCACGCCGCCCTCGCCGCGATTGTCGGCACGCAGCACGAACATGATGTACTTAATGGTGACGATGATCGTCAGCGACCAGATGATCAGCGACAGCACGCCGAGAATATCGCCGCGTTGGGCAACGCTGCCGTGGGACGATGCCACCAGCGCTTCGCGAAAGGCGTAGATCGGGCTGGTGCCGATGTCCCCATAAACCACACCAAGAGCACCCAGCATCAGCACCTTGGTGCTATGCTGTTCGATCTCCGGATGGCTCGATTGTTTGACGGGTTCTGCCTCACTACCAGCATTGGTAAGGGCCATGGCACGACACTCCGATAAGCGCGCGGTGCTCTACGCTTGCTGCAATGCAATATCAAGTGCCGTTGCGTGATGGCTCCCATGCCGGCAACGCTAGGCTCCTTGGGAAATGGCCTGTAATCCAATGGGTCGCGGGCTGAATTCGTGGCTTCGGGAGCATGGCGAGTGCCCATAAGACCTGCCGTATCAGCCTTAGATAGCGACTTGCGTGCCGATTTCCACGACGCGTCCGGTCGGGATCTGGAAATATTCGGTCGCGTCGGCCGCAGTGCGTGCCAGGCCGATGAACAGCCGGTCCTGCCACACCGGCATGCCGGAATTGGGCGAGGCCTTGAGCGAGCGCCGCGACAGGAA
>NZ_AYWP01000072.1:0-1640 GCF_000502435.1 Mesorhizobium sp. LNHC232B00
TATGAGTTCATCTGCAAAATCTGGCAAAAAGAGCCCAAACGCTTCCGACTCAATCCAGTCCATCAAATGCCGGGACTAAACACCTAGGGTCTGCGCCGCGTCGCTTCGCTCCTTGCTACGCCCTAGGATGACGAAGAGAGAGAAGGGCCTCGCCGCTTGGCAAAATCTACCAGTCGCTGAGCTTGGTATCCGGCCCATATTCCTGGCCCTCGACGTCCTTCACCACGGCCTGGCCGCAGCGCATGGTCTTGGCCTTCTTGTCATAGGCGTAGGTCGGCGAGCCGAACAGGTGCCAGCCCTTGTTCAGCGCCGCCGTCACCTTGTGGCAGAAGCTGGCATCGTCGGGGGCCGTCAGAAAGCGATAGAGTTTCATTTTTCAGTCCTGTCGTGAATATTCATAGCCCGCGAGCATAGGGCCGATATCATGCGCCGATGGCGGCGGCCTTCGCCAGCAGTTTTTCAGCCTGCGTCAGGTGCAGCCGCTCGACCATCCTGCCATTCAGCGCGATCACGGCCTTGCCGGCATTTTCGGCAAGCGAGAAGGCGTCCTTCACCGCGCGCGCCTCGGCCACCGCTTGCGCTGTTGGCACGAAGGCGCGGTTGGCGGCTTCGATCTGAGCCGGGTGGATGAGCGTCTTGCCGTCGAACCCCATGGCGGCGGATTCCGTGCATTCGCGGGCGAAAGCGTCGAGGTCGCGAAAATCATTGGCGACACCGTCCAGCATGCAGAGGCCGCCGGCGCGCGCGGCCAGCACCATCTGCATCAGCCAGGGCACGAGGTAGCGGCGATCGGGTGTCGCCAGCACGCCGGTGTCCTTGATCAGGTCATTCGTTCCGGCAACGACACAATCAAGGCGCGAGGCCGGATCGCGGCCAAGTTCGGCGATCGCGCCGATGTTGAGCAGCGCCTTGGGCGTCTCGATCATCGCCCATAATTTTACGCTATCGGGGGCAAAATTGTCGTCGAGCATATCGCCGGCCTCGAGCAGGTCGCGCGGCGTATCGACCTTGGGCAACAGGATGCCGTCGGGATCGCAGCTTGCGGCGGCCAGCAGGTCATCGGCGCCCCATTCGCTGGACAGCGCATTGATGCGGACGATCATCTCGCAGCGGCGATCGGCATCGGCGAAGATCTTCGCCAACTTCCCGCGCGCGGCGATCTTGTCGGCCGGCGACGAGGCATCCTCCAGGTCGATGATGACGGCATCGCACGAAAGCTGCGCGATCTTGGCCAACGCCTTGTCGTTGGAGGCCGGGACGTAGAGCACCGAACGGCGCGGATGGTAGGTTTCGGTCATGCCCCGATCTATGCCGCGTGTGGCCGGTGGAGGCAAGCAAGCAGAGGCTGGCGTTTCACCCTCTCCCTTGTGGGGAGGGTCGCTGCGAAGCAGCGGGGTGGGGGTGCGGCATCGACCCCCACCCGGACCTGCGGTCCGACCTCCCCACAAGGCTAGCGTGGGCACACATTTGCTTCGGGCTCATTTTTGTGAGGCGAGAACGAAGCCATCTACGATGGCGTTGAAGCGTCTGAGGCCGTGGGTGAAGGTGATAGGCCCTGGCGGGCGTTCCTTTTCGTAGCCGTTCCAGCCTCCGAGCCTGGCGATACACCAGGCGGCCCAGGCGAGCGTGTGCGTGGGGTG
>NZ_AYWP01000073.1:0-1923 GCF_000502435.1 Mesorhizobium sp. LNHC232B00
TCCAGCGCTGATGGTACTTCGTCTCAAGACGCGGGAGAGTAGGTCGCTGCCAGGTCTGCCAAACGCACGTTCTAAATCTTCTCTTTACGAACATGGCCCGCCAATCGGGAAACCACGGGCCGCGCAAGCGGCCCTTTCATTTGGTGAGCCATCTACCTATCTGTAGGCCATCCTAGTCATAGGTCTCGGCTTACGTCCAAAGTTGACGCGGGGTGGAGCAGCCCGGTAGCTCGTCAGGCTCATAACCTGAAGGTCACAGGTTCAAATCCTGTCCCCGCAACCAACAAAAAAAACCCGCTTCACGCGGGCTTTTTGNTCCAAAGTTGACGCGGGGTGGAGCAGCCCGGTAGCTCGTCAGGCTCATAACCTGAAGGTCACAGGTTCAAATCCTGTCCCCGCAACCAAACTTAAAACGGCCCGCATCAATGCGGGCCGTTTGCATGTCTGGCGGCCGCTCGAGCCGAATCCCCATCAACCGCGCCCGCTTCGAGGCAAAGCCAACCCCGGGACAAAAAAGTCAAAGCCTGTCCCAGCAACCAAAATCGCCCGCCAAACTCCAAGTGGGCGGGCCGGCTTGCTGGCGACGCCAGCGATTCGCTCCGAATCGGTGGCCCATAACAAGGCGAGCCAACGCCGAACACAACTCAAGCACTCGACCGCAGGATCAGGCTTCTCTCTCCGTATTAAATATTTCAAGCCCGGCTCGTCCATCGCGCCGGGCTTTTTTGCTTTTGGCGCGTCGGCTGACGAGGATTGCTGATTGGCGCGTGGTCGCGGCCGATGCGACATGAGGTTAGCCGGTTGGGCTTGGAAACCAGCCGGCTTAGGTACTCGCGCCAACGGGCCGCCCATCGGTTTCACGCGCCAACCCTCGATCTCGCTGGCGTCGCCTGGCCGCGTTCTCAATCATGCCGAATCAGCGATGCGATCCTGTGTTTGAGAGAATCACGTCACCGAGGGGAATCATGTCGCCGATGAGGGCCCGAATCGAACATAACTGCCAACAGTTGACATCTATTGCCATATGCATCGTATGCCCCCATATTTTCCCCGGAGGTTGCCATGCCCAATTACGCTTTGAATGACCACTACGAGAGCTTCATCAGGAAGCAGCTCGAATCAGGTCGCTACAACAATGCCAGTGAGGTTGTCCGCGCCGGCCTGCGTATGCTCGAGGACTTCGAGGCGGAGCGGGAGAAGTGGCTGCGCGAGGAAATCCCGGGGCGGCTGGCCGAACTTCAACGGGATCCGGCGAAGGGCGTTCCCGCAGACACGGTCTTCTCCCGGCTGGAGACGCGTCATCGTGCGAGGCAGACGAAAGCCAAGTAGGGAATGGAGTATCAGATCGTCTTCCACCCCGGAGCGGAAGCTGAGCTCGAACAGCTCTATGACGACATAGCCGAACGTGCGTCACCCGCGATCGCCTGGAATTTCATCGTCGGCATCCGCGATCATTGCCTGGGCCTGTCGACTTTTCCACAGCGCGGCACCGAGCGGCTCGAAATCATGCCTGGGCTGCGGATCATCGGCTACCGCCGCGCCGTCAGCATTGCTTTCGCGGTCGAGGGCGAACAGTTGCTGATCCTGGGCATTTTTTACGCCGGCCGCAATATCACGCCCGAATTGCTGGAAAGCCGGCGCTGAAGCGTTGCCCGGACGGGCACGGCGGTCGGCATTCGCCAGGTGGACAGGCGATTTTCAGGTCGACGCCGCGCCCCCGGCACCGGGCGACGGCAAGTTTCGGCGGGAATGAGCGGCCGCGAAACGCCGCCTCTGTTCAACCAAGCCAGCTCACCAATTTCGGCTTGGTGGATATCTCCGCGAGAAATCGAAAAAACATCTGAGATCGGTGTTGACAGTTTGGATTGGTGGCGACTATATACGCCTCACCAACGAGGGCGGTTCGCCGCTGGCGACGAAGAA
>NZ_AYWP01000074.1:0-1313 GCF_000502435.1 Mesorhizobium sp. LNHC232B00
ACTCATTGCGTCGGTGACGCCGAGCTACAGGCCCAAAACGCAAGCCAGTTGCAGCCTCTCGTGGCTGATATCGTCGGGCGAGGGTTGCGGCCGGCGGGAACGAGGACGATGGCCTCATTACCATTGTGGAACTCGCGCCGGATCTTACGAGAAACGTCGGGAGGATCTGTAGCAGCCCACAATCAGCGACGGCGGTTGCGTTTTCCTACGGGCAGGTCGTGACTTTGCCCCGGCCCGGCTGGGATTTCACGCCAGAACTTCGGTTGCTCGTTCGGGCTTGACTGCGCCCAGCGCGGCTTGCCGGGGCCATCCGACCACCAGTCGATATGAATATCCGAAAAGATGCGCGCATGGGGGCAAAGCACGAGAATCCTGGTTCCGTCCTTGGGCGCAGATGAAATATCTTCCCATCTTTCATCCCGCACCCGTGCAGCCGCGATGACCTTCTTCGCGAAGAGCTCGTAGGACTCGATCGAAGACGGCAATTCACATGCGACCAGGAACTCTTGCGTAAGTGCCCGTGCTAATGTTGCATCGGCGTCATCTGTCATCTGTCTCCCCCTTGAGTGTCTCCCCCTTGAGGTGAAAACCGGTCGTGCGCGATGGCCAGCGTCATTGAGTAACTCAGTTCGCACAAAAGCTTCGGCAACAGCCATATTCATCACCTCAACATCCCGGAGCCGGTTTTGGCCCAATCCTGTTGGCTTGCGGTGTACGTTCCGCGCGCTCCTTGCCAAAGTCAGCACGAAGTGGCATCGCTAATTTAGCAACAGCTCATATATATCATATGAGCCCGCTTGAGTCACCCATCTCACCATTCTGCAATAAGTTCGCGGGTAAGTCTTCAATTTCGGGTCAGCGTGAACAAGACCGGCAAATATCATCCAGCGTTCCCTGATCCAGCAAGGCTCTGCCTTGAAATTCCAGAAGGAAGCAGTTTTGAACGGAAGTTATATAAGCTGCCTGTGCACACTAGGCCTGGCTAGGGCGTGAGATCTTGCGTTATTGATTTGCATGGACCTACCCCACGCGGTAACGTTCTTCTTGCATGAATTGCGATGATTGGACGAACATCCGGAAGAACTCGCCATGCATGGCTGGACTAGGCGCTGACGAAGCCGGGAGTGGCTTGTCATCTCCATTGAACCAGAAGCGATAATTCCCGAGCCCGGCAGTGCCGCCCGACGGCGCCCCGACCGTGCCCTCATAGGGTCCGCCCGAACAGCGTCAGGATCAGGAGTCGCCGATCCGAGCCTGCTGGTTGACTGGATTATTCAGGAAAAGCTAATGAAGCAGCGATTGAGCGCGATGGA
>NZ_AYWP01000075.1:0-1311 GCF_000502435.1 Mesorhizobium sp. LNHC232B00
GCTCGACACGCTGACGGCACCGGTCTTTCTCACCACCGCGGATCTGCATGTCGTGCATGCCAATCCGGCAGCGCATGCGCTCGTCGCCGGCGGCGACCTCCTCAACATTCGCAACGGAGTTCTCACCGCCAGCGTGTCGGCCGTGTCCAGCGCGCTGGCCGTCGCGGTATCGCAGGCGGCGCAGGACGAAAGCGCCATCGGCCGCAAGGGACTGGGAGTTCCGATACGCTGGCGCGACGGCTCGGCTGGGGCCTTGCATGTCCTGCCGCTGCGCCCGGGGCGCGGGGCGTTTGATGCCAGCGTGGTCGCGGCGGTGTTCGTGGCCCGGGCCGATACGCCCTTTGTCGCGCCGACCGCGCTGGTCGCGGCGCTGTTCGGCCTGACGCCGGCCGAGGCGCGCGTCTTCGAGCAGATCGCGGCGGGCCGCACGGTTGAGGAGACGTCCGATGCTCTCAACATCGGGCGCAGCACGGTCAGGACGCATCTGCTGCGGCTGTTCGAGAAGACCGGCGTGCGGCGGCAGGTCGAGTTGGTTCAGCTCGCCGCGTCTCTCGCGTCGCCCGTAGCCGCCAGCGTCTGACCGGCTATGAGCAGGCGACAATCTCCATCGGAAATTGGAGACCCGCGGATCATGCGTTCAATTTTTCTGCAGTGCGGCAAGGGTGGTGGCAATGCGTTCTCCTCTCTCGATGGCTCGGTTGTCCGAACTGATAGGGCTGATCTACGACGCCGCGATCGATCCCCCGCGCTGGTCCGTCGCCATTGAAGAGATCCGCATCGCGCTCGATTTCGAGAACGCGGCCCTCAACCTGCAAGCGTTGCCGTCGGGCGAAGTGCTGCTCAACGTGACCAGCAACATGCCGCAGGACTACGTCGAACGGATCGCGGACTACGCCGTTGACATTACCGACCAGTGGGGTGGGCTGGCGGTGCTTTTGGCCCTGCCGATGGATCAGCCCGCGGTGATGAGCCGCGTCAATCCAGAGGCGAGTACGACCAACCGCTACTCGCTGGAGTGGGCCAGACCACGGGGGTTGGTCGATGTCATGGGGCTGGGGCTCGCTCGCGACGAGCGTGGTTTTGGGTCGCTGGGCCTTGGCCGTCACCAGAGCGCGGAACCGATCGGTGACTATGAGATCGAGGCCGCCCGATGGTTGATCCCGCATCTGCAGCGCGCCGCGACGATCAACCGGCTGCTCGACATCGCGGCGATCGCCCGGTCGACCTTCGAGTCGGTGCTCGACACGCTGACGGCACCGGTCTTTCTCACCACCGCGGATCTGCATGTCGTGCATGCCAATCCGGCAGCGC
>NZ_AYWP01000076.1:0-546 GCF_000502435.1 Mesorhizobium sp. LNHC232B00
GACGATATCAGCCACGAGAGGCTGCAACTGGCTTGCGTTTTGGGCCTGTAGCTCGGCGTCACCGACGCAATGAGTCGCACGGTCGAGCTGCGACGTGGCCCTCTTGGCGTCTCCGAAGACGCTGGCTGAGACTGGGGATGATGACACTGGTGCGCTCGTAAGCTTGCTCAGCAGAGATAGAAGAGCATTGCGCCACCTGACGCGCTGAATGGCAGCTATCCAGCTCATTGAGGATGATTGGAATAGACCAGCCGGTTACCGATGTGCCCGCACGCTCCTCGAGGCGCACCCGCAATGGTTAAGCCGTTTGCGTATCAAAGCCACGTGAGCGTCGCGACCGTGGGCATCATCGCGCCGGATAGCCGTATCCAGTTCAGCCAGATCATGCCGTGGAGGCTGCCACCTTCCAGTTTGATCGACGATGCAGGCATAAGGCGTGGCCTCAATGATCGTGTAGGACACGGCGAGGCAGCTGTAAGGATGTCCCGAAACGGATCAACCGCGTTTGGCACCGCAATTGCTTGTTCTGAAAGACAAGCGGGATAC
>NZ_AYWP01000077.1:0-545 GCF_000502435.1 Mesorhizobium sp. LNHC232B00
GTGCCTCCTTCCATTCCACGGAAAAGATCGCACCATTAAAGCCAGGGATCAAACACCTAGGATCCATGCCGTGACATTGGTCGTAGAGTGTGGCGGAGCAGAAATGGCGCTTGCACGCCCACTGACACGGGCTACCCTTCGACCATGACCGGCTACGTCTACATGACCGCGAGCCAAAAGCGCGGCACGATCTACATCGGCGTCACCAACGATCTCGGTCGCCGCGTACCCGAGCACAAGTCTGGCCAAGGCTCAGGCTTCACCGGTCGTTACGGCGTGCAACGCCTTGTCTGGTACGAAGAATTTTTCGACATCGCAGACGCCATCCAGCGCGAAAAGTCGCTGAAGCGCTGGCCGCGCCAATGGAAGATCGAGCTGATCGAAAAGGCCAATCCCGAGTGGTTCGAACTCTTTCGTGGAACAGGCTGGTAGGTTCGCTGTTTCTTGCGCCGCCGGAGCACTGCACCACCGGCACGGCATGGATCCTAGGTGTTTGATCCCTGGCTTTAATGGTGCGATCTTTTCCGTGGAATGGAAGGAGGCAC
>NZ_AYWP01000078.1:0-423 GCF_000502435.1 Mesorhizobium sp. LNHC232B00
TCCCGAGGATCGGTTCCTTTGGCATGAAATCGCCGGCTATGCTTCAGGAATCCTGTTCTACCTCCGAACCAAGCGCGGGTAGGGAGAAGTGGCGGACAATCCCTTGGTTTCAATCGTGGTGCCCGCGCGCAACGCGCAACTGACGCTCGCACGAGCACTCGACTGTCTCCTCGGTCAGGACATTGCCGATTGGGAGGCGATTGTCGTCAATGACGGCTCGAGTGATGGCACCGCCGAAATTATCCGATATAGCCGGGCCCCGCCGGTGACCAGGACGGTCTTCATTCGGCAGCGGCGGGGCGTAGATACCCCGACGAAACCAAGCCTTCGAAATAGGCAATGGTCTTGACGAGGCCGTCTCGCAACGGGGTTCTTGGCTCCCAATTGAGCTCACGCAAGGCAGTTCCGATATCGGGCTGTCGC
>NZ_AYWP01000079.1:0-409 GCF_000502435.1 Mesorhizobium sp. LNHC232B00
ACGCTCACCTTAGGCTGGCCTCCGGGCACACTTAACGAATTGCTAATGTATCGCATCACCTTCCATTCCGAAAGAGGCGGCTGCCATGGCCGAAAGAGGCGGCTGCCATGGCCGATCCCGACCAAGCCGGCCGCATGGTCGAGACCATCGTGGCGAGGCGCAGCACCAGTCTGAGGAGACTCGAGGGTTGTCGTGCTTTGGCTATTTGTTCAGGCCCTGGGCGACATTCAGGCTGCCTACACCGCCGCCGCAAATGCCCTTAGCAGCCGCAGGATGAAATCGAAGAGGACGTGTATCTGCCCACCCAGTTCGTAGCGTACTCAATCGCATCCAGACTCTTGTGCTGCCCGCTCAGCAACCCGAAGCCTGTGTCGGGAACCATCTGCCCTTCGTGGAGTTGGCTTCCTCG
>NZ_AYWP01000081.1:0-254 GCF_000502435.1 Mesorhizobium sp. LNHC232B00
CGCCACCGGCGGCACGGCGGAGGCGGCGGTCAAGCTGCTGAGGCAGATCGGCGCCGATATTCTTGCCGCGTGCTTCGTCATCGACCTGCCGGATCTCGGCGGACGGGCGAAGCTCGAAGCGCTGGGCGTGCCGGTGCGGACGTTGATCGGGTTTGAGGGGCATTAGAGAGTAGGGAGAAGGGAGTAGGGAGTAGGGAGTAGGGAGTAGGGAGTAGGGAGTAGGGAGTAGGGAGTAGGGAGTAGGGAGTAGGGAG